>NZ_JAVXIQ010000029.1:0-43106 GCF_036648275.1 Hafnia sp. | reverse complement strand
TGAAGTTTTTTCAGATCGTTAATCATACGAGAGCTCAGTTAGGAAGGAGTGAAACCAATTTAGTTAGACTAACATACTAATTTTTGTGCGGCAATAAAAGATGCGATAACCGTTTTGGCTTTGCAACGAAAAACGACCTGAAATCTCAGGCCGTTAATATTTGTTTATCAAGCATTAAGGATGTTTTAACTCGGGGGCGTCAAAAGCATAGGCATAGTTCATATCAAACTGTGGCGCATTCCAATCAGAATCAATCACGGTGTACGTGATATAGCCTTCATTCAGCAAGTTAACGTCCGTATTACCCGCCGCAGGCGTTAGCGCATCAGGGTTAATTACCTGCGTAGCGGTGCCATCAGGCTGTATCTCATAGCTAAACATCGGTTTAGCGTGCAAATCATTAAGCACAAACTTTCTTCCCAAGATTTTATCTTTTGGTAAGGCCGGATAATTCACGTTAACACCGGTACCATAAGGTAAAACTGTCTCACCCGGTGTCCAATTTTTAGCCAAAGCGTCCACCATACTAACAACATAATCAACGGCGTCAGGCCAATAAAGTTTAGTGCTTGGGAAACCTGCTTTGGCTTCATCTACACTCATGAGCATACCAATACTAGCCGCAATGGTTGGATAGCCATAGCGAATAGCCAACGCGGCCGCAGAAACCGTACCCGAGTTCTGCAAGTTCCCGCCGTTATTTTGCCCGTAGTTAACACCAGAGATCACCAGATCCGGCGGGGTATCTTTCAGCACACCCAGCAAACCAAAATCTAGCGAATCCGACGGTGTTCCAGGGAAGCCATATTGCTTATCACCGACTTTTTTCACCTCAAAAGCATTATTTGGGCTAATTGTCATTGCTGAACCTTGACCACTTTGATCGGTTGCAGGTGCTGTCAACCACGCATCATAACCTTTAGCCGCAAGTTTACTTTGCAGCGAGGTGATCCCTGTAGACTGATAGCCGTCGTCATTGACCAATAAAATACGCATTGGACGAGTTGCAGCCTGAGCGGCCGATACAGTAGAAGACAGGGCTAATGCGGTCAGTTCTGTAGTTTTCATGGTGATATCCTTTAATTAATTAGAAAATATCCCCTCTTACGTTAATGAGATAACTGAGGGGATATTCTGTATATCACCGTGTACCTCACATTCTATAGATTAATAACTATATTTAAGTTATTGATTTATTTGTTTAAATTGAGATTTAAACCTATTTTGTTTATATCCGTTTGTTAGTAAAAAAATTAAATTTAAAAAACTATTTTCATGCATAAAAACGTGCGTATACAACATACCCGCCATCTCTTTCAGACACTCTGAAGAATGAATCTAATCTCCAACTCATTCGGCCTTGCCATTCCTTTAACGCGTATATGCAAAAAGCCCTACTAGCGTTAACTAATAGGGCTTTATTTGGCTATGGCCTTATCGATTCAATTAAAGAATCGGCTGTGCCATCTGCACCAGAGAAATCAGCGGCTGAGGGAAGATACCCAGCAGAACCACTAAGATCCCTGAAATCAGTACCACAACGCCACCGGCAGTCAGTGCCCAGTTATTTGGCGTATCACGCACCAGCGTTTCAGGTGCATGCAGGTACATACTCACAGCAACGCGCAGGTAGTAGTACAAACCAATCGCACTACCCACCACAACCGCACCGGTCAGCCACCACAGATGCGCCTGAACACCCACGGTAACGATATAGAATTTACCGATGAAGCCCAGCGTCATTGGGATACCAGCCAGAGACAGCATAGACACCGTCATTACCGCAGACAGAATTGGCTTATGCCAGAACAGACCACGATAAGAGAACAGGGATTCTGCGTCAGGGCCGCTGTATGGGCTAGACATCAAGCTCACCACGCCGAAGGAGGCAAGGCTTGCGAACAGATAACCCGCCAGATACACGCCAACCGCTTCAGCAGAAATTTGCTGACTCTGAACCGCAATCAGTGCCACCAGCAGATAGCCTAAATGAGACACCGAAGAGTAACCCAGCAGACGCTTGATGTTGCTCTGCGTGATGGCCATCAGGTTACCAAACAGGATGGAGCAGAATGCGATGATGCCCAGAACCAAACGTACCGTTTCGCTGTTGGTGACCGGCGCATACATAAACAGACGCATCAGCACAGCAAAGATGGCAATCTTGCTGGCGGTGGCCAAGAAGGTTGAAACCGGTGCAGGCGCGCCCTGATACACGTCAGGCGTCCACAGCTGGAACGGAACCAGTGAAAGCTTGAAGCCAAAGCCAACCAGCATCATGCCTAAACCTGCTAACAGCAGTGGTTCGTGCAGCATGCTATCGCTCATGCTTTTACCGAGGCCGGCAAACGACAGGTCGCCAGATTCAGCATACAGCAGCGCCATACCGAACAGCAGGAACGATGACGCCGCCGCTGACAGAATGGTGTACTTGATAGCGGCTTCCAGCGAACGTTTCTGGCGATACGCATAGCCAATCAGGCCAAACAGCGGCAGCGAAATCAGTTCGATACCGATGAACAACGCAGCCAGATGGTTAGCGCAAGCCAGTACGATACCGCCCAGCGTTGCAATCAGAACCAGCAGATAGAACTCATCGCGGTTATCTGGATAGCCTTGCAGCCATGGATAGGCAAACGTGCTGGTCGCAAGGCTCGACAGCAACACCAAGCCGATATACAGCATGGAGAAACTATCAACGCGAAACAGCGGCGTTACGTTTAACGAGCCATCCGTTGCAGAAAGAAGCTGCCCCACAAAATAGAGCGAAAGCAGCGCCAGGTTCAAACCGATCACTGTCACCGTTGCGTTGACGAAGTGGTTGCGTCGCCACGCAATGCACAGCATCACAACCACCACCGTCAATCCGACGATCAACAGCGGTAACAGTGCGATCAGATGTTGAGGAGTTATTGTCATGGCGAATTACGGCCTTGTTGTTAAAGTTGAAGCAGAGCTAAACCAGTGTTGCACGTTCGTCATTGCGGCACTGGACGTATCCAGAATCGGCTGAGGATAAACTCCCAGCGCAACCAGCAGAACCACCAGCAGCAGAATAATCGACAGCTCACGCGTGCTCATACCCGGCAGCGGCTTGTCAGATTTTGGTGCACCGTAATAAGCGCGCTGCATCATGATTAACGAATAAACAGAGGCAAATACCAGACCGAAGGTAGAGATAATCGTGATAACCGGCACCACTTGGAAGCTGCCGAACAGGATCATGAACTCACCAACGAAGTTACCGGTACCCGGCATACCTAAGGTTGCAACGGCAAAGAACAGCGACAGCGCAGGCAGGTATTTAATCCGGCCCCACAAACCGCCCATCTGACGCATATCACGCGTATGCAGACGCTCGTAAAGCTGACCGCAGATGATGAACATACCGGCAGCAGACAGACCGTGTGCAATCATCTGGATAACCGCGCCCTGATAGGCCAGTTGGCTACCGGAGTAAATCGCGATCAACACGAAGCCCATGTGGGAAACGGAGGTGTAAGCAATCAGACGCTTAATATCAGTCTGAGCAAACGCCATCCATGCACCGTAGAAGATACCAATAACGCCTAACCACATCGCGATAGGCGCAAACTCATGGGATGCTTCAGGGAACAGCGGCAGGCTGAAGCGCAACAGGCCATAGGCTGCGGTTTTCAGCAAAATACCGGCTAAGTCAACGGAACCTGCGGTCGGTGCCTGACTGTGTGCATCAGGTAGCCAGCCATGCAATGGAACCACCGGCATCTTCACGGCGAATGCAATAAAGAAGCCCAACATCAGCAGATACTGAACGTTGTGACTCATTGGCGTGTTCAGCAATTCTTCATAGTTAAATGTCCACACGCCGGTAGCGTTGAAGTGAACAAATACCAGACCCAGAATCGCAATCAGCATAATCAGGCCGCTGGACTGGGTGTAGATGAAGAACTTGGTTGCCGCACTGATACGAGTTTTGCCGTCTGATGCTTTATGACCCCAAAGAGCGATCAAGAAGTACATCGGCACCAGCATCATTTCCCAGAAGAAGAAGAACAGGAACAGGTCGATGGCCAAGAACACACCGATTACGCCCCCCAGAATCCATAACAGATTCAGGTGGAAGAAGCCCTGATACTTCTGGATCTCGTTCCAAGAACAGAGGATCGCCAGAACGCCCAGCAAGCCGGTCAACACCACCATCAGCAGTGATAAACCATCCAGTGCTAGGTGGAATTCAATCCCGAAACGTGGGATCCACGGCACGGAGAACTCTGACTGCCACTGCGGAAGCCCCGTCGCCTGTGTCAGAGAATAGCCGCCCTGCAACCATAGTTGCACAGACAACACTAACGTCAGACCCATTGCTATCAGTGCTATCCAGCGTGGAGCTTTAGTGCCGAAGCGCTCGCTCTGCCAGCTTAAAAAGCCACCGATGAACGGGATAAGAATTAGCCAAGGTAATAACATGGCGCTTTGTGTCCCTTAAAATTGAATGAGGTTTCATGCAATGGAGAACCCTAAACAGTTCTCCATAAGCTATACCCTATAGATTTCAAGAGGCAGGAAGGCGGCAAGTGAACGAGTCCCTAGGAGCTTACTAAAGTAAGTGACTAGGGTGAGCGAACACAGCCAACACACCTGCAACTTGAAAGATGAAGGGTATATCACTTAACCAATAACAACAGAGCCAATACGACTACTGCGCCCACACCCATAGATGCCATATACCAGCGCAACTGACCGTTTTCACTCACCGCAAGACCACGATTACCCCAACGCGCAAAGACGGCGAACAGGTTCATCAGGCTGTTGAGCGGATCGCGCTGTAACAGGTAAGCAATCGCTTTAAACGGCTTAACAAAGATCATGTTGTACAGCCAGTCAAAGCCCCATGCATGGAACCACCACGTTGAGAAGAAGCGACCCGGCGCGCTCTGCGCCACGCTATTCACAAACTGACGTTTCCCAAGGTACAAGACAGCAGCCAGCAGGATGCCAACGATAGCCACGACGCCGGAGATAATTTCTAACGTCATTTTACCCGCTTCACCGCCGTGGCTTTCTGGTAACACACCCGCCAATGGTGGCGTAATCAACGCACCGATGAAGGTAGAAAGCACCAGCAACACAATCAGCGGCAGGCTATGCGCAATGCCTTTGCCCGCATGTGCTTTGGTATGTGCTTCGCCATGGAACACAATGAAAATCATACGGAAGGTATACAGCGACGTCAGGAACGCACCCACCAAGCCCGCAGTCATCAGGTTAACGTGGCCGGAAGCCAACGCACCCCACAGGATTTCATCTTTACTGTAGAAGCCCGCGGTGACGATTGGCAGCGCAGACAGCGCAGCACCACCGACCAAGAAGCAGATGTAAACCAGCGGCAGCGATTTACGCAATCCACCCATTTTGAAGATGTTCTGCTCGTGGTGGCAGGCCAAAATCACCGAACCAGAAGAGAGGAACAGCAGCGCTTTAAAGAACGCATGCGTCATCAGATGGAAGATTGCCGCATCCCATGCTTGAACGCCCAGCGCCAAGAACATGTAGCCGATTTGACTCATGGTTGAGTATGCCAGCACGCGTTTGATGTCGGTTTGTACCAGCGCGGCGAAACCGGCCAGCACCAACGTCACCGCACCAACGATACCCACCAAATGCAGCACTTCAGGTGCCATCAGGAACAGACCGTGAGTACGTGCAATCAGGTAAACACCCGCGGTAACCATGGTCGCAGCATGGATCAAAGCAGAAACCGGCGTTGGACCCGCCATCGCATCTGCCAACCATGTTTGCAACGGCAACTGTGCAGATTTACCAACGGCACCGCCCAACAGCATCAGCGTCGCCCACGTAATCGCGGTCGAGCCTATCTCCAGTTTTTGCGGAGCCAAAATCATCAGTTCACGGATGTTCAGCGTGCCCAGTTCGTTGTAAAGAATGAACAGGCCAATCGCCAAGAACACGTCACCCACGCGAGTCACGATGAACGCCTTCATTGCCGCCGCACCGTTAGCAGGGTTGGTGTAATAGAAGCCGATCAGCAGATAACTGCACAGCCCTACCCCTTCCCAGCCCAAATACATCAGCAGCAGGTTATCCGCCAGAACCAATACCACCATGCTGGCGATAAACAGGTTGGTATAAGCGAAGAAGCGCGAGTAGCCCTCTTCACCGCGCATATACCACGAGGCGAACATATGAATGAAGAAGCCCACGCCGGTAACCACAGACAGCATGGTCAGCGACAGACCGTCCAGCGTTAAGGTGACAGGAATGCCGAAGTCACCCACGGCCATCCAGTTCCACAGATGTTGGTTGAACACCTGTATGCCGTCGGCTTTTTGACTTAAGAAATCAAAACCCACATAGGCGGTAACCAGCGCAGCCAGCCCGATAGAACCGACACCGATGATGGCCGACGTATTTTCTGACCAGCGACCACGGGAAAATGCCAGCAGCAAGAACCCGATTAACGGTAGCAATATTGTTAAGTAGAGTAGGTTCATCCGCGCATCTCACTGACAGTATCGATATTCAGGGTGTTGCGACGACGATGCAATTGCAGCAACAGCGCCAAGCCAATACTCGCTTCCGCCGCGGCTAAGCTGATCGCCAGAATGTACATCACCTGGCCATCTGCTTGTCCCCAATAGCTCCCCGCCACCACGAATGCCAAAGCAGCCGCGTTGATCATGATTTCCAAGCTAATCAGCATAAACAGCAGATTGCGTCGGATTAATAGGCCGGTCAGCCCGAGAACAAACAGGATGGCCGCCAGAATTAAACCGTGTTGTAACGGGATCATGCTCGCTCCTCCGCCTTATTTTTTACCGCCATTGCCTTGGCTTTATTGGCATCCGCTTCTGGCGCTTTGCTGAAGACTTCGCCCTGCTTGTGCTCGCGTCCCACATGGAACGCCACCACCAGACCCGCCAGCAACAGCATAGACACCAGCTCAACGGCCAGAACATAAGGGCCAAACAGCGCGATACCGACCGCTTTCGCGTCAATCATGTCGCCGCTGATCCCCTGATCGTTCACGCTCATAATGGCGTAAACCAGCACCGCCAGCAGGATCAGAGACAAAATGCTCGGCCCAATCCACAGCGTTGGTTTCAACCATGCGCGCTCTTGCTCCACCACCGAATTACCGAGGTTAAGCATCATGACCACGAAGACGAACAGAACCATAATCGCACCGGCATAAACGATGATCTCCAAGGCACCTGCAAAGTAAGCACCAAGAGAGAAGAACACCGCCGCAATCGCCAGTAACGACACGATTAAATACAGCAAGGCGTGAACCGGATTGGCATGCGAGATCACTCGGATCGTTGCCACCACGGCCACCAGCGCTGCAATGTAGAATGCAAATTCCATGCTTGGCTCCTTAAGGTAGCAGACCTTTAACGTCAATCGGCTTCGCTTCGTTTTCGGCTTCGCCTTTCGCTTTGCCGTCGATAGCCATACCGGCCATACGATAGAAGTTATATTCCGGATATTTACCCGGGCCCGAGATCAGAAGATCTTCTTTTTCGTATACCAAATCCTGACGCTTAAATTCACCCAGTTCAAAATCTGGTGTTAGCTGAATAGCGGTCGTTGGACACGCTTCTTCACACAGACCACAGAAGATGCAGCGAGAGAAGTTGATGCGGAAAAACTCTGGATACCAGCGACCATCTTTGGTTTCTGCTTTCTGCAAAGAAATACAGCCAACCGGACAGGCAACGGCACACAGGTTACAGGCAACGCAGCGCTCTTCACCGTCGGGATCGCGGGTTAACACGATACGACCACGGTAGCGAGGCGGCAGATATACCGGCTCTTCCGGATACATTTGGGTTTCGCGCTTAGCAAACGCATGCAAGCCAATCATCCACAGGCTGCGCACTTGGGTGCCGAAACCAACCACTAACTCTTTCAATGTCATGGTTACATTCACCCCTTATTGAGCGTTATACAAAATCACGGCGGCGGTCGCCAACAGGTTCAACAACGTCAACGGCAGGCAAATTTTCCAGCCGAATGACATCACCTGGTCATAGCGAGGACGCGGCAGTGACGCACGCACCAGAATAAACATCACCATGAAGAAGGCAGTCTTGATTGCAAACCAGATAACCGGCGGCAGGAATGGCCCCTGCCAGCCTCCGAAGAACAGCGTCACAATCAGCGCTGATACGGTGACGATCCCGATATATTCCCCCACGAAGAACAGACCGAATTTCATACCGGAATATTCAATGTGGTAACCGTCGGCCAGTTCTTGCTCGGCTTCCGGTTGGTCAAATGGGTGACGGTGACATACCGCAACACCGGCGATAATAAAGGTCAGGAATCCAAAGAACTGCGGGATGACGTTCCACAGATGAGACTGTGATTCAACGATAGCCTGCATGTTGAAGGAATCAGCCTGCGCAACCACGCCCATCACCGAAAGACCGAGGAACACTTCATAGCTCAGCGTCTGCGCAGAAGCACGCATCGCACCCAGCAAGGAGTATTTGTTGTTGCTCGACCAACCGGCAAACAGCACGGCGTAAACCGCAAGACCTGCCATCATCAAGAAGAACAGAATACCGATGTTCAGATCGGCACCCATCCACGTTGGGCTTACCGGCACAATCGCGAAAGCCAGCAACAGGGAGGAGAACGCAATCATCGGCGCCAAGGTAAAGATCAGGCGATCGGAGAAGCGTGGAACCCAGTCTTCTTTGAAGAACATTTTGACCATATCCGCGACCAGCTGGAGCGAGCCGCCCCAGCCAACACGGTTTGGTCCATAACGATTCTGGAACAGGCCGAGCAAGCGACGTTCGCCGAAGCTCATAAATGCCCCACAGGTGACCACCACCAGCAAAATCACCACCGCTTTAAGCACGGTGAGAATGATGTCGATCACGTCTGGCGTCAGCCAACTCATAATGCTGCCTCCCGCACTTTCGTTTCCTGAATAGCGTCAACTTTGCTTCCGTTCAGCACCGGGGAGATCCCTGGCAGACCCAGAGGCAGACCGATTTGACCTGACTGCAAATTATCGCTTAAGCGCACTGGCAGCGTCAGTTTCTGTTCTGCAACAATCAGCTCCAGAACCGTTCCGCTGTTAACGCCCAACTGCGCCGCATCCGCCGGATTCACCATCACGTACGCTTCTGGCATACGAGTTTGGATAACCGGTGCACGCTGAGTCATCTCGTCGCTACCAAACAGATGGTAGTAAGGAGCAACCACCCAACCCACATTCTGGTAGGCAGCAGGTACAGCGTCGAAGTAAGCCAATGAGCCTTCACCCGCTGCGATTAAACGCACGCCCGGATCGCCGTGGCGCAGATGGCCGCCCACTTCGGCTTGGAATTTGTTCCATGCCTGCGGTGAGTTCCAGCCTGGAGCCCATGCAAATGGGATCTGCTGACGATCTTCCAATGGACCACTGTACCCTTCCATTGAGAACGCAAACGCGGTGTCTTTGTCCTGCGGCTGACGCGGTTCATGTACGCTTATGTTGGCGCGCATTGCGGTGCGGCCACTATAACGATGCGGTTCACGAGCCAGTTTCTGACCTTTGATACGGAAGCTTGCATCCGGTGCCGCGTCCACGATGCCTTGCAGCTGTGGATAGGCTTTAACACAAGATTCAATCACGTGATCCAGCTGCGTCCAGTCGATATGGCGGCTTTCGACGGTGGTGTGCAGGGAATGCAACCAACGCCAGCTTTCCAGCATAATGGACGGCGTGTTTTTCTTCGGATCGTCGTAATAGGCCGGATCGTAAACCTGGAAGAAGCGCTGTGCGCGGCCTTCTTGGTTGACCAAGGTACCATCGCTTTCGGCAAAGCTTGCCGCAGAGAGCACCAGATCGGCTTTGTGCATAATTTCTGTACGTTGATGATCGACTACGATCAGGCTTTGGGCTTTCGCTAAAGCGGCATCAACACGCGCGGCTGGCGCATGGCGATAAAGATCGTTTTCCAACACCACAACCGCATCAGCGTTGCCTTGTTCGAGCTCAACCAACGCATCGTCAATCGACGGAGCATCCATCATTGCCAGACCCATGCTGTTCGCTTCGGCGGCAATAAAAGTGATACCAACATCCAGATCGCGCGCTTTCAACGCTTTGGCAACGTTCGCAGCTGCTTCAATCAGCGGCGTATAACCAGCATTGCTGCCCGTTACGATCAGTGGTTTTTTCGCTCCCGCTAACGCTTGAACGATCACGTCAACCTGCTTGCGCACGTCGTCTGATAAACCTTCAACCGCAGGGGCTGAGTTATCCAACGCATGAGCCACAGCGAAACCTAAACGTGCCTGATCGGCGACCGGTGCGCGATAATTCAACGCCGCGATATCATCCAAACGGGTATCGTCAATGCTGGTCATGAACAGCGGATACTTGGCACGTTGGCCAATGTTCTGAATCGCCGCAATCTGCCAGTCAGCTACACGCTGAGCCGCAGCCATCGCACGCGCCTTGCCTTTTACAGCCTGACGCAGCGCCAACGCGATACGCGCAGCGGTTTGGGTTACGTCTTCACCAAGGATCAGCACGGCATCGTAGCTTTCCATCTCACGCAGAGCTGGGGTATAGATACCGCCCTCGCGCAGGATTTTTTGCATCAGATTCAAACGGCTTAATTCACCCGCTTCAACGCCGCTGTAGAAGTTTTCCGCTCCGACCAATTCACGCAACGCATAGTTGCTTTCAAGGCTGGCACGTGGAGAACCGATACCGATAGTTTTCTTCGCCTGACGCAGCAGATCCGCCGCACCTTGCATGGCCTGATCGGCATTCAAGTGGATCCAGTCGTTGCCACGACGCTGTTGCGGCTGGCGAGGACGATCCTTCAGGTTGACGTAGCCATAGCCGAAGCGGCCACGGTCACACAGGAAGTAGTGGTTAACGGTACCGTTGAAACGGTTTTCGATACGACGAATTTCACCGTAGCGCTCACCCGGACTGGTATTACAACCCACGCTGCACTGCTGGCAGACGCTAGGGGCAAACTGCATGTCCCATTTACGGTTATAACGCTCGGAGTGCGTTTTGTCGGTGAATACGCCGGTTGGGCACACTTCGACCAAGTTACCGGAGAATTCACTCTCCAGCGTGCCGCTTTCTGGGCGACCAAAGTAGACGTTGTCGTGCGCGCCATACACACCGAAATCGGTGCCATCAGCGTAATCTTTGTAGTAACGCACACAGCGATAACAGGCGATGCAGCGGTTCATTTCATGAGAAATAAACGGCCCCAGTTCCTGATTGTTGTGAGTACGTTTGGTGAAGCGATAGCGACGGAAGCTATGGCCGGTCATCACCGTCATATCTTGCAGATGGCAGTTACCGCCCTCTTCACACACAGGACAGTCATGTGGATGGTTGGTCATCAGCCATTCCACAACGCTCTCGCGGAACGTTTTAGCTTCTGCATCATCGATGGAAATAAAGGTTCCGTCCTGCGCGGGTGTCATACATGACATTACCAGACGACCACGGGTATCTTCCGCGTTCTGGTATTGCTTAACCGCACACTGGCGGCAAGCACCGACGCTGCCCAGCGCCGGGTGCCAGCAAAAGTAAGGAATATCAAGCCCGAGAGAGAGACATGCCTGTAGCAGGTTCTCCGCCCCGTTAACTTCATACTCTTTGCCGTCTACATGAATTGTAGCCATTAGCATGCTTCCAAAATAAGAAAACTTTGACCCTAAACCCCCTCCCAACCTCCCTCTTTGCAGGGGGAGGAGCAAACCTGCTGTCTATCGAGCAGATTGGGGTGGGGCTAAAATTACCAGCGCGATTTCAGCAGGTTTGGCTGAATGCCCTTAATGGCATTCAAGTTGCCGTATTCTTTCGCGGCAATACCTGCTTCAAACTCTTCGCGGAAATATTTAATGGCGCTTTGCAGTGGCTCAACCGCACCTGGCGCATGCGCGCAGAACGTTTTACCTGGGCCTAAATGGCGGCACAGTTGTTCTAGCGTTTCAATATCGCCCGGTTGACCTTCACCACGCTCAAGGGCACGCAGGATTTTTACGCTCCACGGCAAACCATCACGGCATGGTGTACACCAGCCACAGGATTCGCGAGCGAAGAATTCTTCTAGGTTGCGTACCAATGGCACCATGCCAATTTCGTTATCCACGGCCATTGCCAGCGCGGTACCTAAACGGCTACCTGCTTTACCGATGCTGGCAAAGTCCATCGGCAGATCCAGATGATCGCCGGTCAGGAAGTCAGTCCCTGCCCCGCCTGGCTGCCACGCTTTAAGCGTTAAACCATCGCGCATGCCACCGGCGTAATCTTCCAGAATTTCGCGTGCGGTAGTGCCAAACGGCAGCTCCCACAGTCCTGGATTCTTAACGCGGCCAGAGAAGCCCATGAGTTTAGTACCCGCATCTTCGCTCTTACCGGCAGACAGACCTTTGTACCAGTCTACGCCGTGCTCGATGATCGCTGGCACGTTACACAGGGTTTCAACGTTGTTAACGCACGTTGGTTTACCCCATACCCCAGAGCTAGCTGGGAATGGGGGTTTTGAACGAGGGTTTGCACGACGACCTTCTAGCGAGTTAATCAATGCTGTTTCTTCACCGCAGATATAACGACCCGCACCGGTGTGCACAAACAGTTCGAAGTCAAAACCGCTGCCGAGGATATTTTTACCCAACAGGCCAGCCGCTTTGGCTTCTTCAATCGCTTTACGCAGGTTTACCGCTGCTTCAACATATTCGCCGCGCAGGAAGATATAACCACGGTAGGATTTCAGCGCGAATGCCGCGATCAGCATGCCTTCCACCAGCAGGTGCGGCATCTGTTCCATCAGCAAACGGTCTTTATAAGTACCTGGCTCCATTTCATCGGCGTTACACAGCAGGTAACGGATGTTCATGGATTCATCTTTTGGCATCAGGCTCCACTTCAAACCGGTGGAGAAACCTGCACCGCCGCGCCCTTTCAGGCCAGCGTCTTTAACCAGATTAACGACTTCATCCTGAGCCATGCCTTTGAGCGCTTTTTCAGCACCCTGATAGCCACTTTTACTGCGATATTCATCCAGCCACACTGGCTGACGATCATCGCGTAAACGCCACGTCAGCGGATGGCTTTCCGCTGAACGTGTTGGAACTAAAGCTGAAGGAATTGTCATTTATACTGCTCCAACAATTCGACGACGTTCTCCGGCGTCAGGTGAGCATGAGTATCTTCATCGATCATCATATTCGGCCCCTTGTCGCAGTTACCCAGACAACAGGTTGGCAGCAGCGTAAAGCGTCCATCAAACGTGGTTTGACCCGGTTTGATGTTTAGCTTGCGCTCCAGCGCGGCCTGAATACCTTGATACCCATTGATATGGCACACCACGCTATCGCAGTAGCGAATAATGTGGCGACCAACCGGCTGACGGAAGATCTGGCTGTAAAATGTGGCCACGCCTTCCACGTCTGCGGCAGGAATATCCAGCACTTCGGCAATGGCATAAATCGCGCCATCGGGAACCCAACCGTGTTCTTTCTGCACAATTTTCAGTGCTTCAATCGACGCGGCGCGCGGATCTTCATAGTGATGTTTTTCATGCTCGATGGCCTCACGGGCGCTATCGCTGAGCACGAAAACCTCTTCTTTAGCTAAAGATTGATCTGACATGATTAGCGGTCCACATCTGACATAACGAAATCAATACTGCCGAGGTATACGATCAGGTCGGATACCAGGCTGCCACGAATTACCGCTGGGATCTGTTGCAGGTGCGCATAGCTCGGAGTACGAATGCGCGTACGGTAGCTCATGGTGCTGCCGTCACTGGTCAGATAGTAGCTGTTGATCCCTTTAGTCGCTTCGACCATCTGGAACGATTCGTTTGCAGGCATAACCGGACCCCACGACACTTGCAGGAAGTGGGTGATCAGGGTTTCGATATGCTGCAACGTACGCTCTTTTGGCGGCGGCGTGGTCAGTGGATGGTCGGCTTTAAACGGACCTTCCGGCATGTTTTTGTAGCACTGCTCAAGAATGCGCAAACTCTGACGAAGCTCTTCCACCTTCAGCATCACACGGTCATAGCAGTCACCGTTGTGACCGACCGGCACTTCAAAATCAAAGTTTTCGTAGCCTGAATATGGACGCCATTTACGCACGTCAAACTCAATGCCCGTCGCACGTAAGCCTGCGCCCGTTACGCCCCAATCCAATGCTTCTTTGGAATTGTAAGCAGCCACGCCGACAGAACGCCCTTTCAGGATGGTGTTTTTCAACGCGGCTTTCACGTATGAATCCAGACGTTTTGGCATCCAGTCGAGGAAGTCACGCAGCAAGCGTTCCCATCCACGCGGCAGATCGTGTGCGACACCGCCGATACGGAACCACGCTGGGTGCATACGGAAACCGGTAATCGCTTCAACCACGTCATACACTTTCTGACGGTCGGTGAAGGCGAAGAATACCGGCGTCATTGCGCCAACGTCTTGAATAAAGGTCGAGATGTACAGCAGATGGCTGTTGATACGGAACAGTTCAGACAGCATAACGCGGATCACTTTCACGCGTTCTGGCACTTCGATACCCGCCAGTTTTTCAACCGCAAGCACGTAAGGCATTTCATTCACGCACCCGCCGAGGTATTCAATACGGTCGGTATACGGAATATAGCTGTGCCATGACTGACGCTCGCCCATCTTCTCTGCGCCGCGGTGGTGATAACCCACGTCTGGCACACAGTCGACAATCTCTTCACCGTCCAACTGCAACACGATACGGAACGCACCGTGAGAAGATGGGTGGTTAGGCCCCAAGTTCAGGAACATGAAGTCTTCGTTTTCGGTGCTGCGCTTCATTCCCCAATCTTCAGGTTTGAAGGTCAACGACTCCATTTCCAGATCTTGTTTCTGCTTGGTCAGTTCAAACGGATCAAATTCTGTCGCACGCGCTGGATAATCTTTACGCAGCGGATGACCTTCCCAAGATTGCGGCATCATAATGCGCGTCAAGTGAGGATGGCCATCAAAGGTCATACCGAACATTTCCCACGTTTCACGCTCATACCAGTTAGCGTTAGGGAAAATCTTAGTCACGGTCGGCAGGTGCATGTCTTTTTCAGACAATGCCACCTTGAGCATGATGTCACGATTTCGTTCAATAGAGATGATGTGGTAGAAGACCGAGAAATCTGCTTCTGGCAGGCCCTGACGATGAGTACGCAGGCGCTCGTCCATGCCGTGTAAGTCAAACAGCATGACATACGGCTTAGGCAGTTTCTTCAGGAAGGTCATAACTTCCAGTAATTGCTCACGCTTCACCCAAACAACAGGCATTCCGGTGCGGGTGGGCTGAACGGTAAAGGCATCGGGCCCAAAACGGTTGCGCAATTCACCGATCACCGGATCATCGAGATGATCGCGGGTTTGCCAGGCAGGCAAATTCAGATCTTGCGTCGTCGAATCTGTCATAATTTTTATCACCACGCTTTTACTTTACTTGCTGGGAAACCAGCAAACTAACGGGCTAAATCATTCGCTACTCAAAACTGCAATCCATCTTCTGACGCTCACATCTTCAGTAGACTGCACAAGGCGCAAATTAAATTTCGTCTGGTGAACGCAGATTGGTTACTGCAATGCGTTCAGCACGCTTACGTTCTTTTTCTGATGGCATGTTGGCGCGGTAAACACCTTGATCGCCAACAACCCACGACAATGGGCGGCGTTCTTTACCGATAGATTCCTGCAACAACATTAATGCCTGCATATAGGCTTCTGGACGCGGCGGACATCCCGGGATATACACATCAACCGGAATAAATTTGTCCACGCCCTGCACCACAGAATAGATGTCGTACATGCCGCCGGAGTTCGCACAGGAACCCATTGAGATCACCCATTTTGGCTCCAGCATTTGGTCATAAAGACGCTGGATGACCGGTGCCATTTTGGTGAAACAGGTTCCTGCAACCACCATAAAGTCGGCCTGACGCGGTGAAGCACGCAGTACTTCCGCACCAAAACGCGCAACGTCATGCACCGCAGTGAATGACGTCACCATCTCCACATAACAACAAGAAAGGCCGAAGTTATACGGCCAAAGAGAGTTTTTACGCCCCCAGTTCACCATGTCATGCAGGGCATTTTCGAGTTTGCCCATGTAAACACTGCGGTGAACATGTTGTTCCAGAGGATCGGATACGATCTCCTGTTTTTGCAGGGGGTAACGGTCGTTCTCACCGTCCGGATCGATGCGGGTGAGCGTATAATCCATCTTTATGCCTCAATTCTTTCTCTATAAATGGTGACTAATAGGCCAGGCTTACTGCGGGCGGCTATCGGTATTCGTAACGGTACTTTCGTGTTCTACACGGCGCTTGGAACGTGCCGGCGTCCAATCAAGCGCGCCAATACGCACCAAATAGAACAGGCCTGCTAACAGCACCAAAATGAAAATTGCCGCTTCGATAAAGCCAATCCATCCACTCTCCCGGATGGAGACAGACCATGCATATAGATACAAGGCTTCCACATCAAAGATGACGAAGAACATGGCGACCAGATAAAACTTAGCAGACAGACGCAAACGCGCCGAACCTACTGAGTCGATACCGGATTCATAAGGCGTATTTTTCGAGCGCGCACGTGCTCTCCCACCGAGTGCATATGCTCCAAGAAGCATAACCCCACATAGCCCGAGTGCGATGATGATAAATACGGCGAATGCCCAGTGATGAGCGATTACTTCAGTGGCTGTTGACATACTCTTATGCTTACTCATCAAACGTGGTGCGTCTCTCTGCATTGAAGAAATGCAGGTGCACCACAACGACTAAGGGAAGGAAAAGGACCACAAGAAAACACCTGTTTTTAGTGATTAAACAGAGTTTTACTGTGGGCTTTTTACTCCTTTCTATAACCTTTTGTCAACTTTGACAAAGGTAACAACACATTAATTTACAACACCACATTTTACTTAACATTTGATGCGTCTGCACGACGTATTAGCATCCTTCATAAGGTTTGCAAGTTGCATCAGTAACGTGTCGATTATGTAAACAAAAGTGAATGTTTGGTAGCCACTATACCATTTTCTTAGGTATTACCCGTTCATCATCGTGGGTATCTCGGGCATTTTTATGACGCGGATCACATTAACAATGGTAAGCAGACAAATGAATATTCATTCAGGAAGGCATGGCCGGAAGATTGCTTAACAAATATTGTGCGTATTTTGCACAGACTACATTTAGTGAGAATGATTTTCATTTAACTAATTGATGGCAAAGCGGAATCGGTTCAGTAATACGGAATAAGTTTTATCAGCAGAGAGATGTTAAATTTATTTTTCAAAAGGAGAATAGTCACACACCGGCATTTTTATGCACTTCTACCGGTGTGTGAAATTAAGCTCAGATGAGCGGAGAGATTTCAAATTCAAGCCACATCTTCTGGTCCACTTGAAAAAGATCCTTCCTGTACTGTTTGTACTGTTACGCCTGGTCCCCCCTCAATATAAGGATCGGAACCTGCTTTTAATGAACTAAACAATATCGTCGCTAATTCATTAGTACAGTTTGGTGCTAAGCAAAGCGCATATTCCGTTTCAGGTAGCTTAGGCAAACGCTCAGACAAACCAAGAACGCGTAGTTCTGGGCTCATCATCTCAATAGGACGTGCGGTGACGCCTAAGCCCGCTTTCACTGCGGCGCGTACCGCTGAAAGCGTGGAAGCCACATAGGCAATACGCCATGGGATTCCCGCCTCATTGAGATGCTTAATGGCAAGCGCACGGAAAGGACTTGGTTCATCCAGCACCACCAATGGTACGGGTTCGCTAGGCTGAAAGTCATAATCCGTTGCGCAGAACCATACGGTCGGAGAGCGTCTTAAAGTTTCATAAGAGAACTCATCAAACCCCATCGTAGTAACGGCAAGATCAATTTCTCTGTCTTTTAGTAATTGCCTCATGTCTGGGCTGCGCTTAACCCTAACGTCGATTTCCAGCTTGGGATACAGGCTGGTAAAGCGACTTAGGAGAAATGGCAGGATGCTATCGGCAGTATCATCAGTTGCGCCGATAATCAGTGAACCCTGTAGATGGTTGTAAATCAATGAACTACAGGCTTCATCGTTGAAGCGTAAAATCTTACGCGCATAACCTAATAGCTGTACTCCGTGTTCAGTCAGTTGTTTGTTACGCCCATGGCGAGCAAAAAGCTCTTTACCCACCAGTTGCTCCAAACGTTGCATTTGCTGACTCACCGCCGATTGTGTTCTTTGCACCACAATGGCAGCAGCAGCAAAAGTCTTCACATCGGCAACAGCTACAAAAGTTCGTAGCAAATCTAAATCTAAGTTAATCGTAGGACGATGTGTGTTTATCATATCTATTTCTCATTATTAGTCAGCGACTATAAACCCTGGTATTTAAAACGTATTACTACTCAGATAAACGTCATCCTCCCCTCATTACTGTTAGCTACAACTGAAAATACTTAATTCAGTTTTTCAACACGTTTAATTATGGCTTAAAAACAAATTTAAAGCATAAAATACGCAAAAAGATTTACATTGTTGAGTATATCTTATTGATTAGGTCAGATAGTCACCTTTCAATCAACTAAAAGATTGTTTTACAATGGCTTTATAATGACAGTAGTTTTATTTTTCTTAGGGTTATCTGTCTTAAGTAATAAATAAATTAATAAATCTAATGTAAGAGAAATAACAGAGACCGGTTTCATTAAGCTTAGCTGTTGTTTTCTTGAGAGAGCTTTTTCTTTTTTAATGCAAAAATCAGAATACTCAAAGAAAACATAATTAATAGCCCCGTGATAAACCACTGCAAGCCTCCCGTGAGCATTCCTCCAACATATGAGTAAACAAGCGTTGCAGGTAGCTGCCCTATTCCGGTGGCTATTAGGAATGTCCTTACTTTAATTGAGGTTAAACCTGCTGCATAGCTAATAATGTCAAATGAGATAAAAGGTAATAGCCGACATATCAAGATGGTGTGTTTGCCGTAGCGTTCAAAAAAACGATCGCTGCTGTCCAAAGCCTTTTCTGAGACGAATTTCTCGATAGTGTCTCGGCCTAGCCATCGCGCCAGCACAAAGCACAACCATGCCGCGACCATTGAACTGCACCATGACAACAAAGCGCCCTGCCACCAGCCGAACAATGCGGCATTGGCAAACGTTATCAAAAAAGCCGGTAACGGTGCGGCGATCGCCTGAAAAATCATTAACAAAAATGAGACAGCCATTGCCCATGGCCCGAAGCTGCGCAAATATTCCATCATCACATTCACGTCCAATGATGAAAAAAGTCCCCATAATGCTTTCAGCTGGTGGCGTACAGGCTCAAACCACATCATGGCGCCCCCTATCAGACACAATAAAATGACGATATTCCTCTGACGGCGCTTAAACATGACGACTTCATTTCCTCATTAGTTAAACTATTAATAGAACAGCGAATTTATATTATCACCTACGTAATAATGTAAAACATTGTGCGTTCGCACAAAGAACGCGACAAAATATTCCGCCAAAATAAGCCTCTCACCTTTTCTTCGCTAGGAAACTTAATGAAATTCTCTTCCCAGTTAGCCACTTCTGCGCTTTTGCTCGGCTGGCTACAGGTGGCCAACGCTGCTGCCATCCCCATGACCCAAACCACACTGGCCGATGTCCAATCTCAAAAAGGTGCGGTTATTGATACTCGCCCTAGCGCATTTTACAACGGTTGGCCACAGGGCGTTGACGGTGCCTCCGGCCATGAACCTCAGGCAGACAATCTCTCGGCTGGCTGGTTAAGCGAAATGAGCGATCAGCAGTTGCAGCAATGGGCAACTCAACACCAAATCACGCCTGACCGCAAAGTGGCCCTGTACGGGACTGCAGCACAAACGTCTGCGGTGCAAGAACGTTTAGTTAAACTTGGCTATGCCAATGTCACATTACTCAGCGATGCATTAGCGCAGCCTAAGCGCTTGCAGCGCATGCCGCACTTTGAACAATTAGTCTATCCACAGTGGATTTACGATCTCCAGCAGGGAAAAGCCGTTGCCGCCAAACCTGCTGGTGAATGGAAAGTGATTGAGGCTGCATGGGGTGCACCTAAAAAATACCTCATCAGTCATATCCCCAACGCGGGCTACATCGATACCAATGACGTCGAAAGTGAACCGCTATGGAATAAAGTTTCCGATGATAAACTGAAAGCCCTGATGGCTAAACAGGGTATCAAACACGATACCACCGTGATCCTATACGGCCGCGACGTTTACGCAGCTGCCCGTGTGGCGCAGATCCTGCTGTATGCAGGCGTCAAAGACGTTCGCTTACTGGACGGCGGTTGGCAGACTTGGTCAGCGGCGGGATTACCGGTCGAACGCGGCCTACCGAAAGAGGCAAAACCAGCGCCAGATTTCGGTGCAACTATTCCTGGACAGCCTCAAATCATGCTGAATGAAGAACAGGCGCGTGGATTATTAAATCGTAAAAATGCTTCTTTAGTCAGCATTCGTTCATGGCCTGAATTTACCGGTGAAACCAGCGGTTACAGCTACATCAAGCCAAAAGGCGAAATTGCTGGCGCGCGTTGGGGACATGCAGGCAGCGATTCCACACATATGGAAGATTTCCATAATCCAGATGGCACCATGCGCTCAGCAGATGATATTGCTGCGATGTGGAAAGAATGGCATATCACGCCGGATCAACACGTCTCTTTCTATTGCGGCACCGGTTGGAGAGCGTCAGAAACCTTCATGTATGCCCGTGCGATGGGCTGGCCTTCCGTTAGCGTTTACGATGGCGGTTGGTATGAATGGAGCGCAAATCCGAAGAACCCTGTGGTTACCGGAGAACGTGGGCCAGACAGTAGCTGGAAGTAACCCATAAAACGCTTCCCCATCCCTATGCAGGGATGGGGCTACCAGAATGAAGCCTAAATTTTCTCCACTTTCTTCAACGTCTTATATCCCCCCCAGACACGTGTAAGCGTCGTAAACCAGCACAGGCCACCAAATACCCACGCAATCAGCGGAAAATAAGCAGGGAACAGACAAAAAAGAATAAACACCAATATGGTTTCCGCACCCTCGGTGAGCCCACCAAGGTAATAAAATGACTTGTGCGGGTAATCCAGGTTTTCTAGCTGGTACTTATCTGCCACCGCCGCAAAAGCCAAAAAACTGCTGCCGGTGCCGATAAAGGCGAATAATAGCCAAGCACCCGCAACCGCATTCAACTCGGGAGAGGCCAGCACAAATCCAAACGGAACCAGTGCGTAGAACAAGAAATCCAGCGCAATATCTAAAAAGCCACCGGCATCTGACAGCCCTCTTCGACGCGCCAAAGCGCCATCTAGCCCATCACATAACCGGTTTATGACGATGACAATTAAAGCTGCGTAGTACCACTGCATAGCCAGAAAAGGCAGAGCAAAAACACCAACGACAAATCCGCCTAGGCTTATTCGATCCGGCGTGATCGCAGGACGATCAAGATGCGCAACCATCTGATTAAGCAGTGGCTTAACCCGAGGATGTAAATAACGGTCAAACACGTGGCGCTCCCTTACGTTTTACCGCAGTTTCAGGCACACAAAGCCCCTGTGAAGGAATGTCCAGCGCCGCATTAAAGCGCGCTGATAAATTCTGAAACGCAATCAGTGCCGTGAGTTCGGTGATCGCTTTTTCATTGAAATGAGATTTCAGCTGCGTCTTCAAGATATCGTCAATACACGGCGGCGTCGCCGTCATTCCATCGGCATACGCTAACGCAGCTCGTTCCTGCTCGTCGAAACAATCCGCGGCCTGCCAGTTCTGAACAGACATTACTTTATCTAGCGAACCGCTGCGCTCGGCTAATCTCAAACTATTTGCATCAATGCAGAAAGCGCAATCACACTGCTGGGATACACGCGTCATCACCAAAGCCCGTACCGTAGGCGTTATCCCCGAGCCTCTTCTTTCCAAAAAGCCAACGAAAAAAGCCACCAGCCAGAACAGAAAAGGAAATCGCCCCCACCAGCGTGTAGGGTTCAAAATTTGCCCATAATGTTTCTCTTGTGCTCGAACGATAGGCGTTAAGACCGTAGGGATTTTTTTCAGCGGTGAGATCCACGGCTGGTTATCGTTATTTTTCACCCAACATCTCCTGTTATGTGGCGTTATTTTTACAACCTCAATGAATTTTCATGGAGTTTTTAACTGCACTTTCATTATTGTTAAGTTTTAAACGCTAACAAACAAGCCATTATTACGCGTTATCGGTTATGGCTAACGGATAAGCTAACGTTTTACACCAAAAACGGCCTGTACCCTTCAAAACCCCTGCTACGGGGAGTACATTATTTTACATCGCAGTGTTCTACTCGTATGGACACGCATTTCCACGCGCAATGCCGAATTTTATTCTGGCTACGTATTATTAAGGCTGCTGTTTTATGTCCCCTATTGAAAAATCCCGCAAGCTGGATCACGTCTGCTATGACATTCGTGGGCCGGTTTTGAAAGAAGCAAAACGACTCGAAGAAGAAGGCAATAAAGTCCTGAAATTAAACATCGGCAACCCGGCACCGTTCGGTTTTGAAGCCCCCGATGAAATTCTGGTGGACGTCATTCGCAATCTGCCAACGGCTCAGGGCTACTGTGATTCCAAGGGGCTATATTCCGCGCGTAAAGCGATCATGCAGCACTATCAAGCGCGTGATATCCATGATGTTACCGTAGAAGATATCTATATTGGTAACGGCGTTTCTGAACTGATTGTGCAGTCGATGCAAGCACTGCTTAACAGCGATGACGAAATGCTGGTACCCGCGCCAGATTACCCACTATGGACCGCAGCCGTTTCGTTGTCAGGCGGCAATGCCGTGCACTACCGCTGTGATGAAGAAGCTGACTGGTTCCCCGATCTGGACGACATTCGCAGCAAAATTACACCGCGCACGCGTGGTATCGTTATTATCAACCCGAATAACCCAACCGGTGCGGTCTACAGCAAAGAGTTGCTGGAAGAGATCGTCACCATCGCGCGTGAGAACAACCTGATCATCTTCGCCGATGAGATTTACGACAAGATCTTATACGACGACGCAGAACATATTTCTATCGCCTCATTGGCACCTGACTTGCTGGTTGTCACCTTTAATGGTTTGTCCAAAACCTACCGCGTGGCGGGATTCCGTCAGGGTTGGATGGTTTTGAGTGGGCCGAAAAAGCACGCCAAAGGCTACATTGAAGGTTTGGAAATGCTGGCGTCGATGCGTTTGTGCGCTAACGTTCCGATGCAACATGCGATTCAAACCGCTATCGGCGGCTACCAGAGCATCAATGAGTTTATCCAGCCGGGCGGTCGTTTATATGAACAGCGTAACCGAGCTTGGGAACTGATCAACGAAATCCCAGGGGTATCCTGCGTGAAACCACGCGGCGCTCTGTATATGTTCCCAAAAATTGATGCTAAGCGCTTCAACGTTCACGACGATCAGAAGATGGTTCTCGACCTGTTGCTGCAAGAGAAAGTGTTATTAGTTCAGGGTACGGCATTTAACTGGCCTGAGCCGGATCACTTCCGAATCGTCACGCTACCACGCGTGGATGACTTAGATATGGCTATCCACAAACTGGGCCGTTTCTTCTCTGGCTACCATCAGAAATATTGATTTTTTCGCATCACCCAACGGCACCTTTTGGTGCCGTTTCTTATTTGCATCCTCCCCCATCACCGCCCACAATAGACTTCGTCTTTCCACTACCTGTTTTATTGAGAGAGCGTTATGAGCCAGAATCAAAGCCACTTTTTTGCCCACCTATCCCGTTTGAAACTGATTAGCCGCTGGCCGCTGATGCGTAACGTTCGCACCGAGAACGTCTCTGAACATAGTTTGCAGGTCGCATTTGTCGCTCACGCCCTCGCCATCATTAAAAACCGCAAGTTCAATGGCAATGTGAACCCTGAACGCGTGGCGCTGCTGGCGATGTACCACGATGCCAGCGAAGTACTAACGGGCGATATGCCTACGCCTATCAAATACTACAACCCGCAAATTGCGCACGAATACAAAAAAATTGAGAAAGTCGCGCAGCAAAAACTGATCGAAATGCTGCCACCAGAGTTACAAAACGATTTCCGCCCATTGCTAGATGAACATTACTACACCGAAGATGAGAAGTTAGTCGTCAAACAGGCTGATGCGCTGTGTGCCTATCTCAAATGTTTGGAAGAACTGTCAGCCGGTAATAATGAATTTAAGCTGGCCAAAGCACGCCTCGAGAAAACATTGGATATGCGCTCAAGCCCTGAGATGGAATACTTTATGGAAGTCTTTATTCCGAGTTTTAGCTTGTCGCTGGATGAGATTAGTCAGGATGAGGTGATGTAGGTTTCGGCATATTAACTTGGGTTATATAGCATTCGTGTAGGGTTTCGTTCACAAAGTGCCTATGCGGCCTTGGTGTAAATTTTCGTCCGCCTATCAATAACAGCTATCACATATAGCTAAATCGAAGGCGACCGATGAGGGGCGCCAGCGCGCGCCCCTTCAATCCTCGCGCTTTTATCCGAGACGCCATCTCCGCGCCGGGTCGGCATGCGCCATCCCTGGCGCCTCCTCCCCTCGTGAAAACATCCTGTTTTCACTGCTCTAAATGCCATGACTTAAACTAAAAAACAGATAGAGTTATTGTCTTTTGTCTTTTGTCTTTTGTCTTTTGTCTTTTGGGTTTTGGGTTTTGGGTTTTGGGTTTTGGGTTTTGGGTTTTGGGTTTTGGGTTTGACCTTATCTGGCACATTGTTCTTCAGCCGAATAGAGGAATGCAGGCTAGGATTTGCCGACCGGACGTCGGCAAAAGAGCGACGGAGGCATGGATGCCGATTGTCGCTCGTTCCGTTAAAGCCGGAATGACGAGATGAGGGAACCTGCGAAGCTGGCTGAAGAACGGTGCCAAGCCGGGTTGTTAGGGGGCGGCGATTGGCCCCCTAACACGGACGCCTGCACGATGTATATGCAAGACTCGGTATTTTGGGCGGACGTAATATGCACTGTATCTAAATAATCGCTTGATCCACCTTATTCAACCAAACGAAATCATCCCCATCAAAACGGAAATAACCACGGCACCACAATCACGCTGGCAATCATCACCAAGATCGTGAACGGCACACCGATCTTAACGAAATCACCAAAACTGTAATTCCCCGGCCCCATCACCAACGTATTCACCGGTGAGGATACCGGCGTCATAAACGCGGCCGACGCGGATATAGCCACGATCATAGCAAACGGATATGGCGAAAGGTGCATAGCATGAGCCGTTGCAATGGCTATTGGTGCCATAAGCACCGCAGTTGCCGTGTTGGAAATAAACAGCCCCGTCACCGCACAGAACACAAACAGGCTCAACAGCACAATCCTTGGCCCCATACCGCCGACTAAATCCATCAGCACATCAACCGCCAGCGTGATACCGCCTGTTTTTTGTAAAGCCAAAGCAAACGGCAGCATTCCCACAATCAATATCAGGCTTGGCCAGTGGATAGATTTATAGGCGCTTTCCATATCAATGCAGCGGAATTTGCCCATTAACATACAGGCAATCAGCGCAGCAATGGCGTTCGGTACTTCATCCGTCAGCATCATGGCAATCATCAGCGCCAAACAAAATAGCGCATGCGGTGCCTGACTTATCGCCGGAGCAACATCATCCACCTCTGCCGGAAGATGCAACACAATGAAATCACGGGGTTGAAGTTGGAGCTGACGTATCTGCTTCCAATTGCCGATAACCAGCAGAATATCACCGAGCTGGAGCGGTTCATTCACCAGCTTACCTTCCATCGGCACGCCGTCGCGGCGAATACCGACCACATTTAACCCATAACGGGTACGGAAGGTCATTTCACGCAGCGTTTTTCCAATCAGATCGGAGTCCGGCACAATCGTGACTTCAGCCATGCCAACGTCACGCGCCTGCTCAGAAAAATACTCGCCGCGCAGCACCATGGGTTCAAGCATCTGTTCGGCGCAAAACTCACGTAAATCCACTTCTGAATCTGACATGTCAATCAGCAATACGTCGCGGTCTTTCAGTTCGGTGTTACCGATGGCGCTCACCATCACGCGACGGAATTTACGCCAGCGCTCAATGCCAACCACGTTGGCACCATAGCGGCTACGTAAGTGCAGCTCATCCAGCGTGTGGCCAATGAGCGGTGAGCCACTGCGCAGCGCCAAACGGCGGGCTCGCCCTGTAAGTTTATAGTCACGGATAAGATCGCGGAAGGTACGGCGTTTCCAGCTGTCTTTATCGTTATCGTCCTTGCCACTTGCCAGCCAATTTCTCGCCACCAGCATGTAACCCACGCCCATCAGCAAAACGATAATCCCTACCGGAGTGACGCTAAAGAAGCTTAAGCCATGAAATCCTTCACGAACTAATTCACTGCTGACGATCATGTTTGGCGGCGTCGCCACCAGCGTCATCATGCCGCTAATCAGTCCAGCAAAACTCAGTGGCATCAGTAAACGTGCCGGTGATATTTTCATCCTCGCGGCCACGCTGAGCACCACAGGAATGAATATCGCTACCACGCCGGTAGAACTCATTACCGCCCCCAATGCGGCGACGGTGATCATCAGCAAAACCAGCATTTTAGCTTCGCTATCGCCCGCGACCTTCACCAGCCAATCGCCAACCTGATAGGCGACACCAGTGCGAACAAGCCCATCACCGATAACGAACAATGCAGCAATTAAAATAACGTTGGGATCGCTAAATCCGGCAGTTGCCTCGCTAAGGGAAAGCGTTCCGCTCAGCACAAAGGCAATAATGATCAGCAATGCTACGACATCCATGCGTAACTTGTTGGTAGCAAAAAGAACAATGGCAATCAGCAATAACGTCAAAACCCACAATAATTCGCCGTTCACGACATCTCCCTTTGTGAATTTACTCCGGTAAACTTTGTACGCCAGAGGCCGCATCGATGGAAAGCAATGCCGATGGCATGGGATAGAAACAGCTTAAGAATGCCATAAAAAAAGCCCCGCAATCACGGGGCTTAATCATATTTCGATCGATTACTATTTATAACGCATGGATTACCGCGTAATCCTCTTCCTTCTCAATACGGATTTGCGTAAGCGAAGTGAGGTTGAGATCGACTAAATCTAACTTAGGTGCATCCTGAGGGGCATTAACCGCAATCACCTGACAACCAGCCGATAACCCAGAAAGTATCCCTGCCGCGGCATCTTCAACGACCACGCAGTCACTCACCGCCAGACCCAGTTTTTGAGCCCCCAGCAGATAAGCATCAGGTTCAGGTTTACCGCGAGCAACCTGCTCCGCCGTGATAAACACGTCCGGCTTTGGCAGTTGGCCTGCAGCGCGGCGCGCATAGGCCACAGGAATCGACCCCGACGTCACAATAGCCCATGGAATGTTGAGCTCATCTAAGCGATCCAGCAATGCCTTCGCCCCCGGCAACGCCGTGACACCATCCGTATCGCGTGATTCAATTTCTTCCAACCAATCATATTCTTGTTGAATACGATCTTCGCTCTCACCAGACATAAAATGCCGCAGCGAGGTGATGGCCTGTTTGCCATGGATAAAATCCAGAACCTCTTGTGGGTCCACGCCCTGACGTTTCGCCCAGTTTATCCACGAGCGTTCAACGACCGGCAGCGAATCTACCAGTGTTCCATCCAAATCAAACAAAAAACCTTTGCACTTCACAGGCATTCCTCTGTTTTACGCGTTAATAATTTGTGCAATTTCCACTGCGCTCAGATGATACTGGCGCGGGCATGATTGCCAGATTGACAGCATACGCTGGTATTTATCCCACATTTTGGTCTGGGCATTAAAGCCGTGCGTACCTGAATCGAAGTGAGTGTAACGCCCTTCGGTACCCACCATAAAGCGTACATAGCTGAGATAGCGCGATTCCGTAGCCGCATCAAAGCCTAAGAACTCAAGACGACGAGGATCAAGGTCTTGTTTTTCTTTTAAATTATTGAAAGACACCTGCAGTGCATGGTGCATTTCCATAATATTGATAATCGTGCGGCAGGTATCTTCGCTCAGCTCGCCAAAATCACGATCAAGTTCGCGCATTTGTAGGCCAAAACCGCGTTCGATGATGGTTTGCAAACGACGATAACGCTCGGCGTTATCCGGATCCATCATGGTCATCATCTTGTATTGGTTAGAAAGAATCAGGCGTTGCGCGTTAGTCATTTCCATCTTTGATATCCTCATCGAGCGGCGAAGGTTTACCTAGGCCGGGGTCAAGTCATGTAAAAGGTGAACTGTATGTTTCGCAGCATGGCATAAGCCTGACATTCTAAATAGTGCTGAACATCACTTTTTTGATTTGGAACGGGGTTTCACGAACGAGAAACTGCGGTAAATTGCTAACTGAGTATTTTTTTAGCAAAAGAAGTGTGTTTTAGCTACAAATCGATAACTCGAACGCGCAAAAAACACACTTCTTATTGATCAAATATCATCCAAGAATGTTTTATCCAGCTGCTTAAATGCACGCTGCAAAACATCGGCCAATGACTGATAGGTTGGCGTCCCTTCTACCGGCGCCTGCGCTTTTCCGACTTCCACTAGCTTAGCGCGAATTTCATGAAACCATTGCAATAAGGTTGGCGGCAGCGGCGTCACAGAGCGTTTACCTAACCACCAAAGCCCTTGCATCGGCAAACTACAAGCAAACAGCGCGGTGGCAATCGCAGGGCCAAGCTGGCCGCCCAGCGCAATCTGCCAGGTTAACGTAAAAATGGCGATCGGCGGCATGAAGCGCACGGCAAAGCGCGTCACCTTCGCAATACGATTTTCAGGAAACATCGGTGCCAAGCGCTTATCACTCGGCCACGTCTTCATATATGTCTGGCCGCGTTGAAAAATCTGGAACCACCCTACGTGGCCGGTTGGCTTAGATGTCATAGGAACCTCAACTTCATTTATAAAAAATCAAAAAACAGTGTAAAATCACAACGTATACTTAGCGGTCTTAAATTTATTTTGTTTTTGGCATCCGCAATCGGTATCCTAGCGCGGCTTTGAGGCCTGTAGAAGCAAAAACAACGTTAATAAAGTGTTTCATTAACGACTGCTTCTTAAAGCTAAGTTTTCAGCATTAAGACCCTGTACAATCTAACAGCGTCTGGCGAAAACCTTGCCGGCAACGCAATGCTTTTTTGAGCACCGCGGTTTTTTAATGCGATGTTCTTCATCATGACGAATTAGCACTACGCATGATGTTAATCATAAATGTCGACGACATATTACGCTACGCTTAATGTCTGATTGACTCAATTTCTAACCACGCATAACAAGTAGGTACTTCCATGTCGAAGCTGGTACTGGTTCTTAACTGCGGCAGTTCATCACTGAAATTCGCTATCATCAACGCAGCCAACGGTGAAGAACACCTGTCTGGTTTAGCTGAGTGTTTCAGCCTGCCTGAAGCCCGTATTAAATGGAAAATGGACGGCGCTAAGCACGAAGAAGCCTTAGGCGCTGGTGCAGCTCATAGCGAAGCCCTGAACTTCATCGTTAATACTATTCTGGCACAGAAGCCAGAACTGTCTGCATCTCTGACCGCTATCGGTCACCGTATCGTGCACGGCGGCGAGAAATTCACTGAATCAGCACTGATTACTGATGAAGTACTGCAAGGCATTAAAGATGCGATCCCGTTTGCGCCTCTGCACAACCCTGCTCACCTGATCGGTATCGCTGAAGCGTTCAAATCTTTCCCTAACCTGAAAGACAAAAACGTTGCTGTATTTGATACTGCTTTCCATACCACTATGCCGGAAGAGTCTTACCTGTACGCCCTGCCGTACAGCCTGTACAAAGACCACGGTGTACGTCGTTATGGCGCACACGGCACCAGCCACTTCTTCGTTAGCCAAGAAGCTGCGAAAATGCTGAACAAGCCAGTTGAAGAACTGAACGTGATCACCTGCCATCTGGGCAACGGTGGTTCTGTGACTGCAGTTCGTAACGGTAAATGCGTTGATACCTCTATGGGTCTGACTCCGCTGGAAGGTCTGGTAATGGGTACTCGCTCTGGCGATATCGACCCAGCTATCATCTTCCACCTGCATGACTCTCTGGGTATGAGCGTTGAGCAAATCAACAAACTGCTGACCAAAGAGTCTGGCCTGTTGGGTCTGACCGAAGTCACCAGCGACTGCCGTTATGTTGAAGATAACTACGAAACCAAAGCTGACGCTAAGCGCGCTATGGACGTATTCTGCCACCGTCTGGCTAAATACATCGGTGCTTACACTGCGCTGATGGATGGTCGTCTGGACGCAGTCGTATTTACCGGCGGCATCGGTGAAAACGCGGCAATGGTACGTGAACTGACTCTGGACAAACTGGGTCTGCTGGGCTTCGAAATCGATCACGAACGCAACCTGGCTGCACGCTTCGGCAAATCAGGCACCATCACTAAAGATGGCAGCCGTCTGGCCGTCGTTATCCCAACCAACGAAGAGTTGGTGATTGCACAAGACGCCTCTCGTCTGACTGCATAAGACGCATCTCAACCCCGCAAGCCAAGGCCTGCGGGGTATTTAAGCTCCAAAGTTTAAATCAAGCGTAGAAATTCTAACCTATCCGACCAAGTTCAACGCACTGAGCACACCAACATCCGTTCAGCCAGTTGAACAACCGTAAAGAGGTTTTATCGTGTCACGTACAATTATGCTGATCCCCACCAGCACCAGCGTTGGCCTGACCAGCGTTAGCTTGGGTGTCATCCGCTCCATGGAGCAAAAAGGTGTTCGCCTTAGCGTGTTCAAGCCCATCGCCCAGCCACGCACCGGCGGCGATTCTCTTGATCAAACTACCACTATCATCCGCGCTAACTCTTCAATCCCTGCTGCAGAACCACTGCGCATGTCTCACGTTGAAACGCTGCTGAGCTCTAACCAGCAGGACGTGTTGATGGAAGAAATCGTTGCTCGTTACCACGAAAATACCAAAGACGCAGAAGTTGTTCTGGTTGAAGGTCTGGTTCCAACCCGTAAGCACCAGTTTGCTAACGCGTTGAACTACGAGATCGCCAAAACCCTGAACGCTGAAATCGTCTTCGTTATGGCGCTGGGCAACGACTCCGCTTCTCAAGTTAAAGAGCGTATCGAACTGGCTCGTTCTAGCTTCGGTGGCAGCAAAAACAAAAACATCACCGGCGTTATCATCAATAAGCTGAATGCACCGGTTGACGATCAGGGCCGTACTCGCCCAGACCTGTCTGAAATCTTCGATGATTCCAACAAAGCCAGCATTGCCAATCTGGATACTGCACTGCTAATCGAGAATAGCCCGCTGCCAGTTCTGGGCTGTGTGCCTTGGAGCTTCGAGCTGATTGCAACGCGTGCTATCGATATGGCGAATCACCTGAAAGCACGTATCGTGAATGAAGGCGACATCAAAACCCGTCGTATCAAGTCTGTGACTTTCTGCGCACGCAGCATTCCTCACATGCTGGAGCATTTCCGTCCGGGTTCACTGCTGGTAACTTCAGCTGACCGTCCTGACGTTCTGGTTGCCGCTTGTCTGGCAGCAATGAACGGCGTGGAAATCGGCGCAATCCTGCTGACCGGCGGTTACGATATGGACGAGCGCATCGCTAAGCTGTGCGAACGTGCATTCCAGACCGGCCTACCAGTCTTCATGGTAGATACCAACACGTGGCAGACTTCGCTGAGCCTGCAGAGCTTCAATCTAGAAGTTCCTGCTGACGACCATCAGCGCGTTGAGAAACTGCAAAACTACGTTGCAAGCCACATCGACAGCAAGTGGATTGATTCCCTGTCTGCGGCTTCTGAGCGTTCACGTCGCCTGTCTCCTCCGGCGTTCCGTTACGAACTGACCGAGCTGGCGCGTAAAGCATGCAAACGCGTTGTTCTGCCTGAAGGTGACGAGCCACGTACCGTTAAAGCAGCGGCTATCTGTGCTGAACGCGGCATCGCTGAATGTGTTCTGCTGGGTAACCCAGAAGAAATCCAGCGCGTTGCAGCGGCTCAGGGCGTTGTTCTGGGTAAAGGCATCGAAATCGTTGATCCAAACGCGGTACGTGAGCAATACGTTCCACGTCTGGTTGAACTGCGTAAAAGCAAAGGCATGACCGAAGTTGTTGCTCGCGAACAGTTGGAAGACAACGTTGTTCTGGGTACGCTGATGCTGGAACAAAACCAGGTTGACGGTTTGGTTTCTGGTGCGGTTCACACCACGGCTAACACTATTCGCCCACCGTTGCAGCTGATCAAAACTGCACCGGGCAGCTCTTTGGTATCTTCCGTGTTCTTCATGCTGCTGCCTGATCAGGTTCTGGTGTATGGCGACTGCGCGATCAACCCAGATCCAACCGCAGAACAGCTGTCTGAAATCGCAATCCAGTCTGCAGACTCTGCGGCTGCATTCGGTATCGAACCTCGCGTGGCCATGATTTCCTACTCAACCGGTAACTCCGGTGCGGGTAGCGACGTTGAGAAAGTTCGCGAAGCAACTCGTCTGGCTCAGGAAAAACGTCCTGACCTGATCATCGATGGTCCGCTGCAGTATGATGCGGCTATCATGGCTGACGTTGCTAAATCTAAAGCGCCTAACTCTCCAGTTGCGGGTAAAGCGACCGTGTTCATCTTCCCAGACCTGAACACCGGTAACACCACTTACAAAGCGGTACAGCGTTCTGCTGACCTGGTCTCTATCGGACCAATGCTGCAAGGCATGCGTAAGCCGGTGAACGACCTGTCTCGTGGCGCACTGGTTGACGATATCGTCTACACCGTTGCTCTGACTGCGATTCAGGCTGCACAAGCTGCCGACGCTGCTAAGTAATCTCTGATTACACGTTAAAAGGCTCCCAAGTGGGAGCCTTTTTTATTGTTGGAACAGTCCGCTATTCTGGTAACAAGCGAATCAGCGTTTGATAGGATTATCTTCCAGCAATCCCATCGCCTGTTTCACAATGTCCTCTGCCGTCAGTTCATATTCCTGCATCAGGAAATCCTGCGTTCCTACCTGCCCATAACGTTCTTTAACTCCTACGCGCCGCATCGGCACCGGATGGTTTTCCACCAGCGCTTCTGCCACGGCTGAACCAAGCCCGTTATGAATGCTATGGTTTTCGCAGGTAACGATTCGCCCTGTTTTCGCCGCGTATTCAATAATCAAATCTTTATCGATTGGCTTAAGCGTAAACATGTCAATAACCGCAGCGCTATAGCCTTGCTTAGCGAGCATTTGTGCCGCTTGCAGAGCTTCAGCCACCATAATCCCATTGGCAATCAGCGTGATATCTTTGCCATCTTGTAAAACCTTGCCTTTGCCAATGGTGAATTCTGTACCGCTAGGATAAATCGTGTATGCCTGCTTACGGATGGTTCTCACCCAGTGGAAACCTTTTAAATCCACCAGCTGGTGCAGAATATTTTGGAACATCGTGGCATCCGTCATTTCCATCACCACAGAGTGAGCAAGACCACGCACGATCCCCATATCTTCAAACGACATGTGGGTTCCACCGTTATGACAAGCGCTAACGCCAGCATCTGATGCAATCACCTTCACATTATTCTTTTGATAATCAACCGACATAAATAGCTGATCAAAACAGCGGCGACTCGCGAAAGCGGTAAAGGTATGCACAAAAGGAATGCGTCCGGCTAAAGAGAGCCCTGCCGCAGTACCGATAACGTTGGCCTCCATAATTCCGCAGTTAATGACCTGATGGGGAAAATCACGGTGAACGCTGTCCATGGCCATAGAGCTCATCAAATCGGCCTCTAAGGCTATCACCGGCGTATTAGCGATAAACTGATCGCGCATCGCCTGAGCATAGACCTTGCGCATTTCCATTTTGTCTTTCTGTAACGGCAGGAATTCATGGCTCATAGCGTTGCCTCCAGTGTTGCGATCGCTTTCTGCATTTCCGCTTTAATGTCTTCAGTTAAGCGCAGGTGATGTGAATTGGGCAGTTGCTCAATATACGGAACACCCTGACCTTTGATGCTGTCGAGGAGTACCACTCGCGGGCGCTGTTCGCCGCTTCGAACTGGAGCAATGGCCTCGTAAATAGCGGCAATATCGTCGCCTTTCACGCTGAGCACATCGAAACCAAATGCGCTAAATTTCGCGTTGAGATCGAATGGCTTGATGACCTCATCTAAGGTGCCATCTAGCTGCTGCTTGTTGTAATCAATAAACAGCGTCAGGTTATTCAGATTATGGTGGGCGATAAACTGGAAAGCTTCCCAGCACTGACCTTCATTCAGTTCACCATCGCCCAAAATGCAGAATACGCGGTTTTTACGCCCTGCCAGACGATGTGCCAGCGCCATCCCTGTCGCAATTGAAACACCCTGCCCTAACGAGCCGGTTGTCGCATCGACGCCACGAGTTAGCAAACGGTCTGGATGGCTGGGGAAATGGGTTCCGTTTTCGTTTAGCGTGGCTAATTCTTCACGAGGGAAATAACCTTTTAACGCCAAAGCGCTATATAGCGCAGGCCCCGCATGCCCTTTAGACAGCACAAAATTATCGCGCTCTGGCCACTGTGGCTGAGCAGGATCAATCTTCATCACTGCTCCATACAGCACCGCCAGCGTTTCAACCACCGACATTGAGCCACCGTAGTGACCAAAACCCAGATTCGTTAACGCTTTTAAGGTTTCTATGCGAATTTCTGTCGCATAGCGTTGAACCTCTTTCAGGTTAAGCATAGTTATCCCTTATTTGTTGGCGCTATCAGCGGAGGTGGATGGAGAAATCTTGCGAGAGAAGAAGTAGTTATGAGCCACAAGCGCCACGAATATCGCGACAATGACGGCCATAATCATGTCTTTATTCATAAAGCGCGCCATGTTGCCCAGCACAATACCGATACCGCCAAAGTCAGCGTCCGAGAACGTGGTATTGGCAAACCCGAGTGCACCGAGAACTGGCAACAAGAGAACCGGCAGGAAAGTAATCAGCAGACCATTTGCAAATGCGCCAATCATGGCACCACGACGGCCACCGGTCGCATTGCCGAAGACACCCGCCGTTGCACCAGTAAAGAAGTGAGGAACGACACCAGGTAAAATCAGCACCAGATTAAATTGGCCTAAGAGGAACAGTCCCACCAGCCCGCCGAGGAAGCTAAATAGGAAGCCGATCAACACCGCATTAGGGGCATATGGATAAACCACGGGGCAATCAAGCGCTGGACGTGCATTGGGAACCAGACGCTCAGAGAACCCGGTAAATGCAGGAACAATTTCAGCCAAAATCAAGCGAACACCTTGCAGAATAATGAATACGCCAGCCGCAAAGGTAATCGCCATAATGATGGAATAGACCAAATAGTTCTGGCCGGCGCTATAGGTGGCTTCGACGAAATCAGAACCTGCGCTCACCGCCATAATCAGGTAAATCACCATCATGGTCAGAGAAATAGAGATGGAACTGTCGCGCAAGAAGCTGAGGTTTTTAGGCAGGTTCATCTCTTCGGTTGAGCGCGATCCTTTACCTACTCGCCCACCAATCCAACCAGAAAGGATATAGCCTAATGTGCCAAAATGGCCAAACGCGATATCGTCATTGCCGGTAATTTTCCGCATATAACGCTGCGCCAAGGCAGGGAAAAAGGCCATGACTAAACCGAGCGTTAATGCTCCCGTAAAGACTAATTGCACACCTTCAAATCCGGCAACGGTCAATATAATGCCGATCATACACGCCATATAAAACGTGTGGTGCCCCGTTAAGAATATGTACTTAAGCTTGGTAAAACGTGCCACCACAATATTGGCTACCATGCCGAATGCCATGATTAGCGCGGTTGCAGCACCATATTTTTCTAATGCAATAGAGACAATCGCCTCATTATTAGGAATGATGCCCTGTATATTAAAGGCATGTTCAAACATGCCTCCTAGTGGGTTAAGTGAACTGACAAGAACCCCAGCACCACCGCCTAAAACAATAAAACCTAGAATTGTTTTTACGGTTCCTTTCACGACATCGCTGAAAGATTTTTTCTGAGCCAGTAAACCAACCAGAGCAATAATCCCAACGAGAACCGCCGGAACTTTTAATATATCAACGATGAACTTCAGCGTTTCTTGGATAAACATATCCGCCTCGCTAATTATCTAAGATAAGTTGTCGATTATTTTATTTATTGAAATAAGCCCGTAGCTTTGTTTCAAGTTCATTAATATCAATAATATTAGTAATAACGATTAGCTGGTTATCTGGGATACTCGCGCTGGCAGCAATATCTTTCGCCATCACAAACAGGTCGGCTTCGCTGGGGATCGCCGATGAGAGATCGGAGTGCTCAACGTCAGCCTCAACGCCCATCTTCTTGAGCACCTTTTTGATATTCATTTCCACCATAAAACTACTACCTAAACCTGAACCACATATCGCCATAATTTTCATTATTTAATCCTCGGTGAGTTTTTAAAAACAGAGATCCCACAGGGAACCCTGTTATTTTTATGGAGTTATTAATTTAAATAGATTTTAAAATTTCTCGATGATGGACTTAATCTCCTCTAGGGTAGATGCGCTATGAATTTTTTTTACCGCATCATCATCTGAGAAAAATTCTGCCAGATGAGAAATTAATTCAATATGGCTATGACTATCAGGCGCTGAGAGCATCACAATTAAATTAACCGGATCGTTGTCAGCAGAATGAAATAAAACGTCTTGTTTCACGCTCAGCAATGAAAGTCCTAAAGACTTAGCGCCTTCTTCTGGCCTTGCGTGTGGCATCGCAATACCAGGAGCCAAAACATAATAGGGACCCAGCTTTTCATGTTGCTGATAAATAGCAGCAAGATAATCAGGGGTAATAATGCCTTTTTGTAATAACGGCTGCGCACTGAGCCTCACAGCCTCTTGCCACGTATCCACACTGTCGCGAATTTGTATGGTGTCATCAGTTAACCAAGTATTCAGCATTGTCTCTCCTAAGCGGATGACCTCTGTCGATAACCATAGCTGCCAGTCAGTTTGACCGTCGATTATCAGCAAATGGGGTGGTGTAAAGAGACGATACCTTTAAAGATAGCGCTACCAAAAACGCTATCTGTTGGATTTGTGATAGCGCTATCAAAAATAGATGTTTATTCTATGACCAGAGATGACGCATATCTCATAACGCCCAGAACATGGCAATATCGCTTAACAAAGCCCGCAGTAGTTTTATGATTAATCTCTTTTTTTAGCTAAAATAGCGCCATTGCAGCCTAGGCTCCGTTAGGAACAAGCATGCCCATCATTAAAAAACGACGTAGTACCGGCAGAGTCACGCTGGCCGATGTAGCCCGCCATGCCGGTGTTGGTTCAATGACCGTATCGCGTGCTCTACGTACGCCCGATCAGGTTTCTGACAAGCTAAGAGAAAAAATTGAGTCTGCCGTTAGCGAACTGGGCTACGTGCCAAATCTTGCCGCCAGCGCTTTGGCTTCAGGGGCTGGACGTACAATTTCGGTGGTGGTTCCCTCGTTTACCGAGGCAGGATGCGCCCAGATGCTGGCAGGGCTGCAAAGCGTATTACAACCGGCAGGATTCCAACTGACGCTCTCCGAATCTCAACGTGATGAAGAACGCGAAGCTAACATGCTAGAAAACCTGCTCTCAGCCAGTCTGGCCGCGGTGGTTTTACTCAGCACCGAGCAAAGCGATAACACCCGTCAGTGGCTGAAAAATGCAGAAATTCCGGTGGTGGAAATCGGTGCCATGCGTGAAGATCCTATCGATATCAATATCGGAATAGATTATGCCGACGCGATGTTTAATCTGACGCGCTATGTCATCGATCGTGGATATGAAAATATTGGTTTGCTGTGTGCGAATCAAGAGCCGTGGATATTTCAGCAGCACCTTCATGGTTGGCATCAGGCTCTGCTGCGCAGCCATTTCTCACCACATCGGGTCATTAACGCCGCTGAACCCGCCAATTTCTCCACCGGCGCAAGCGTGTTACCTGAATTTATTCTGGCTTGGCCGGAGATTGATGCGCTGATTTGCGCGTCTGACGAATTAGCCTGTGGAGTGTTGTATGAATGCCAGAGAAGGCATATTCGCGTGCCAAGCCAGCTAGCCGTTGTGGGTTTCGGCAATCGAGATGTCAGTCAGGTATGTCAGCCGCCGTTAACCACCACCGCCGTACCTTTTAAAGAGATTGGCATTCAGGCTGCCAACGCTCTGTTGGCCCGCCTGAATCAACAGACAACCAAAGCGACGATTCCTGTCAGCTCAGTGCTTTGTAAACGGAGCAGTTGCTAAGCTGACAGTCTAAAGATCGCTACTCTTCGCTTTCGTTCTGCGGCACATCGCTTTCCGTTTCAGATTCGCTAGGTGCTTTCGCCGATGATGTGGTCTTTTGGATACACATCGGCTGGTAGTGTTTATCGCTGTTACGCGTCATCCACAGAGAGAGCGCTTTCAGTGAATCAGGGGTGAAGCTATCGCACTCTGCCGTGATTTCCTCAGGGGTCATCCAGCGAACCGACTCAACTTCTTCTTCCTGTAGCGCAAACGGTCCGTGAGAGACGCAGCTAAACAACCCTCCCCACACGCGGCAATTGTCTTGTTCAAAATAGAACATGCCGTGATCGGCAAAAGGAACGCCGGCAATACCGAGTTCTTCTTCTGCTTCTCGGCGCGCTGACTCCAACATATTTTCACCACTTTGCACAACACCACCGGCGGTAGCATCGAGCCATCCTGGGTAAAAATCTTTGTTTTCAGTACGTTTCTGAACCAGGATCTGCCCCATTCCATTGTGAACCACGATATAGGTTGCACGGTGACGCAGACATTGAGCGCGCATTTGCGCACGAGTCGATTGAGCAATGACATCATTGTTTTCGTCAACGATATCGACCCACTCCAACCCGGTGTTGAGCGTTTGTTCCACCATCCTCTGAAACCTTTTTCTTAGCGTACTGCTGTACGCGGTTTGTTCATCGCACCTGCTTTATGTTTCACATCTGTACACGCGACAGCGGTGAAAGCAGATCCTACCGAAAATGCCATAAAATAAAACAATCAGTCGATTGCGACTTCTGCCAGTATCTCTGTACCGTACAGGGCGCAGACTTTTAGGACCCCGTTGTCAAATACCCCAAAGCTCGGCACATTTCCGCCTTTGGGTAAGCTAACTGAGCCAGGATTGAAACAGTAGATATCACCACGTTGTTCTGCCACCGGCAGGTGTGTGTGTCCGTAGACCAGCACATCTTTTGGACTTAATGGCGGTAACTCAGCAGGATGATAAAGGTGACCATGGGTTAAAAACAATCTTTGATTATCGAGCAAAATTTGCTGCCAAGGTGCCATCATCGGGAATTTCAGCAGCATCTGATCGACTTCACTATCGCAATTGCCGCGAACAGCGATGATCTTGTCAGCAAACTTATTTAGCTGCTCTGCGACCTGCGGCGGGTTATAGCCTTCCGGTAGCGGATTTCGTGGGCCGTGATTGAGCACATCTCCCAGAATAATCAGCCATTGGCTTTCGCTTTGTTCAAACAACTCAAGCACGCGCTGGGTCGCGGTGAGAGATCCATGGATATCAGAGGCAAACATCAGCTTCATATACGGTTCTCGTTAAATAAGAATAATCGCTATGGCGTTACAAATGCCCATAGTGTAACGAATGGCCATAGTGTAACGATGGCTATCGTCTCCCGCCAGCATACAACGCACTGTTTGCCTACTTTTAACCTGATTGGTCCATCGGTTGCTGCTTTTAACGTCGCTTTGCCGCCGATAACGCCAGCCATTGGCACACTGAAGCGCGCTGCCATTGGAAATGCGCATAATCCGCAATACGTTCTGGTACTGGATCGCCGGCCATCACTAAACGATTTAGCATTAAAGCTAAGTCTGTATCCGCAATGCACCACTCTCCGAATAAGTTCTGATGCCCATCAATCAACAACCGTTCAACGCCTGCAATTAGCTTGGCTGCCGCATATTCGCCTTCTAGGCTCAACGCGGACGGCTTAAGCCCAGCAAAAATAACTTCGGTGGAACGCTCTTGCCGAATTGGCATTAGATCGCTGCGCAGCCACGCTTGAATTTCACGCGCCTTAGCTCTTTTTTGCTTATCTCTTGGATAAAGAGAAGCAAAGTCAGGCGCAGCAAAAACCTCATCAAGATATTCAGTGATAGCTGAAGACTCAGAAAGAGAGAAGTTTTCATGTAATAGCGTCGGCACTCTGCGCGTTAGTGAGAGCTCGGCATATGCCTCCTGCTGGTTCTCGCTCTCGGCTAAGTCAACCGGCTCCAGCTCAAACCTAACGCCCTTTTCTTTTAAAGCGACATAAACAGACATCACATACGGGCTGAAAAAGTTACTATCAGAATACAGCGTAATTTTCGGCTGGCTCATCTTCTCTCCTGTCGGCACATGGCAATCATTGGGATCTCAGTATTACACGTTTGTGTATTTTTGCAGCGCTGAAGTTATCCCTGTTTAGGTGATATTTCACACTGTCTGAATTATACATTTTTGCAACATCACCGCTTTCACCACCGAGCCTTTTGGACTATAGTCAGAGAGATAAGCTTCCTCTTACCGCTTGATTTTTCTGGGAGACATCATGATCGACCTGTATTACGCACCAACCCCAAACGGCCATAAAATTACTCTTTTCCTCGAAGAATCTGGGCTTGCCTATCAAATTCATCGCGTCGATATTGGCGCTGGCGATCAGTTTAAACCTGAGTTTTTGGCCATTTCTCCTAACAACAAAATTCCGGCCATTGTAGACCGACAACCCGTAGATGGTGGCGCCCCCCTGAGCCTGTTTGAATCAGGTGAAATACTGCTTTATCTCGCAGAAAAAACCGGCAGATTCATGAGCCAAGAATTACGCTCACGTGCCGCTACGCTACAGTGGTTGTTCTGGCAAGTCGGCGGTTTTGGACCAATGCTGGGGCAAAATCATCACTTCAATCACTACGCGCCTCAGCCCGTTCCCTATGCAATTGAACGATATCAGGTTGAAACTAAACGCCTCTATACCGTTCTCGATAAACAGTTGAAAAAGCATGCCTATGTATCCGGCGATGAATACAGCATCGCGGACATGGCGATTTATCCGTGGGTGGTTCCACACGCCCGTCAACGCATTGACTTAGAAGATTTTCCTGCCGTACGTAACTGGTTTGAACGCATCTCCGCGCGTCCTGCAACGAAGAAAGCCTACAGTTTGTCACAAGACTAATCGACAGAGGCCAGCGCTTATGCTGGCCACTTCTTCTCTATTATCATCGTTATGCTTTCCCTGTATGCTGAATGCGACATCGCATTTGATAAGGACACCCTATGAGCTTTTTACAGCCTGATGCCATTATTCGTATTAAAAACCTGCGGCTGCGCACTTTCATTGGGATAAAAGAAGAAGAAATCAAGAATAAACAAGACGTTGTTATCAACGTTGTGATCCATTACCCAGCAGAACAGGCGCGGAAAAGCGAGAATATTGCCGACGCGCTTAACTATCGTACAATAACGAAACGTATCATTGCCCACGTTGAGGATAATCGTTTCGCACTGCTGGAAAAATTAACTCAGGATGTCCTCAACATCGCTTGTGAACACCACTGGGTCACCTATGCTGAAGTAGAGGTCGATAAGCTTTACGCCCTGCGCTATGCAGATTCTGTCTCGATGACCATGCGCTACCGTAAAGCGAGTGAATAGCTTCATATACCCTAAATAACTCGTGTTATATCAAGGGTGATAGACATATCCCTGATCTTGGAGAAGGCTTATGCGTATTTTTATCACTGGCGGAACGGGGCTTATCGGCAAACCTCTTTGCCAACGTCTGTTGACGCTGCACCACGAGCTCACGGTTTTAACCCGCGATCCGCAGAAAGCGAGAGAAAAGCTCGGCGATAACGTTCACTACGTAACGTCTTTGGAAGCGCTTTCAACGCTGGATGGCTACGACGCCGTGATTAATCTGGCCGGTGAGCCCATCGCGGATAAACGCTGGACGGAAGAGCAAAAGCAGCGTCTTTGTCATAGCCGTTGGGATATTACCGAACGTCTTGTTGAACTGATTCATAACAGCGCTACGCCACCTTCTGCGCTGCTATCAGGCTCGGCCGTGGGATATTATGGCAACCAAGGTGAAGCGTTGGTCACCGAAGACGATACCCCACATCATGAGTTTACCCACGATCTCTGCGCGCGCTGGGAAGGCATTGCGTTACAAGCTTCCAGCGACAAAACACGCGTCTGTCTGATGCGTACGGGCATCGTTCTTGCGCCAGATGGCGGCGCATTAAGCAAAATGCTTCCTCTTTTCCGCCTCGGTTTAGGCGGTGAAATGGGCAATGGCCGGCAGTATATGCCGTGGATCCACATTGATGACATGGTCAACGCCATTCTCTATTTGCTGGAATGCCCAACGCTCAACGGCCCGTTCAACATGACTTCGCCCTATCCCGTTCACAATGAACAATTTATCGCCACGTTAGGCGAGATTTTAGGCCGCCCTACGGTGGTGCGCACACCTGCATTTGCGATAAAAACCCTCATGGGTGAAGCCAGCGTGTTAGTCCTCAGCGGACAGCGTGCCATTCCCAAAAGGCTGGAAGAAGCCGGATTTGGGTTCAGGTATTTTGAGCTGGAAGATGCGTTGAGGAATGTGTTGGGGAAGGAGTTTTAAGTAGGGGAAAGGTTTCAATCACTTTTGCTTATGATGCATTCGTGTAAGGTTTCGTCCGCCAAGTGTGTGTGTGTAACCTTTGTGTAAGGTTTCGTCCGCCTTTCCACAACGATACTCACATATAACTAAGTTGTAGGCGACCGATGAGGGGCGCCAGCGCGCGCCCCTTCAATCCTCGCGCTTTTTATCCGTGACGCCATCTCCGCGCCGGGTCGGCATGCGCCATCCTTGGCGCCTCCTCCCCTAGTGAAAACATCCTGTTTTCACTGCTCTCACTACCAAAACTTAAACCATTAAAAGATGAGAAGGCAAAAAATGTCTTTTGTCTTTTCCCTTTTTTATGTTTAAAGAATGCATTTTAGAGCCGCCAGCAGGGATGCTGGTGGCAGGTTGAGGGCGTA
>NZ_JAVXIQ010000028.1:0-47359 GCF_036648275.1 Hafnia sp. | reverse complement strand
TGTCTACCATGTCTCCGAACAAGTGTTCACCATGTCTCCGGTCTGAACAAAGGGGAGGGTTAGGGTGGGGTCTTTGTGGAGGCTTTATGGGGGCTTTGACCCACTTACCTCTCCCAGTACGACTCTTCCAAACTATCTTCTCGTTCCGGCAAGCCGCGCGTTAGGCGTGGTGAATGCTGGTTAAGCACCTGATAACTCACGCGGTTCGCGTATTTACAGACCTGTGCCAGCGAAGAATACGTCAGGTAAGTGCGCTGATGTTTGCTGGAGTTTGGCACGTTGGTACGGTGGAAGCCGTTCGCAGCAACGTCATGCAGCAAAGCGGCAAGAGCGCCGTCGCCAGCCCCGTTGGTGTTCATGATCTTCTCTGGGCCGCCCATGTATGGCGCAATATGCGAATAGATTTTGAACGGGTTTTCACAGGCGCTTTTGCGCATCGGACGGCTGAATTCATACAGGTTAAATTCAGGGATAACGCCCGGCAGCAATGGATGCTGAGTTTTACGTTTGCCCTCTTCTTCAGTGTAACCCGCCATATATAAGCCTATCGGCCCCGCGGTACACAGAACCAGATCGACCCACTCCAACGCTTTATCTGATGCAGCAAGCGGATCGCTTAATCCGGTTAAAGCTTCTGCTTCTTCTTCATTCATCGCCACAACTGTAACGTTATCGCGCAGGAAATCACGCCACCACTGCGGATCGTCAGCAATCACAAATTTAGTACCCAGCGTCAGCACCACTGGCACATGGTGTTTTTTCGCGTATTCAATGGCTTTCATGGTGGCATCGCGCATCGGTTCGCCCGGTTTGCAGCGCACCAAATAAGCCGTCAACACCAGTGCAGAAGCACCAGCGATCACTTCTTCAGGAATGCTTTCAGGACGTAGCTGATTCATCATCCCCGGACTGATGGCAAACGTACGCTCGCCGTTATCGCTAATGAGGGTGAAACAGCGACCAATCGCGCCATCAACGCCTTGCAGATAGTTAAGATCGGTACGGCTGGAAGTGTTACATAGGTAGCGATAGGCGTAGCTGCCAATTTTCACGTTGCTGCACATCACGCCCAGTAAAATGGAGCGATCGTCAGCCAAAACGGAGTAGTTGTGCATGGTGTTGCCGATAGTGCCACCGGCAAACTCATGGGTGATCAGTTGATTATCTTTCAACTCTTGATACAGCGCCTCCGCAACATCGTCTTCAATCACCAGAGAATGTCCCTGACTCAGACGGTAACGGGTAATAAATTCGTCGCTGACTTTCGCCTCAATATCCACCAGCGTTTGGTCGATGCCGACCACATAGGAGGTATCAATCTCGCTTTTTTGCGTTGCATGCAACAACGGATCGCGCGCGTTTACAGGAAAGTAGTGTTTAGATTTGCGTTGGCCAGGGAATTTCATCAGTGTCGTCAGCAGTTATGAAGCGTTGTTATTAACGGGAAGCCGAGAATTCTAACACATCACTTGCTTAATCGTCAGAGCCCAAGACTCTGACGATTAACTTTAGCCAACGACGATCACGCAGGGCGCGTCATCTGTTCCATCACCAGTTGATAAAACAGTTCGATATGCAAAGCGTCATCGTTGAGCGCAGGAATATATTCAAACTGCGTTCCCCCCGCTTCGATAAAGAACTCTTTGTTTTGCACTTTGATCTCTTCAAGCGTTTCCAGACAATCGGCGGAAAATCCTGGGCAGATAACCTGAAGATGCTTCACGCCTTTAGCGGGAAGCTGCTCAATCGTTTTGTCCGTGAACGGGGTTAGCCATTGTTCACGGCCAAATCGCGACTGATAGGTCATCATGTAACGCTCAGCGCTAAGCCCTAAGGCATCGGCCACTGCGCGGGTGGTCGCTCGGCAACGCTGCGGATAATCATCGCCCTGATCGGCATAACGCTGCGGAATACCGTGGAATGAAAACAGCAACATGTCAGGTTCGCCATGCTGGGCAAAGCTGGTTTTAATCGTCTGAGCCAGCGCCGCAATATAAGCAGGATGTTCTGCATAATCACGGATAAAGCTCAACGACGGAATACGGCGCATCTGAGCAAAATGTCGGGCAACCGCATCAAACACCGCGGCGTTAGTCGAACAGGAGTATTGAGGATAAAGCGGCAGCAGAATAATGCGATCGACACCGGCGTCGTGCAGCTTATCAATTGCGCTTTTCAGCGCAGGCTGACCATAGCTCATACCCAATTCAACCGGAATATTAGGCAAACGCGCCTGCAAAGCGGCCTGCTGGCGGCGGCTATACACCATCAGCGGCGAGCCTTCATCCATCCAGACGGATTGATACAGTTTAGCCACTCGAGGAGAGCGGATCGGTAAAATGATGCCGTTTAAAACCGGCCACCAGATCAGGCGCGAAACATCGACCACGCGTTTATCACTCAGGAACTCGGCTAGGTAACGTTTAACCGCTGACGAGGTTGGGGCCTCTGGCGTGCCCAGGTTGACTAACAGTACGCCGAATTTTTCTTGCCTCATGCTGCCCTCGGTTTTGCATTATCTTGATAGATTGAAAGTTTTGATATTGTAACCAAAATGCTGCAAATCCCAACCCATTACTCTGATTGGTCAACCCCATCACTCGGAGATATAGAAAAGGCGGCTATTTATTAGCCGCCTTTTATCGCTCTAGGCCAAACTCGCCTAAAATCGTTCTTATTTCTTAGCCTAGGATAGTTTCCAGCTCAGCACGAACCGCTGCAACAGACTGGGTACCGTCTAACTTGACGTACTTAGTCTTGCCGTTCGCAGCTTCTGCGCTGTAGTAACCGATCAGCGGAGCAGTCTGCTGATGATATTCAACCAAGCGCTTACGCACGGTTTCTTCCTGATCGTCCTTACGGGTAACCAGTTCTTCGCCAGTCACGTCGTCTTTACCTTCAACCTTAGGTGGGTTGAATTTAATGTGGTAAACACGGCCAGAACCCTGATGAACACGACGGCCAATAATACGTTCAACGATCAGTTCGTCAGGAACATCAAATTCCAGTACGAAATCAACGTTGATGCCCGCTTCTTTCATAGCATCAGCTTGAGGAATGGTGCGTGGGAAGCCATCTAGCAGGAAACCGTTGCGGCAATCTTCCTGAGTGATGCGCTCTTTAACCAAAGCGATAACCAGTTCATCGGTTACCAGCATGCCGGCATCCATGATTTCTTTTGCTTTTTTGCCCAGTTCGGTACCGGCTTTCACTGCTGCACGCAGCATGTCACCCGTAGAGATTTGCGGAATGCCGTATTTCTCCATGATGAACTGTGCCTGAGTGCCTTTACCCGCGCCAGGAGCGCCAAGCAGAATGATACGCATCGCGTAAATCCTCTTAAATTATTTTTTATAAAATTCAAAAACACTAAACCTTACCATTTTTGTGACCGCTACCTCAAGGAATCGGGCCGCTGCTGAAACGTGAAACTCGCATAATAAAACGGGCGCGGGTGATTTTTCTCTCACCTGCGCCCGTTTTTGGTCTGATTCTCAGCAATGAACGTTACAGATAAACGCGCATATATTCCGACAGACATAAAATAGCCATCGCCTGACCATATGGCATTGAGGTCAGCGGGATCTGACGATAATAATCGTAGTCTCGTCCCATCGCCGTACCAAACGACACATTAGTTAATTCACCCTCGGCATTAATATGCTTGATCACACCTTTCACCGCTTTTTCCGCCGTGTGCGCATAGTCTGCGCTGATATAGCGTTTGCGCACCGCTTTGAGAATGCCGTAGGCAAATCCGGCGGTGGCAGACGACTCAACGTAGGAATCAGGATCGTCGAGTAAGGTATGCCATAAACCGCTGTCATCCTGACATTTCGCCAATGCTGAAACCTGGCTTTCCAGTACCTGAATCAAGAAGCGTCGCGTGGCGTCATATTCAGGGAGATCCAGCAGATCGATAAATTCAGGGATCACCATCGTCAACCAACTGTTCCCTCTCGCCCAACGCGCTTTGGCAAAGTTGTGGTGGCCTTCAAACGTCCAACCGTGGAACCACAGACCGGTTTCACGCTCCATCAGATGCTGGGTATGCACTAAAAACTGATATTTTGCTTCTTCAATATATTCAGGCTTGTTCAGCAGCTTGCCAATTTTTGCCAACGGCAACACGCTCATCATCAGGGTGTCATCCCAGAGCTGTTGATGATTCTCTTCTGCCAGCGTGACGTGCTGCATGCCACCACGTTCGGTGCGCGGCATTTCATACATCACCCATTCGGCCCAGCGCTCTAAGTAAGGCAGCCAGCGTGGATCTTGAGTCTCTTCATAGCGATAAGCCAGTGTCAGAAACGGACACACCGTATTCACGTTTTTGGTGGGTGTTCCCTCAGCAAAGCGTTCGGTAAACCAGTCATCAATAATGGCGCGCATCGCCTGATCGCCGGTCTGCTGGTAATACTGATAAATGCCGTAGAGGCCGATCCCGTGCGTCCACTCCCAGCCCGCCCAGCCTTTAGTATCAATCACTCGCCCATCATCCAAGCGCAGCAGGAACTCTCCGGTTTCGTCGCTGATATTAATCAGATTATCGGTCATCTTACAGATTAATCCCTTAAGCTCATCGCGAGCGATAAAGCGCTCAGGCTGACGCAGTAATGGGCTATGTTTTACCGGATATACGAGCATGGGAACTCCCTTAATTAATTCAGAAAATAATTCAAATTCATTTCACGATGTCATTTCGCTGCGCCGTATGGATTAGGCATTTTTTAATATATGCAATGCCTTAGGCGCAGGTTTATCCCGATTGAGATAGCCAATATTGTTGTTACCCCACAACGATTCGTATGGCATACCGGCCAGCAGTTCGACGGTCGCTTTTGCCTCTGGCGTGATTTGCTCTGGCACGATATGCCCAGCCTCACGCATTTTGATGGTTTCTTCGCGCAGCACGCTGTGCGTTTGCAGGTTAAGCTTGAAGCGTAAGGAGATATAAAAACCGACGCATAGCACACAGACAGTGCCTACGCTGAGGATCATCAGAATGGTGTGGCTGACTGCGGAAGCCTGCTGTGCTTGGCCAGAAACAAAACCGGAGAGCTGCATAACAATTCCGACTAACATCACCGCACAGGCCTGAGAGGCTTTACGGGTGAGCGTCATAATGCCGGCAAAAATGCCTTCACGACGTTGTCCAGTAATCACTTCATCAACGTCAGCAATATAGGTGTAGGTGTTCCACGGCACATAGTTGATCCCACCGCGCCCCAACCCTGCCACCGCGGAAATCAGCAACAACAACGACATCGCATCATTCATGCCCGCGTAATACAGCACGCCGTAAGACAAGGCGCTAAGACCGAACAACACCACCACCAAGCGATATGAAGGCGCGGGGCCAAAACGAATACACAGCGGGATCATGCCGATGACTGCAATAAACTGCATGATTGCCATAGTTCCCATCAAACTAGACGCGACGGTAGCGCTTTGCATCAACACAAACACCACGTAGTAAGTGAACACCGCGTTAAAAACGTCCTGTGCAATGTACCCACCAAGGTACATCCCCAAATGCTGGCGGAAGATACGAATACGCAGCGTTGAGGTCAGCTCCACGTTCAAACGCTTTAGGCTTTTCAGCAAGGTGAGTTTTTGCTTCTCCTGCTCGGCTCTGAGTTGAGCTTCAGACATCTCTTCACGTGGTCGTTCCCACGTAAAGAAGTAGACCAGCGTTAACACGCCCGCGCAGATAACGGAGAACACTAAGCTGGCGTAGAAAAAGGAGATGGCGTTATCTTTGCCAAAATAAGCCAGCAGAATTCCCGGTAGAAACGCCGCCAATATGGCCGAGAGCTGCGCCAAGGCAATTCGAGCGCCGGAAAATTTGGTTTTCTGTTTAAAGTCGTCGGTCATTTCGGGTACCAGCGTTTCGTATGGCACCAAAATCATCGAGTAAACAACGTCAAAGAATAGGTAGGTCAACAAGTAGTACCAATAATGCATCTCGCCGACCCACATCAGGCTGTAGCTGAACACCAAAGGAATACCGAGCAGAATAAAGAACTTACGGCGGCCAAAGCGCTTACCCAAGCGCGTTGAGCCAAAGTTGTCGGTTAAAAAGCCCATTAAAGGACTGACTACCGCATCAAGCACTCTCGCCATAGCAAAAATAAACGTGGCTTCAATTGGGCTTAGTCCACAAAACGTGGTGTAAAAATAGAGAAGCCAAGCCGCCGTTAGGGCCGTGGTGCCTGCACCGAGAAAATCTCCGGAGCCGTAGGCCAAATAGTTTATCAGCCCTATTTTGCGTGTCTTTTGCAATGGCATCGTCATCACTTTCGTTCCCCGTAGTGTCTTATCTGAGCACCCTATCGATATTTCGGTCACTCACGAAATAGCGGAGGGAACTCTTCCTATGGGTCTAAAGTAGGTTTATGACCGACTGAAAACCTTTGTGCTTTTGCCACCTGATGACGGTAAATGGCAAAAATATAAAGAGATTACCGATCAACCTCTCCATTTTTATAAAACAGCGTTTTGTTTTTATCAAAGCGGATATTCAAAAATGCAATGCGCGGCGCAAAAATAGCGGATAATAGAAGAGAAAAGCGGCAATAGCAGGATAAAAAAATGCCGCCCCGTATCACGGAGCGGCATAGGTTATGACTTGATTAACAACGATTAAGCCAGCAGTAAATCGTTCACACGTTTAATGAACTGGTTTGGATCTTCCAAGCTACCGCGTTCAGCCAGCAGTGACTGATCCAGCAGCAGTTCAATCCATTCACCAAAGCGAGCTTCATCTTGCTCATCAGCGGCACGTTTCACCAGCGCATGATCGGGATTCAGCTCAAAGATGTATTTAATTTCAGGCGCGTCCTGACCGGCAGCAGCAAACAGTTTTGCCATCTGAGTGGTCATTTCATCCGCGTCGGTAGTGACTACCGCTGGGGTTTCGGTCAAACGATGCGTTAGACGTACGTCTTTCACGCGATCGCCCAGCAGGGTTTTCACGCGCTCAACGAACGGTTCCAACGCCTTCTCAGCTTCTTTCTGTTCGCTGGTTTCTTCATCAGCCAGCTTATCCAGAGACTCATCTTTTTTGCTCACGGATTGGAATGGCTTACCATCGAACTCAGTCAGGTAGCTCATCATCCATTCGTCGATGCGATCGGAAAGCAGCAGCACTTCGATGCCTTTCTTACGCAGCAGTTCCAGATGTGGGCTGCTCTTCGCCGCGGCATAGCTGTCAGCCGTGATGTAATAAATCTTCTCTTGGCCTTCCACCATGCGGCTGATGTAGTCGGTCAGAGAGACGTTCTGTACGGCGCTGTCATTGTGAGTTGATGCAAAGCGCAGCAGCTTAGCAATGGCTTCAGCATTGCTACCGTCTTCGGCTGGGCCTTCTTTCAACACCAGACCAAACTGCTGCCAGAATTTCTGGTATTTCTCAGCATCGTCTTTGGCCAGTTTATCCAGCATCTGCAACACGCGTTTGGTCAGCGCAGCGCGCAGGCTTTGCGTCACGCGGCTATCTTGCAGAATTTCACGCGAAACGTTCAATGGCAGATCGTTAGAATCTATCAGACCACGCACAAAGCGCAGATAGTTCGGCATGAACTGTTCGGCGTCATCCATAATGAATACGCGCTGCACATACAGTTTCAGCCCGTGTTTATGGTCGCGGTTAAACAGATCCCACGGTGCCTGCGCAGGAATGTACAGCAGGCTGGTGTATTCCTGCTTACCTTCAACGCGGTTATGGCTCCAAGTGACCGGATCGGTAAAGTCATGGGCAATGTGCTTGTAGAACTCTTTGTACTCTTCGTCGGTAACTTCAGACTTAGTACGCGTCCACAAAGCCTGCGCTTTGTTGATTTTTTCCCACTTCTGCTCGCCGTCTTCACCTTCAGTGGTCAGGATCTCAACCGGCAGGGCGATATGGTCAGAGTATTTGCTGATGATATTGCGCAGACGCCAATCATCCAGGAACTCATCTTCGCCTTCGCGCAGATGCAGCGTGATCTCAGTACCGCGCTCGACTTTTTCGATATCGGCGATGGTGTAATCACCCTCGCCTTCTGATTCCCAGAATACCGCTTGATCGGCGTTAGCACCGGCTGAACGCGTGCGAACGGTAACTTTGTCTGCCACGATGAAAGCAGAATAGAAACCAACACCAAACTGACCAATCAGCTGGCTGTCTTTGGCTTGATCGGAACCGATAGACTCCAAGAATGCCTTGGTGCCCGATTTAGCGATTGTCCCCAAGTTGTCGATAACTTCGTCACGGGTCATCCCGATACCGTTATCGCTCAGAGTCAGGGTGCGGTTTTCTTTGTCTGCTGAAATGCGGACGTGCAGATTACCGTCGCCTTCATACAGCTCAGGGCTTGATAACGCGCGGAAACGCAGTTTATCGGCCGCGTCGGATGCGTTGGAAATCAGCTCACGCAGGAAAATTTCTTTGTTTGAATAGAGTGAGTGGATCATCAAATGCAGAAGCTGTTTGACTTCTGACTGGAAGCCACGGGTTTCTTGGCCTTTCATAATTTTGCTTTTACCTCAATGGATAGCACTCAGACAAAAATGTTTTACCCTTCATTGTTCAAGCCGTATGTGCGTTAGCTGCGTTTATTCATCCAAGTCACATAGTTATCTATGCTCCTAGGGACTCATAAACTTGCTGCCTTCCTACAACTTGAACTATTTTGGGTAGAGTGGTTAAAAAATGGGGATGGGATGTTGAATTTCAAGGGTAAAAAATACAATCGAGGAAAAAAGAAATGCGGCGTGTAACTCAGATCACTTTATGAGTGGATAAATTACACGCCGGTCAGGCAGAGGTTAAAAACGAACGGGGTTACGTCCGGCCAGAGAGTGCGACAGCGTGGTGCCATCAACCATCTCAAGCTCACCGCCAACGGGAACACCGTGGGCAATGCGGGAAGCCAATACGCCGTGAGCATTGCACATTTCAGCAATGTAGTTCGCGGTCGCTTCGCCTTCAACCGTTGGGTTAGTGGCCAAAATCACCTCGGTGAGTGACTCCTGCCCCAAACGCTCTTCCAAGCGATCTAAACCGATATCCTGCGGGCCGATGCCGTCCAGCGGGGACAAATGCCCCATCAGAACAAAGTAGCGGCCTGAGAATTGCCCTGTTTGCTCTATCGCATGGATGTCTGCAGGGCTTTCGACCACGCAGATTTGTCCATTTTCTTTACGACGCGAGTTAGAACAAATCGTACATATATCCTGTTCGGTAAATGTACGACAGTCTTCACAATGGCCGATTTCCGACATCGCTCGGGTGAGCGCCTGCGCCAGACGCATTCCACCGCTGCGATCGCGCTGCAGCATGTGGAATGCCATGCGCTGCGCCGACTTCGGGCCAACGCCCGGCAGGCAGCGCAGTGCTTCCATTAATGATTCAAGAAGCGGGCTGGTTTGCATCAGAATGGCATCTTGAAGCCCGGCGGCAATTGCATACCGCTGGAAACTGAAGCCATTTTTTCTTTCTGAGTTTCTTCAATACGGCGTGCCGCATCGTTGAACGCGGCAGCGATCAGATCTTCCAGCATCTCTTTATCGTCTTCCATCAGGCTTGGATCGATTTCGATACGACGGCAGTTATGTGCGCCGTTGATGGTCACTTTTACCAGACCCGCGCCAGATTCACCGGTCACTTCCAGCTGAGCGATCTCTTCCTGCACTTTCGCCATTTTGTCTTGCATTTGCTGGGCTTGCTTCATCAGGTTGCCCAATCCGCCTTTACCAAACATAGTGTTCTCTCTTTGCGTGGGGCTGTGTCGGCCTCGTGCTGACACAGCGGTTAAACAGGGCGGATGCTCTCTTCATCCAGTTCGGCGTCAAAGAAACGTCGCAAAGTCTGGATGTTGCTATCCGCAGCAATGGACTGGCGAGCCTGCGCCAGTTTTTCTTCGTAAATCGCCTGCCGCCATTCCAGCGGCGTGAGTCGCTCTGGATTATCGTCTTCGATAATCGTCAGCTCAACCGGGCGACCATAATGTTCACTCAGCGCCTGAGACAAAGTCTGCTGCGCAGAAGCGGAGTTTAAATGACGTTGCGAAGAACGTAAATGCAGAAGCACTTTGCCTTCTTCTGCCGGTTCACGAAACGCATTCAATGCCAGTTGCTGAACCAGTTTTGGCAGGCGTAGCTGATTCAGCTCGGCAGCCCATTCATCACGGGTCAACGATTCCTCAGCCAGTTTAGCGGCCAGCTCAGGCGTTTTTTCATACTCTAGCGCGGTGCGCAACGCTTTCGGCGTAGCAATTTCCTCGCGCTTGGCTTCTACCGCTTTGGTTTGTGCTTTCCAGCGGTAGGCTTCTTTCTTCGACGGTTTCGCTTCTGCCGCGGCAGCTTGACGCTGCTGGCTGCGCTCCGTCACTGATGCCAAACGCTCCAGTGCTGAGCTTGCCGGCCGCGCGATTACAGGCGCTGCCGGCTCATTCTTTTTTGGGTCAGTTCCCCCACCCGCCTTTTGCCGTAGCTGACTTCGAGCCTGCAATAGCTGGGCGGTGGCATCCGAAAGACCAGCCGGTTTTGCCGCTGGCTGAGCCGGAGGCACGTTCTGCGGTTGGAACTGCCCCGCTGGCGGCATGGTATTCTGCTGTGGCGCTGTATTCTGTGCTGGCATGTAGCCAGACCCCGAATGAGCTCCACCTTGCGCAGGCATAGTTGGCAACGCCGTTTGCGGTGCGGCAACAGGTTCAGCAATCACGGCTTTGGGATGAAACGCCAGCGCGCGCAGCAGCGTCATTTCCACGCCCATGCGACGATCTGGCGCATAGGTTAATTCTTTGCGGCCTGTCAGTAACACCTGATAGAACAGCTGTAAATCTGACGGCGGCAGCGTTCGCGCCAATTCACGCAGGCGCTGCTCTACGGAAATATAATGGCTATCTAACGCATTCGGCAGCAGTTGCAACATCGCGATGCGGTGCAGCAGAGTCAGGGTTTCAATCAGCAGATTTTCCCAATCCACTCCGCGTGAAGCCGCCTGCTCAACCAGCGCCATGACTTTCTCGCCATCGGCATCCACCAGCGCCTCAATAATCGCAAGTGGCTGCTCGTCATCCAAGGTGCCGAGCATTTGGCCAACGGTTTCTGCGGTAATTTGGCCCAGCCCCATCGCAATCGCCTGATCGGTGAGGCTTAGCGCATCACGCATACTGCCTTCAGCGGCACGCGCCAATAGCTGCAACGCGCGCGGCTCGGCGGTAAATCCTTCCGCGGTGGAAATTTTTTCCAACTGGGTACGGATCTGCTCAACGTCCAATGCTTTGAGATGAAACTGTAGGCAACGAGACAAAATCGTTACCGGTAGTTTTTGAGGATCCGTCGTCGCCAGCAGGAATTTGACATGCGGAGGCGGCTCTTCCAGCGTTTTCAACAGCGCATTAAAGCTGTGGCGGGAAAGCATGTGCACTTCGTCGATCAAATAGACTTTGAAACGACCACGCGCAGGCGCGTACTGAACGTTATCCAGCAGATCGCGGGTATCTTCAACCTTGGTTCGCGAGGCGGCGTCGATCTCCAGCAAATCAACAAAACGGCCCTGCTCAATCTCACGGCAATTATCACACACGCCGCATGGCGTTGAGGTGATGCCGGTTTCGCAGTTAAGCCCTTTCGCCAAAAGGCGTGCGATGCTGGTTTTACCCACGCCGCGGGTGCCGGAAAACAGATAGGCGTGATGAATACGCCCTAAAGAAAGGCCGTTTGCTAGCGCGGTCAGAACATGTTCCTGACCCACGACGTCAGAAAACGTTTGTGGACGCCACTTACGGGCAAGTACCTGATAGCTCATTGATACTCATCATTGATTTGTAAGGGGTAATTTCAGTATGACTGCAAAAACCGCGATGCTGATCGGGGTTATCATATACCGACCGGGGGTTCATTCTGTTCAACGAACTCGTTATATATGGCGTTAAACAGAAAGATCTCAACTTATGATTACGCTCAGCCGCATTATGACGAGCTATCTTTGTATTGTAACAGCAGCTTTATGTTGATTCCTAATTACTTTCGGCGCAGTAAACGAGACGTTTTTGTGACCTTACGCGTTCGGCCTATCTCACTGTCTGAAAAATACAAAAGCCCCGTATTAACGGGGCTTTATCTCAGCGATTGTTGATGCATGTCACCGGTAATTAATGACCAGCAAAGTCAACGAGGCTATAGCAATTGATGCCTTGCGCGGTCAAACGAGCTTCGCCGCCCAGTTCTGGCAAATCAATAATAAACGCTGCATCGGTCACTACGCCGCCTAAACGGCGGATCAGTTTCACCGTGGCTTCGATGGTGCCACCGGTTGCCAGCAGATCGTCAATGACTAAAACGTTATCGCCAGGCTGGATAGCATCCTGATGGATTTCCAGCGTGTCGGTACCGTATTCCAGTTCATAGCTTTCGCTCAACGTAGCACGCGGCAGCTTGCCTGGCTTACGCACAGGAACAAAGCCTACGCCCAGCGCCAGTGCCACAGGTGCTCCGAACAGAAAACCACGGGCTTCGGTGCCCACGACTTTGGTTACGCCGGTGTTACGGTAGCGTTCAACAAGCAGCTCGATGCTCAGTGCATAGGCTTTTGGGTCTTCCAGCATGCTGGTGACGTCGCGGAACAAAATCCCTGGTTTTGGGTAGTCCGGGATAGTCTTAATGCTTTCTCTAAGGAATTCGATTTGTTGTGCTGTAGCGGTCATAAAATTGTTGCCTGATAAAACAGCGGGTCCGGGCTAACGCAAGCCACCTGAACTTCCCCCGATGCGTAACCTGTCTTTTCAGGTCAACGAAATTCGGATATAGAAACAAGGGACAGGGAGGTAACCCGCGCACGAAAACGCTCAAATCTATTGAAACTGGCGAACAAATGCAACTGTAGAGTTCATTTCACGGTGTTTTTTCTTGCTCTGCATCAATTACCGGCAGGCGCCACATAAAGATCAGCAGGCAGGCCAAAATCACCAGCAGCAATATACGTACCCACCACATGTTCACCAACCACAACGAAAGCGCGAAGGTCAGAATAATAAAAATAATGGCCTTTGGCTTAGCTCCTGATGGCAAACCACGATGTTTTTGCCAGTGGCGTAAATAGCCGCCAAACCAAGAATTATACAATAGCCAGTGGTGAAAACGCGGTGACGAACGAGAAAAACACCAAGCCGCCACCAGCAGGAAGGGCGTGGTTGGTAATAAAGGCAAAATGGCGCCTAGGCAAGCCAGACCAAATGCGATCCAGCCCAAAACAATGAGTAATATGCGTTGCATGATGTCTCTTGCCCTACTCCCCACGACTCCATTACCATCTGATGTTACATGAGCATTGCACCGAAAGTCATGGGTGATAACTATCCCGCCCTCCTTCTTTAAGCCCGATAATCACCGCTAAGGTATCTCTGATGTCAAGCCAACAGCTTTTACAAGTGTTAGAACAGCGCATCATCCAGCTGGAACTCTCGCTGAAAAATAGCGGTTATATACCAACCCGACAGCCACGTTTTGATCGTGCCCTTTTTGCCAGCGCCGAAACAGGCCTGAAGGATTATTTGCAAGAACTGCGCGGTAATTTTGCAAAACTCACTGATGCCGTAAAGCGTAACCATCCACAGCAGGTCAGTTTTTTAGCTGAACGTTTAGTTGCTCAGATCGAAGCGCTACAGCGAGAGTTCGCCACCCAGCAGTTGCGCCGCCAAGATGCTAAAAGTCGGCGTTCGCCGCTTGCCATTATGCAACAGAAATTGGCAGAAAATCAGGGCTATGAGCGACGCTTAAATGACATGCTCTATGAACGTGAAAGCCAGCTTGGGCAGTGTCAAACGTTACAGCAGCAGCAAGGGATTCAGCAAGAACTCGTCGCCTTAGAGGGACGTTTAAGTCGCTGTCGCCAAGCGCTGAAAAAAATTGAAAAACAGATAGAACAAATGGAGCTTGGCTTTTCCTAAAATTCTGAAAATAACCCATTTGTGCAGAAAGTCGTTCTATTCATCCTACAAACAAATAAAATGATGTGGCCTTCACGGTGAGGGCTTATTTCTATCTATAATTATCAAAGCTTTCTTCTCTGATATCGCATTCGGTGTCATCAGAGCTAGCGCTAAATATTTGTTTAAGGGAGACGTATCATGGGCATTATTTCTTGGGTCATTCTTGGTCTTATTATCGGCATTTTGGCTAAATGGTTCATGCCAGGCAAAGATGGCGGCGGTTTCTTTATGACCGTTATTTTGGGTATTGCTGGTGCATTAGTCGGTGGCTACATCAGCTCATTCTTTGGAATGGGAAGCGTCACTGGTTTTAATTTCGTGAGCCTGATTATTTCAATTCTGGGTGCTATGCTGTTGCTGTTCATCTATCGCAAATTGAAAAACTAAGGAAAGGTTATGTCACTCGAGAAAGCAGCGCCTGAAGTGCAACTTGCCGTCGATTTGATCTATCTACTGGAAAGCAACGATCTCGGCCCTGAAGTCGTGTTAGCCGCCTTAGAAATAGTCAAAAACGACTATGAAACTAAACTGTCGCGCAAAAAACACCAGACAACTTCGCCACTCAGCAACGTATAGCCTCTCGAGTCATATCTTAAGGAGCCACATGGCTCCTTTTTTATTTAAGAATAATTCGCATTGAATTTTCTTATTATAATAAATATATGTCTTGGTTTGTTTTTATAAAAATCCTATTTATTTATACAACTAACACTTATTGGTTATATTATATTTATCATGCTAACCATAGTTAGAAATATCTTATTAAATTTAATTTTATATATTGGAAATGAAACTTCCCAAGAAGGCTTATTCTCTGGGAAAAAAACATTCCATTGCGTTAATTAATGGCGGAAGATTTATTTCCTTAATACGTTAACTTGATTTCCCTCAAGATCATTTTATGATCGATGAAATATTATTATTCATATTGATATACTCATTACTCCTATAAAGTTTTATTATAAATAATATATTATTTATGCCCGAAATAATTGGAGTTGCATCACGACGGCAAGAGAACGAATCACGATGAGCTTACTCAAGTAAGTGATTCGGGTGAGTGAGCGTAGCCAACACAGATGCAACTTCAAGTATAAAGGGGATATTTTGGTAAAGGACTTACCTCCAGATAGCTATTCTGGTTACTCAATGCAACATAAGCCTCTTAATTTATGATTTCTACTTTGCAAAAACCATGGTCAGTTAAAAAGCAGGTTCACCTAGCGATTCTCACGCTAGCACTTCCACTGATCGTTCTCTATGTCTGGTTCTATCAGCACGTAAAGCAAGAGACGTATCATAATATCGATGAGACGCTTGCGTTCATCGCACACAATACGGCTATGCAGTCAGTCGACCGCCAAATTAAAGATATCAAAAATAGTGCCATCGCACTTGCGACCCAAGCATCACCCAACGAATCACTTATGTTCATTGATTCGGACGAGAGTAATCTAAAGAAAATTGTGTCTTATGCCATTAATGCTAACCGCCATTTCACCAATATTCTGGTGTGGGTCGATGGCGCAGGTTTTAACAGTATTCCAAAGATAGAATCCCCCTCATACGATCCGAAAGAGCGTCCTTGGTTTCCGCGCGATACCCTAAAGAATAATTGGGTACGCTTCTCTATGCCCTATAGTGACGAGTTTACTCATCATAACGTTTTGACTATATCGAAAAACCTGAATGACGATCAGGGTGTTCGCTATGGCGCATTATCTATGGATTTAGATCTGGCGGCAATGAGTCTGCCGTTAAAAGAGATAGCCTTACCATTAAACGGGAAATTAGCCGTAGTCCATCATTCTGGTCAGATTGTCATGCACGCCAATCCTCAAGAAATTACCTTGCCGATCGCGCATCCAGAATGGTTGAAACAAATGACGGATGCCGAAGGCTATTTTTATGATGAAAACTCAGGCATTCATGTTTATTACCATTCGTTCACCAACCCTGACTGGCATCTTATTCTCACCGTCGAGGAGAACAAAATCGAAGCTTTAATTGCTGAGTCAACGCAACCGATGTTGATTTTGGCGATTGTCACGGTAATGCTCTATATCACCGTGGCTGTGCTTTGGAACACCAGCCTGCAACGCATGCTAAGCGAGTTGCTGTCAACAATACGCAGTGGCAGCATGGATGAAAAAACATCCGATCTCGCCAGCGTCTATTCTGAAATTAAAAAGCAGCACCGAGCCAGAGCAGAAGCGAATAAAGCCGCGATTGAAGATAGCCTGACGGGATTATTTAATCGTCGCTATTTTGATGAGCGTTTGCCCAGCCTAATTGAAAACAGAGTTCCTTTCTTTTTGGCCATGATTGATATTGATAATTTTAAACAAATCAACGATCGTTTTGGCCATCCCGTGGGCGATGAAGTTTTAAAATATATCGGCAAAGTCGGTCAGGAAATTGCAGGGCCTCAAGGACTGTTATGCCGCTATGGCGGCGAAGAATTAGTGATGCTGATTTTGAACAGCGATACCAGCAGCGTGGTACATCTGCTCGATAAATGGCGTATCGCCGTTGACCAGAAACAGTGGCACGAGGCAGGCTTGCATGTCACCTTCAGCGGTGGACTCACCCAATGGCAGGGTGAAAGCGCAGAAGAAATATTAAAAATCGCTGACGACTATTTATATACCGCGAAGCATAACGGGAAGAACAATATCGTCACTAAGGCTTAATTTTGAAGCTGCGAATTCAGTTAACAGCTTCAGTTAACGACGTCAGTTAACAACATCAGTTAATAATAGGAAGCTTATAGCGTTCATTAAGCAGGATATTTAATGCTTAAACAAACGCCGTAAGCTTCCGTTAAAACTGGCAGAAGCGAAAATCAACTCATAGCCACAGCGCGATTATGCCAATGACTCATCACCGGCTTTGCCGTCCAGATCTTTTTTGATCACCTGAACTTCCTTGCCTTCTTGGTTATGCAAATACACTTCTAACTGGTTAAACGCGATATTAATGTCGTTTTCACGACACAGCTGATCGATTCGACGGTTCAGCTCATCAACCGTATAGCTGCGGTCGCGAAGTTCGCGTACGTATAAACGCAGTTCATGATCTAATGTGCTCGCTCCAAACGCTAAGAAAAACACCTGCGGTTCGGGATCGGTCATCACGCGTGGGTTTTCTTTGGCCGCTTGCAGGAGAACCTGCTTCACTTTGTCCAGATCCGAACCATAGGCGACCCCCACCTTTATGAGTAATCGGGTCGTAGTATCGGATAATGACCAGTTAATCAGCCGTTCTGTCACAAACGCCTTATTCGGGATAATTACCTCTTTACGGTCAAAATCCGTAATCGTGGTGGCGCGAATACGAATTCGACTTACCGTGCCTGAGAACGTCCCGATAGTAATGGTATCGCCAATGCGAATTGGGCGCTCAAAGAGGATAATGAGACCAGAGATGAAGTTCCCGAAAATCTCCTGCAAACCAAAACCTAGACCAACCGATAACCCAGCGGCAAGGAACTGTAGCTTGTCCCATGATACCCCCAGCGAACCGAAGAAGATTATCGTCCCCACCACGATGATCAAATAGGTAAGAACCGTGGTGATGGCATAGGAAGAACCTTGGCGCATTTGAATACGCGAGAGCACCAGCACTTCGAGCAGACCCGGTAAGTTGCGCGTTAGGATATAGGCAATAACCACCGACACTAAAGCAAAGAGCACGCTGCCTAGCGTTACGGCCTGTAAGGTCTGATTTGCACCTGAACCGCTGCTGTAATGCCACAGGGTGATGCTATCAAGGTAGGAGATCACCGTAACCAAATCGGACCAAATCCAATACAAAACACAGCCAAAGATGAGGAATAAAACCATCGTTGTCAGGCGCAATGACTGGCTATTAATCTGATCAATCGCCAATGGCGGTTCTTCAATCGGCTCTGAACCCTCCGCCCCTTCACGCGCGGTATTTTGCTGGCGGCGAGCCAAAGCACGTCGGTAAGCTAAACGCCGTGCGGCAACGCTCAGTCCACGGATAGCCGTGGCATAAATAATGGTCCATAGGATCATTAAATAGAGGCTATCAAGCCAGCGCAGTCCTAGGCTTAGCGTGGTATAGAGGTAGCCGAACGCGGTAAGAACCATCAGCACCAACGGCGTCATGGCTAATAGCGTCACCATGATGAGTCGTACGGTATGAGAGTTTTTCTCCCGCCATGCGTCACGGCAAATGGGGAAAACAAAAGCGGTTATCAGCGCTAAGGTGATAAGCACCGCAACCTGACCAATCACATCTTCACTCAGACGCAACGGCGCTTTTTCACCCAATACACACCAGAAAATCAGCGGGATTAACGTGACCCCAACTCGTCGGGTCACGCGGCGATAGTGCGCGCACAGCAGCGGAGAGAGATTAAAATGTTTCTCCGACACGCCTTCCGGCGCTAACAGGCGATATGTGGTGCTGATAACCATCCAGAACATGGCAAACTGCAGCGACAGCGACCACATAAAGTTATTAATGCTGATATCCGAGCGATAGCACCAAAAGCCCAGTGCCAATATCAATAGCGTGCCGGGTAATCCTTTCACCATCAGCAGCCCAATGGCTTTTGGCGTATGCAGCTGTGTGTCACGTTTTAATTGGCCGACTTCGTTGCCAAGCTTTTCCAGAAGCTCATTAATTCTACGATAGCGCCAGCGGAACAGGCCGAAGAGGATCAGTAAAGGAATGAAAACGAACATGGAGCTCAGCGCACCTTCAGCCAACGCTCCCGGCTTGAGGTCAAAGTGCAGCGAATTGGCCTGAACTTTTAACGCATTTGGAAGATCCATAAACCAATTGAGGTTCATTGGCTTATTACTGCTCACCCAGAAAATTTGTTGGGTCAACGTATGTTGCAGGTATTCATTTACGCTCAACAACTGTTGCTGATTAATCTGTAGGCTAATCGCTAAGGTTAACTGGCTACCGAGCTGCTTATTGAGCTGATCCAACAGCTCACGGCGAGCATCAACAATATCTTCGAGCGCGCTAACCACATCGTCAGACGGCTTATCCTTATTTTGGCTAAGCAACTGCGTGACGTAATCCGTTCCTTGGAACAGCGCATCACGCTTTTCATTGATGTCGAACTGTTCCAAACGTAAATCAGCAATCTGCGTAGCAACATCGTTAGTCAATTTTTCCGTCGGCAGATTTTGTTGTTGCTGATAGAGAATGCGCGACAGCAGCAAACTGCCTTTCAGTACCGTTATCTGCTCTTTCAAATTGCGCTCTGCCTGTAGAGAGCGGTCTAGCCAGTTTTTGATGCGGATATTTTCCTGAACCAGCGTGTTCACGCCTTCGGTCGCTTCAATTAACCGCTTGCTCAATTGGCGGTTAATATCGAGCTCACGCCCAATAACAGGATCTTGCTGAATATCTTGCGTGGCATCATCTGGGTTTTGTGCTTCCTGCGCCGTCTTTTCAGACTGCGTTAACCGCTTGCCGTTTTCTACTTCACGAACCAGCTGAACCATGTGCTCTAACTGATTGATTCTGGCATTGGCGTAGTCGCGCTGCTTTTGCAGGGAATCTTGTAATGCGGTGTTAGCCGACAAGCTTTGGCGCTGGTAGTCGAGGGACATATTCAGCATCGCCATTTGCGTATTCAGCATGTTTTGCTGTGTTGGACGCATATTGCTGGGATCGGATAACGCGTTTCGAATTTGCTGAATCTGCTGTGACGTCGCCATCATGCTGCTTTGCGCACGCTCTGGCTGGGTCTGAAGAGAAATAAGCTGACTATTAAAATTCGCTAAGTCTTCCTGCGCGCTTTGCAGATCATCCAGCGTGCTGCCCATTCTGTTTTCTAGCTGGCGCAAAGAAAGCGTCGACAGCGACGAACGCGTGATGGCTTCGCTATCGGCCTGTTGAATAGATTCTAATCCGCTGAGCGCCTGATTTAGCTTGAGCGGAGCTTGTTGAATCTGCTGTTTAAGCTGCTGGCTTTCTTGCTTGATGCGGTCGATACCGTCGAGGTATTCGAGCGTTTTCATCAAATCCTGCTGCGAAAGCTTTTCTCCCGGCGACAGCGATTTCTGCTTACCTAAAGAATCTAACTGATTCTGTACTTCAGTCCGCGTCGATATATCGCCGCTCAGCGCTAAAGCATAATCAGGCATCAATAAAATAAGCACACTAATAATTAATGAAATTAAATAAAACTGTGCGCGCCGAGTTAATTGAACAGAGCGTAACGTAATGCAGCCAGCCATCATGGGAAGAGATCGTTTAACGGGAAGAGTAGATTAGCGTAGCACGAAGATATTAAGACAATGAATAGGCAAAAGCCGAAAATGAAATCTATTTTTTATCCAATAAATAAGGACGATATTTGTGTGGGAATTAATCCCTATCGCCCTAATTACGATTCAATGCAAAATTAGAACGTAAGCACCTTATCTGCGGCTAGCGTCCACTGAGCTAGCTCAACCAACGTTCCAATCTCAACCCCGTCAATCAACGGTAATGTGCTGATTCCACGGCCATCGGCGCAGGTTTTACACAGTTTAAAAGGCACCTGCTGAGCGGTCAGAATTTCAATCATTTGCTGAAGGTTATAGCCTTCATGAGGCTTCTGCCCAGCCAAACCCGATGTGACAGCATCAGACATCAGAAAGATTTTCAGCTCAATCTCGCCCTGCTGCTCTTTCATCGCAATAGCCAAGCGCAGTGCGTTAAACAATGATTCTTGGCCGTAACCGGCACCATTGGCGATCAAAACAATTTTCTGCATTAGGATTTCCCTCTGTTAAGCGGCGTCATCGCCACCGCACATGCCGGCGCTTCAAACGGCATGCTAACAGCGCCATGCAGGAGATGTTCGCTGTACTTGATCATGTCGATAAAGCTGTCGACCATAAATGAAGCTTCTTCTTTTAAATCAAAGCTTTCTGGTAAAAACAACCAGCTTTCCATTATACCCGTTATATACGAGCGCATCATTACCGCTGTGCGCCGAGTATTAAGTTCAGCAGGCAACTGTTGACACTCAATACAGTTACGTAGCACATTTTCGATGCGCTCAAAATTTTCGAGGTACAAAATCTTGCGAATATCAGCTAAAGAACGCATCTCGCCGACAAATTCGCATTTATGAAATATAATTTCCATCAACGCTTTACGGCGTGGGTCGTCCACGGTTGCGACCAAGATATAAATTAGGATTTCACGTAAAATCCTAAGTGGATTATCTGGATACTTTGCTTGATACTCTATCTCTAAGTCACTGACTTTTGATTCGGTCAGGTTCCAGACTTCATTAAAAAGGTCTACTTTATTTTTAAAGTGCCAATAAATCGCGCCACGCGTTACACCAGCTGCGTTGGCAATATCCGTTAGAGAGGTAGCGGACACACCGCGTGCGGAAAACTCACATACTGCCGCTTCAAGTATTTGCAGTCGGGTTGCTTGAGCTTGCTCTTTGGTTTTTCGTGCCATGGCGTTATATTTTTAATGTGCTTTGATTTACATACATTCATGAATGTATGTACCATAACATGCAGTTTTAATTAGCGCAGCAATGGGTTTTCACAAATGAATCAATACCCATTTAACAATCGAACTCTTGAGGTTATCTATGAATAAAAACAGAGGGTTAACGCCTCTGGCGGCCGTGCTAATGTTTTCTGGTAGTTTACTTCTTACAGGATGTAACGACGAAAACGAGCAAAAAGGTCAGCAAAGCGCACCTGAGGTGGGTGTTGTCACGCTGAAAGCTGAGCCGTTGAACGTCACCACTGAGCTTCCTGGACGTACATCTGCATATCGCATCGCAGAAGTTCGCCCTCAGGTTGGCGGTATCATCCTTAAGCGTAACTTCGTGGAAGGCAGCGACATTCAGGCCGGTTCTTCCCTGTATCAAATCGATCCAGCAACTTATCAGGCCGCTTATGACAGCGCGCGTGGCGATTTGGCTAAAGCTGAAGCCGCTGCAAACATCGCTCACCTGACAGTAAATCGCTATAAGACATTAGTCGGTACTAAGTACATCAGTCAGCAAGAATACGATACTGCTGTTGCCGATGCGCGTCAGGCTGATGCAGCCGTTACCGCGGCAAAAGCCGCAGTAGAAACTGCACGTATCAATCTGGCTTATACCAAAGTCACTTCACCAATCAGCGGTCGTATTGGTAAATCCAGCGTGACCGAGGGTGCTTTAGTCACTTCAAATCAGGCTAATGCGCTGGCAACCGTTCAGCAACTTGACCCGATTTATGTCGACGTGACTCAGTCAAGCAACGACTTCCTACGTTTAAAAGAAGAGCTGGCTAACGGCACTTTAGAACAGGAAGGCGGTAAAGCTAAGGCTGAGCTGGTATTGGAAAATGGTCAGGTCTACGCACAGAAAGGCTCTCTGGAGTTTTCTGACGTCACCGTTGATGAAAGCACTGGCTCAATCACTATTCGCGCCGTGTTCCCGAATCCTAAAGGCGATTTGTTGCCTGGCATGTTTGTGCGCGCTCGTCTGGATGAAGGTATCAAAAACAATGCGTTGCTCGTACCGCAGCAAGGCGTCACCCGTAATCCTCGCGGTGAAGCAACCGTCATGTTAGTCGGTGCCGACAACAAAGTTGAAAACCGTACCGTAACCGCAGCGCAAGCCATCGGTGACAAATGGTTGGTGACTGGTGGTCTGAAGTCCGGTGACAAAGTGATTGTGACTGGCTTGCAGAAAGTTCGTCCAGGTGTGCAAGTGAAAGTAGAAGAAGCTTCTGCAGGGAACGCTTCAACAAAAGATGCAGCGGCTAGCGAACCGAAGAAGTCTTAAGTGATGCTCGTTGCTGATACATTGATAAAAAGGAGCCAGTAATTCATGGCTAAGTTTTTTATAGATCGACCTATATTCGCCTGGGTTATCGCCATCATAATCATGCTGGCCGGTACGCTAGCGATTATGAAACTACCGGTGGCGCAATATCCAACGATTGCCCCGCCGGCGGTGTCGATCTCCGCAGTCTACCCTGGTGCTGATGCGCAGACGGTGCAGGACACGGTGACACAGATTATCGAACAGAACATGAACGGTATCGATAATCTGATGTACATGTCCTCAACCAGCGACTCATCGGGTAGCGTGTCGATCACGCTTACCTTCCAGTCTGGTACTGACCCGGATATCGCACAGGTTCAGGTGCAGAACAAATTGCAGCTAGCAACGCCGTTGCTGCCGCAAGAAGTTCAGCAGCAAGGGATCAGCGTTGAGAAATCCAGTAGTAGCTTCCTGATGGTTGCTGGCTTTATTTCTGAAGACGGAAGTATGTCTCAGGATGATATCGCCGACTACGTGGCTTCCAACATTAAAGATCCGATCAGCCGTTCCGAAGGGATTGGTGACGTACAGCTGTTTGGTGCACAGTACGCGATGCGTATCTGGTTAGACCCAAATAAGCTGAACAACTACCAGATGACTCCTCTGGACGTGATCAACCAGATCAAAATCCAGAACAACCAGATTGCAGCCGGCCAATTAGGTGGTGCTCCTCCGGTTCCTGGCCAGCAGTTGAACGCCTCAATCATTGCGCAAACGCGCTTACAGACACCGGAAGAATTCGGCAAGATCCTGATGAAGGTTCAAACCGATGGTTCTCGCGTACTGCTGCGTGACGTTGCCAAGATTGAGCTAGGCGGCGAAAACTATAACGTTATCGCACGCTTTAACGGCAAACCTGCCGCAGGTCTGGGGATTAAACTGGCAACCGGCGCTAACGCATTGGATGCCGCTGAAGGGGTTAAAAAAGAGCTGGCTAAGTTGCAGCCCTTCTTCCCTGCCAGCATGAAGGTTGTTTATCCATACGACACCACGCCGTTCGTTAAGATTTCCATCAACGAAGTTGTGAAAACGTTGCTGGAAGCAATCGTGCTGGTGTTCTTGGTTATGTATCTGTTCTTGCAGAACATTCGTGCAACCCTGATCCCAACCATCGCGGTTCCGGTGGTTCTGTTAGGGACCTTTGCTGTGCTATCGGCCTTTGGCTATTCGATAAACACCCTAACCATGTTTGGTATGGTGCTTGCGATAGGCCTCTTGGTGGATGACGCCATCGTTGTGGTGGAAAACGTTGAGCGTGTTATGGCCGAAGAGGGCCTACCACCAAAAGAAGCAACCCGTAAATCCATGGAGCAGATTCAGGGCGCCTTGGTGGGGATTGCGATGGTACTGTCCGCAGTATTTATCCCGATGGCATTCTTCGGTGGCTCAACCGGTGCGATTTACCGTCAGTTCTCCATCACTATCGTTTCCGCGATGGTGCTGTCAGTACTGGTGGCGATGATCCTGACACCGGCTCTGTGTGCCACCATGCTCAAACCGATCGAAAAAGGCGGCCACGGTAAAACCACCGGCTTCTTTGGTTGGTTTAACAACATGTTCGATAAGAGCACCGAGCACTATACGAATTCCGTTGCGGGCATTCTGCGTGGTACCGGTCGTTATCTGCTGATTTACCTGATTATCGTTGTCGGTATGGGTCTGTTGTTTGTCCGTATGCCAACGTCATTCTTACCGGATGAAGATCAGGGTATTGCTCTGACCATGGTTCAGTTACCGGCTGGTGCAACGCAAGAACGTACCAACAAGGTTCTGGCAGAAGTCACTGATTACTTCTTGGATAAAGAAAAAGCTAACGTTCAATCCGTCTTTACCGTAAGTGGCTTCGGCTTCAGCGGTCAAGGCCAGAACAATGGCTTGGCCTTCGTCAGCTTGAAACCTTGGGATGAACGTACCGGCGCCGATAATAAGGTTCCGGCCATTATCGCCCGTGCAACTGGCGCATTCAGTAAGATTAAAGATGGCTTGGTGTTCCCATTCAACCTGCCAGCGATTATCGAACTGGGTACGGCAACCGGCTTTGACTTTGAACTTATCGATCAGGCAGGCCTTGGCCACGAAAAACTGACTGAAGCGCGTAATCAGCTGTTAGGCATGGCCGCACAGCATCCAGACACCGTGGTTCGTGTACGTCCAAACGGTTTGGAAGATACGCCGCAGTTCAAGATCATTGTCGATCAGGAAAAAGCACAGGCGTTAGGCGTTTCGATTTCAGACATCAACCAAACGCTGTCTACCGCGCTGGGTGGTACTTATGTGAACGACTTCATCGACCGCGGTCGTGTGAAGAAGGTTTACGTACAGGCTGATGCGCCATATCGTATGCTGCCGAACGATATCAATAACTACTATGTCCGTGGTGATGCAGGACAAATGGTACCGTTCTCAGCGTTCTCATCATCAAAATGGGAATATGGTTCTCCGCGTCTGGAACGTTATAACGGCCTGCCATCCATGGAAATCCTTGGGGAAGCGGCACCGGGTAAAAGTACCGGTGAAGCGATGGCTCTGATGGAAGATTTGGTCACCAAGCTGCCTACCGGTATCGGTTTTGACTGGACGGGAATGTCCTATCAGGAACGTCTATCAGGTAACCAGGCTCCGGCGCTGTATGCCATCTCGCTCATCGTGGTCTTCCTGTGTCTGGCAGCATTGTATGAAAGCTGGTCAATTCCGTTCTCCGTTATGCTCGTGGTTCCATTGGGCGTTATCGGTGCGCTGTTGGCAGCAACAATGCGTGGTATGAACAACGACGTTTACTTCCAGGTAGGCTTGTTGACGACCATCGGGCTTTCAGCCAAGAACGCCATACTTATCGTCGAGTTCGCTAAAGACTTGATGGATAAAGAAGGTAAAGGGCTGATTGAAGCGACGTTAGAAGCGGTACGCATGCGTCTACGTCCAATTCTGATGACGTCTCTGGCATTTATGCTGGGTGTTCTGCCATTGGCTATCAGTTCCGGTGCAGGTTCTGGCGCACAGAATGCGGTAGGTACAGGCGTAATGGGCGGTATGGTTACTGCAACTATTCTGGCCATCTTCTTCGTACCGATGTTCTTTGTGGTTGTTCGTCGTCGCTTTAATAAAGGCGGTGAAGACATTGAACATAGCCACCCTGTTGACCATCAGGTGAAATAGTTTATTTCCCTGAGTCGTCCTCAATAGGCTGATACTTTTCAGCCTGATAAAACGCCCGATGAGTCTCATCGGGCGTTTTTTTATATTGAAAACGTCACCGCTATTTACCGGCAAATCGAAGACATAAAAAAAGCGCCGTTAAAGGCGCTTTTAGAATTTCTGAAGAACTCGCTTATTTGGCGCTGGCGAGCACGGCGCTCACAATATCCACGGCTTCTTTCTCGATTCGCTGGCGATGTTCAGCGCCCAAGAAACTTTCGCAGTAAATCTTGTAGGCTTCTTCGGTGCCAGACGGACGCGCGGCAAACCAGCCGTTGTCGGTCATCACTTTCAGCCCGCCAATAGAGGCGTTGTTGCCCGGCGCTTTAGTCAAACGCGCGGTAATCGGATCGCCTGCCAGTTTGTCAGCTTTAACCATCTCAGGAGAGAGCTTCGACAGCGCATCTTTCTGCGCATGTGTCGCCGGTGCCTGAATGCGGTTATAGCTTGGCGCACCAAAACGTTCAGCCAGCTTATTGTAATGCTGCTGTGGGTTTTCGCCGGTAACGGCAGTGATCTCAGCGGCAAGAAGACACATAATGATGCCGTCTTTGTCCGTTGACCACGGTGTACCATTAAAGCGTAGGAAGGAAGCACCCGCGCTCTCTTCGCCACCAAAACCAAAGCTACCGTCAAACAGTCCATCAACAAACCATTTAAAGCCGACAGGAACTTCCACCAGCTTACGGCCTAAATCATTCACAACGCGGTCAATCATGGCGCTGGATACCAGCGTTTTACCTACGGCAACATCAGCGCCCCACTGTGGGCGATGCTGGAACAGATAATTGATCGCTACTGCTAAGTAGTGATTCGGATTCATCAGGCCTGAAGGCGTGACGATACCGTGGCGATCGTAGTCTGGGTCGTTAGCGAATGCTAAATCAAACTGATCGCGCAGCGCCAGCAAGCCCGCCATCGCGCTTTCCGATGAGCAATCCATACGGATCACGCCATCGTGATCTAAATGCATAAAGCGGAATGACGGATCAACGTGATCGTTCACCAAGGTCAGATCAAGTTTGTAATGCTCACCAATACGCTGCCAGTATTCGATGCCGGAGCCGCCTAATGGATCGACGCCCAAATGCAGGCCTGAGCGCTGAATGGCTGGCATATCAACGATATCGACCAAACCTTCAATGTAAGGCTGCACCAGATCTTTGGCATGCACCAAGCCGCTTTTCCAAGCCGCATCCAGCGTTTGACGCTTCACGCCCTGCAAGTTAAGGCTTAACAGTTCATTGGCGCGCTGCTCAATCACTTTGGTGAGGTCAGTATCTGCAGGTCCACCATTTGGCGGATTGTATTTGATACCACCGTCTTCAGGTGGGTTGTGCGAAGGCGTGATGACGATACCGTCGGCCAATGCCGCATTCTTATTGCTGTTGTGGGTCAGAATAGCGTGAGAAACCGCAGGCGTTGGTGTGAAACCATTATCCTGCTGTACCACGACGTCTACACCGTTTGCCGTCAGAACTTCCAGCACGCTGATAAACGCAGGTTCAGACAGACCATGTGTATCTTTACCCACGATACAGGGGCCTTCGATGCCATTCGCTTTACGCACTTCAACAATTGCCTGCGCAATAGCTAAAATGTGCGCTTCGTTAAAGCTATGGCGCTGAGCGCTGCCACGGTGACCTGAAGTCCCGAATTTTACCGCATGCGACGTGTTACCCACTTCCGGCGTCAATACATAGTATTGAGAAACCAGTTGTGCCACGTTAATCAAATCGCTCTGCTGGGCAGGCTGCCCGGCACGGGGGTGATTTGCCATGGTCACTACTCCCTACGCTATTACGCTTATATGGTTGAGTGCCTAATCGCGTTGCCAATGCTTGCGATTAGGCAGTTCTTGAATTAGATGGTCCCGCAAACTTTTTCAATCAGTTCGGCTGGGAACTGCATCGCCTGCATGATGTGTTCAATCATGCTGCGCTTGCGATCGGTGTTGGTGTTAGTGATCACCCAGTAAGGCGTGCCCGCGACATGTTTAGGCTTGGTATGCGTGCCGTTTTGCAGCAGCGTTTGCTGATCGCCGGCGAAATAGACGCGCGTACGGCCATGCAAGGATTCCGTTGCAGCAGCGAACCCTTGGTTATCAATGGAGTAAAGGGTTGAAAGTACCAGCATGAAGCGGTTTACCGCTTTGTTCTGCTCTGCATATTCATCAGACAGCAATAGTTCACGCATGGTACGAACGCGGTCTACCGGACGGGCAGATACCGCAGCAGCCACTGGCGCAGCGATGACGGCAGGCGTCACAGCCGGAGCAGCAGTTGCTTTATGTTCAGAGACTTTCAGCAGGCGGCGCAATATGTCAGAAGCACTCTCACCGATACTTTGCGTGTGGCTTGCAATGTAGCGGTACAGCTCCTCGTCGACTTCAATAGTTTTCATCATTATCCAATACAGGTTTACGACTTAATCAGCAGGATTATAAAGTCAAACGCCTCATGCGGATAGCGTAAACCCGATGCTCTGATCAATTCAGTGAGTTTTTTCCCAAACTTATGGAAAGAATACCCTTAAATTTTGCCGGATAACACTCGATGGCTAACAATCATGCTTAGTCGTGGTAACCTATTTGTTACAACATAAGATTTGTCGCACTCCATTGCCGCATGTTTAGCGCATGGAGCCCGCGAATAGACACCACGAATAGACCTAACGATATGAAACTCAACTACCGCGAACATATTCCAACCCAGCCAGCCCTGTTTCCACCAGCATTACTGATCCACGGTTTATTCGGCAGCCTGGATAATCTTGGCGTATTAGGCCGAGACTTGCGCAACGATCGCCGGGTGATTCAGGTTGATATGCGCAATCACGGACACTCGCCGCGCTCCGAGCGCATGGATTATGCCGCGATGGCCGTAGATTTACTGGCGCTGATTGACGATCTTTCTTTGCCGCAGTTAGATGTCATTGGGCACTCAATGGGCGGAAAAGCCGCGATGACGTTAGCAGCACTTGCACCCGAGCGTATTCGCCGCCTTGCCTTGCTGGACATTGCGCCCGTTGATTATCAGGTTCGTCGTCACGATACTATTTTTGCAGCTATCAACGCGGTGACGGATGCACGGCTGACGCGTCGCCAAGAGGCCGCTGAAATCATGCGCGGCTACATCCAAGAAGAAGGCGTAATACAGTTTTTGCTGAAGTCTTTTCAGGATGGTGAGTGGCTATTTAATGTGCCCGTTCTGTGGGATCAATACGAAAATATCGTGGGCTGGCAAGAAGTCACGCCTTACCAAGGCCCTGCGATGTTTATCAAAGGTGGGTCATCGCCCTACATCCAAGATATTCATCGCGCCGCCATTGCTCGCCAGTTTCCTCATGCTAAAGCTCACGTGGTAGCCGGTACTGGCCACTGGCTGCATGCGGAAAAACCCGAGCTGGTGCTACGCACGCTGCGCCGCTTTCTCGACAGCGATGAATAAGCCAAACGGCTTAATTTTGTCGCTTTCACGACCTAACTTCATCTTAACGACAGCCTCACTGTAGAAAAAATCACCATTCATCAGTGAGGTAAGTAAGATTAAGGATTGTCGCGGCTGGGGGCGCTAGGGTATTATGGCGCGCTATTATTCTGGCAGGCAGTTTTGCTGTTCAAGGATAGTGCCGGTAAAGGGTGAATGGCCCTAGTATGTTAATCATGATCTGATTCGTTACGCAGATTCAAAATTCTCCTTGTAGTACCGCTACCTGATATGGCCAAAGAACAAACGGACCGCACGACTCTGGATCTGTTCGCAGATGAACGTCGTCCGGGTCGCCCGAAAACTAACCCGTTATCTCGGGATGAACAGCTAAGAATTAACAAACGCAACCAACTGCGCCGCGATAAAGTGAAAGGACTGCGTCGCGTCGAGCTAAAGATTAACGAAGAAGCGGTTGAAATGCTGAATCGTTTGGCTCAGGAACAAAACATTAGCCGCAGTGAATTGATTGAACAAATTTTACTCAATCAGATTTTAAAATCTTAACGCCACCAGCACACAATGACGACAAATCGATACGGTTTAAAGTGCTATAGTGCGTAAAGTACGTACTGGTCTTTCTCAAGATTCTAGTTTAATTATTTGATATAAAAGGTATAAACGCGACATGGCAATCGTAGGCATTTTCTTTGGCAGCGACACGGGCAACACGGAAAACATCGCTAAGATGATCCAAAAGCAACTCGGAAAAGACGTTGCTGAAGTTCATGACATTGCCAAAAGCAGCAAAGAAGACATCGAAGCATTCGATATTCTTCTGCTTGGCATCCCAACGTGGTATTACGGCGAAGCTCAGTGTGACTGGGATGATTTCTTCCCTTCTCTGGAAGAGATCGACTTCAACGGTAAACTGGTTGCTCTGTTTGGCTGCGGCGACCAAGAAGACTATGCAGAGTACTTCTGCGACGCAATGGGCACCATCCGTGATTTGATCGAGCCACGCGGCGCGACCATCGTCGGCCACTGGCCAACGGCGGGTTACCATTTTGAAGCGTCTAAAGCGCTGGTTGATGACAAAACCTTCGTCGGTTTAGCTATTGACGAAGATCGCCAGCCTGAACTCACCGCAACGCGTGTTGATGCGTGGGTGAAACAAATCTCCGAAGAGATGAGCTTGGCTGAACTGGCTGGCTAACATGAAATTGAACCCGCTGACTGCATAAGCCAGCGGGTATTTCAGCGATTGGCGAAAGCAATTTGCAACATCTATGTAACTCATTTTTCTCGCTCTAGCGCCCGCCACCAGCAGAGTTACATATTTGTCAGTGTGTTACGTTTTATTTCCACCCTGTAGTTCCGTCCAAGTTGTTAACACACTGCGGTTTCCATTTACCGCCATCAGCTTTATAATGAATCTCAATTATATTTTCAGTTCGGTGACAATTAGGGCAACGCTGGCAGCAAATGCAGGCTATCCTAAACGTCTTCGAGCTAAGTAACGGGACAGAATCCGAATGACAGATAACAACACTGCTTTAAAGAAGGCTGGACTTAAAGTCACGCTTCCGCGTCTTAAGATTCTGGAAGTTCTGCAAGATCCAACTTGCCACCACGTCAGCGCAGAAGATCTGTATAAGAAGCTGATCGATATGGGTGAAGAAATCGGCTTAGCCACCGTTTACCGTGTACTGAACCAGTTCGACGACGCTGGAATTGTGACGCGTCACAATTTTGAAGGCGGAAAATCCGTATTTGAACTGACTCAACAGCATCACCATGATCATCTGATCTGCTTAGACTGCGGCAAAGTGATCGAATTTAGCGACGACTCTATCGAAAAGCGTCAGCACGAAATTGCTAAAAAATATGGTATCCAACTGACCAACCACAGCCTGTACCTGTACGGTCACTGTGCTGAAGGTGATTGCCGCGAAGACGAAAGTCTGCACGATGGCAGAGAGTAAAAAACACGAAAGTGTCATGAGGCGACCTGAGGGTCGCTTTTTTATTGCCTGAAACCCACCATCTTCGTTTTCTCGTCGAAAAACAGACAAAAAAAAGCCCCTCAGGCAGGGGGCTAAGCAACTCACAACTAAATCACTCATATGGCTTCGGCAGATACCATAGCAACAATAATGATGATGAAACGGTATTAAAAATCACTGCGTTAATACTTTATTGCGGTATTCCCTACCCCACCGGAGCAGAGAATACCTTGCATCCCTATCTCGATATCACGCCTGCACCGGTTCTACACGGCTATAGCGTTTACCATCTGGGCTCACTGAACGAATTTGAACGTCGCCAGAAACGGTCGGTTGCGCTTTAGCATCATAACGCTGCCACTGCTTGCCGCCGTCTACGGAGTATTCAATGCCCAGCCCTGGCAGCGCAATGTTGGCTTCCAGTTTCCCGCCAACGACTTTTGCCCCAGGTACCGGTAGGCGATATTCCACACCGGCTTTATCCATTTTCGCCAGCTCACGCTGCCCCATCAGGTTTGCAAAGCGCTGCCAATCACTCAGCAGAGATTTTTTGTCTACCAGATTGGTTTCTCCGCCTTTATATTCGCGACCCGCTTTGTAGTCCTGCTCCCAGCCCGCACGATGCCATCCGCGCTCCGCCACCGTCATAACGCGAGGATAGATTTTATACTCCATCATTTCGTCAGTGCGCGTGGTTTCACTCCATAGCTGAGCTGAAAGTCCATAAACGCCCGGCCATGGCTTATCGCTTTTCGCGGTAAAGAAATTGCCGTCACGGTCTACGGAAGTTTCCGCATTCTGTGGCATATTGTCTGGCGCGAAGCTGAAGATTTTACGCTCATCGTTAAAGCGAGTTCCCCAGTAGTAACCATTTTCCTGTGGATTCACCTCATACGGGAAATCCATGTAGACGTAGTCTGGGTTAGAAACCGTCACTTCGTAGCCTTTGTTCGCCCAGTCGTTGACGGTATCAAAACCGCCCCAATAGAGCGTATCCCAGAAGTTGACGCCCACGCGCTTGGTAGCAAATGCCTTCGCGTCTTTGGCATCTTTCAGACCATCCTGCCACGCCTGCATTTTTTCAATGCCGTGCTTATTGACGATCTGGCTGACTTCAATCGCAAAGTGGCTTGGGAGATGTTCCATATCTTCCACTTTGCCGCTCTTGATTAGGGTCTGACAAACCTTAGACTGCGCCCATGGTTTATCTTCTTTGCTTTGATCGATAATGCCTTTACCCGGCTCAATCTTGCCATTCTTATCCTGATAACCCGGCCCTAAGCGAATATTTTTAGCTTCATCACCGCCGAAGTGCCACGTGGTTAACGGCTGCCCCGCTTCTTTGTGCATCTGCGCCACTTCGCCAATCACTTTATCGACAAAGCGCTTAGAGGAATCTAAGCATGGGTTCAAATAGCTCTTACGATCGTAGAACTGCACAGACGTAGTGTTTGACGTATCCGTTGGATCAACCAAACGGAATTCGTTAGCGCCCTTCTCGTCACCGGCGGCTTTCAGTTTGTCATAACGCGCTTCCATCGAAACCACCGCCGCACGGGCATGTGCAGGCATATCGATTTCAGGGATCACTTCGATCTGACGCGCCTGAGCATATTTCACGATATCGATATATTCAGCGCGAGTCAGATGGCCAGTGCCATTGTTGTTGGCATCAGGCCCTGAACCTAGCTGTGGCAGCAGGCACTCTTTTTCGCTCAGATCGTGGCAGCGTTTTGAGCCCACATCGATAAGCTCTGGCAGACCTGGGATCTCAATGCGCCAGCCTTCATCATCGGTCAGATGGAAGTGGAATTTGTTCATCTTGTACGCCGCCATCTGGTCTAGAAGACGGTGTACTGCTTCTTTGGAATGGAAGTTACGCCCGATGTCCAAGAAGATGCCACGGTATTGGAAACGCGGTGCATCTTTCGCATCCAAAGTTGCAATCTTCATGCTGCCATCGCTTGGCACCAGGGAAAGAATGGACTGTAAGCCGTAGAACACGCCAGCCTGATCGTAACCAATAACTTCTGCACCCTTCGGCCCAATCTTCAACTCGTAAGCACCCGGAACCGCTAAGTCGCCTTTGAAGTTATTAACCGCAATCGCCGTTTTGATTGGATAACCTTTGGCATCGCTTTTCACACCTAACAGCGCGAAACGTTGCTGCGCGGCTTCTGCCGTGGCGCTGTTCAGAACGGTAAGATCCAGCGCTACGCCTTTGCTGAGGTCAACGTCCTGCTGATGGATTTTCACTTCCATCGGCGTTGGCATAATTTGGCCACGCAGGCTCTGCGCTGGCAGCTCTTTCACATCAGCGTTTTTGTCGAAGCGAGTTTCAGGCACCATCAGAACGTTTTTATCGTCTTTGGTACGCTTCCACAGATCGCCCGCAAACGGCGTCACAAACTGACGTAGATCTTCCGTATCGGTGCTAGCAATCACCTTAGGTTTAGCATCCTGAGAAGTGACGTACCAACGCGGCATAATGTCACTTTCAAACAACTGCCAGTATTCACCAATCAGAGGAATTTCCACCGACTGACCGGCGGTAAACCCTTTAAATTTATCGGTGGGTTCAATTTTGTGCAGGTCACCCGTCACAAACGTAATTTTGAACTGATCGCTTTTCACGTCCAGAACCTGACGTGGGTTATGGAAATAGATCGCCCAGTCGTTGCCTTTAATATCGCTATCGCTGGTTAACGTAATAACGGATTGATTACACGACGCCCAATCAGCGCCCAGCGCGGCACAATCTACGCCGTTCTCTGCCGCGCGGTTGTCAGTAACTTTCACGTTAACTTTTAACTGACTCAGTTGGTCAACGATTTGCTGATCTGCCTGACTTGCTGCGGAAAATCCAAGCATGCCCAGTGCAGAAACGGCAACGGCCAACGTATTCAATTTAAATTTGCTCATCCTAAAGCCTCGTCCTTAATCAGTTATTGTTGCTGCGAATTTCCTGCCAAACTTTGCCACAGGCCTGCTGGTAGTTATCTCCAGCACCGGTTTTAGCCGCCTGAATACAATTTTGGTAATCAAATACGCGCACGCTTTCCTTTTCGGCAAAGGCCTGATGCGTCTTACTTTGCTTCAACACGTCCAACACCGACTGACAGGCCGAAATTTTATCTGGGTTACCTTCAGCGGTATTAATGCAGTTGCTGTAGGCTTGTTTTAACTTTGCATCTTCTTGAGGTGCGGTAGATTGCTGTACACAGGCACTTAACCCAACAACAGCGGCGACAACCAATAGAATTTTTTTCATGTTTTTATCTCGTCAAAGTGACTCGGCATGTTTAGCTCAACATGCCGAGTCTTTGGCTTAGAAAATGGTGAACGGTGCGATAACGATGAACTTAACATCACGTTCGTCTTGGAACATGTTGCCGTAACCGCCGCCCCAGCTTGGGTTGTCTGAATGGTTGTCGTACTGAGTGAAGTGCAGTTTGAACAGCGTGCCTTTCGCACGACCGTCCTGAATGGTGTACATCGCATCCAGACTGTAGGCGCTTTCTTTCACGCGCAGGCTTTGATCGTACTGAGGATCGGTGCTTGGTTTAGCATCCCATGCGTAAACATAAGAGCCGCCGATGGCGAAGCCCGGCATATCCCACTTGCTCAGGTCATACATCACGCCGCCGAAAATAGCTTTTTCGCCGTTGGCGTTAAAGTCGGAACGGTTATCCCACCAAATATCCAAACGTCCGTTTGAAGATGCGTAGGTTGGAGTCATACGCTGTAAGAAGTAACCCTGATTACCTTCAGCTTTGACGTAAGTACCTTCCAAGCGGAAGTCGAACTGCCCAACTTTGTAGCCCAGAGTCAGCGCTTGTAACCATGCGGTACCGTCGTAAAGATCGTTCACGCCGCCGTCATGTACGCGGTCACGCGTGCCATAGAATTGGTAGCTGGTTGTCATCGGATTACCCGCGACATTAAACTTGTAGGAACCTTTAGCAAAGTATTGATCGACATAACCTTCAGCCTGACCAAAGGCCGCTTCCAGTATGAAATCGTTTTTAAAGTCATACTTGGCACCCAATGAGTGCAGATAAGAAACGCCGGTTTTTTTGTCATTTTGATAGAAGCCATCAACTTCGGTATGCCATGGCGCTTTATATTTGTCGGTCCACATGTAGGAGAAGCTCAGCGCTCCTGCATCACCGTAGTCAAAGTTTGCACCCGCCTCAGCACCTTGATAGGTACCAGGCATAAAGCTCCAGTGTGGCGCCAGTAAAGTTTGGCCTGTTGGCTGAATGTAGCCCGCACGCGCCCAGACTGGGCCGTACTTAAATTTCGCAGCAGCTTTGTAAAGGCTTATGCCACTCTTATCGCCCGAGTAGTCTTCGTCGTAGCCTTTATTTTTCGAGGAGAAGGCAATTTCGTTTGGATGCCCGCTATCATGGTTCTCTGCCATTTCGATTGCGGTAAATGCGGCAACATCAATACCAAACATGTCGGCTGCATAGCCGGATGAGAAATCTAGGTTGGCGTTCCACGTGGAATGATTAAGGTTGGTTTCGTAGTTTCCAGTGGTGACATCTTTACGGTCACGCTCACGTTGCCAGTAGTAAACACCACCCGTCAGCGTTGAATCATCAACAAAGCCTTCAGCCTTAGCTTCTGGCATTGCATAAAAACCACTACCCAACAACACCCCAGTTATGGCGAGCGTTAGCGCGTTGCGCTTCAAACGATGCGTAACCATAAAATCGATCCTCTTTGACTTTGAAAAACGCGACCCTCGACGTTCACCGGTCTAGGACGCAAAACCCCTAAAATGGGGAAAAGTTAATTCGTAGTAGAGTGAATAACTCAATTGCTCATCTACCGTCTTAGACTATTTTTCGCGACGCGAATTATCAAATGAAAAGTAAAACAATTGTGTCAATTCTTGACCGAGTGCACATATTTTAATGTTTTGTTACATGTGACACACTTTCACTGAGAGCGACTTAAAATACTCTTTAAAAACAGTATTATATTTATAATTGCATTGTAATTTCAGAGAAAAATGCTTAGAAAACAAACGCTGGTGGGATAACTATTTTTATATCGAGGTAAATCGGTGGCAATTAATTAATTCGTGAAACGAATATTCAGAGGGCGTTTATGCACTTCGAGAAATAACATCGAATTACTAAACTATTTACAATTAGGATTTAAAAAATGATGGGGTATGTTGAAGACAGGCATAAAAAAAGCCACTTACAGCATAGGTAAGCGGCTTTTTATGATTGCAATCTAGCGAGGACTATCTTGGGTTATGCACCCACTTTTGCCCACGTATCACGCAGACCCACAGTGCGGTTAAACACTAAATGGTCTGGCGCGGAATAGCGGCAATCAGCGCAGAAATAGCCTTCACGTTCGAACTGATAGGTGACTTCTGAAGTCGCTACAGCAAGGCTTGGCTCAACAAAACCTTTACGGATAACCAACGACTCAGGGTTGATGGTAGACAGGAAGTCTTCCGCCGCGCCTGGGTTGGCAACGCTGAACAAGCGATCGTACAGATGGAATTCAGCAGGCACTGCGTGGTTTGCAGATACCCAGTGAATAACGCCTTTCACTTTGCGACCATCAGCAGGATCTTTGCTCAAAGTATCCGCATCATAGGTGCAGTAAATGGTAGTGATTTCACCATCAGCGTCTTTCTCAACGCGCTCGGCTTTAATCACATAGGCATTACGCAGGCGAACTTCTTTACCCAATACCAAACGCTTGTATTGTTTGTTGGCTTCTTCGCGGAAATCAGCACGATCGATATAGATCTCGTTGCTAAACGGCACTTCGCGTTTGCCCATTTCAGGCTTGTTTGGATGGTTTGGCATCGCCAGCATTTCTACGCTATCCGCAGACATGTTTTCAATAACCACTTTAACCGGATCCAGAACCGCCATCGCACGCGGTGCGATTTCATTCAGGTCATCACGCACGCAAGACTCTAACGCCGCCATTTCAACGTTGTTATCTTGCTTGGTCACGCCAATACGCAGGCAGAATTCACGAATAGAAGCTGCCGTGTAGCCGCGACGACGCAGGCCAGAAATCGTTGGCATACGTGGGTCATCCCAACCTTCCACAATTTTCTCGGTCACCAGCTGGTTCAGCTTGCGCTTAGACATGATGGCGTATTCGAGATTCAGACGAGAGAACTCGTACTGACGCGGATGCGTAGAAATGGTGATGTTATCCAAAACCCAGTCGTATAGACGGCGGTTGTCTTGGAATTCCAGCGTACACAGTGAATGAGTGATCCCTTCCAGCGCATCGGAAATGCAGTGGGTGAAATCGTACATCGGGTAGATGCACCATTTGTTGCCGGTCTGGTGATGTTCAGCAAACTTAATACGATACAGAACCGGATCGCGCATCACGATGAACGGAGAAGCCATATCAATTTTGGCGCGCAGGCACGCAGTGCCTTCGGCAAATTCGCCGTTACGCATTTTCTCGAACAGTGCCAGATTCTCTTCGACGCTACGGTCGCGATACGGGCTATTTTTGCCCGGAGACGTCAGGGTGCCGCGATATTCACGGATCTGTTCTGGAGTGAGCTCATCAACGTAAGCAAGGCCCTTGCTAATCAGCTCTACGGCGTACTGGTGCAGCTGATCGAAGTAATCAGAAGAGTAACGCACCGCGCCGCTCCACTCAAAACCTAGCCACTGTACGTCGCGTTTAATGGACTCAACGTATTCAATGTCTTCTTTCACCGGGTTGGTGTCATCAAAGCGCAGATTGCACTGGCCTTGATAATCTTTGGCAATGCCAAAGTTCAGGCAAATGGATTTGGCGTGGCCAATGTGCAGGTAGCCATTTGGCTCCGGCGGAAAACGGGTATGAACTGAATTATGTTTACCGGATGCCAGATCTTCATCGATGATCTGACGGATAAAGTTACTTGGGCGGGCTTCAGCCTCACTCATTTTCTATTCCTCTATGCCTAAAAACGCGACTCATAACCAGTAATGATCTTACAACCTGTGGCGGGAAACAACCGTTTGTTGCCATTATCACGGCGTTTTTTCTGTGGTTATGTCAAAAGATGAAAGATCTGCTAAGTGACACTGTATATCAGCGGGCGCTAAAAACAAAAAAACGGAGAAAGGTCACCCCTTCTCCGTTCTGCTTGCTTAAAACAGTTTCTGATAAATCAGCTAACCGTTCGCAGACAAGTTATTTTGCAAAGCTCTTATTTTGCAGTGATGTCATACAGCTTGGTTTCACCCGCCACAACATGACCCGCAGCCAGCGCTTTCAGACCACCGAAATCATCGATGTTGCTGACAACAACTGGGCTAATCATTGAGCGTGCATTGGCGTTCAGATATTCCAAATCCATTTCTAGGATTGGCTGACCCGCTTTCACTTCTGCACCCTCTTCAACGAGGCGTTTGAAGCCTTGACCATTCAACGCCACGGTGTCGATGCCCATATGAACAACGACTTCCGCACCTTCATCCGTTTCTAAACAGAACGCATGGTTGGTGTTGAAGATCTTAACAATAGTGCCACGAGCTGGGGAAACCACGGTTTTATCCGTTGGGCGAACCGCCACACCGTCACCCACTGCTTTGCTGGCAAACGCTTCATCAGGAACCTGATCCAATGCAACCACTTCACCGGTGATTGGAGAAACCAGCGTCGCTTTAACTACCGTAGCGGCGTTTGGCGTTGCCTGCGCTTTTGCTGCAGCGGCTGCTGGAGCAGCATGGGCAGTGGCAGCTTCAATTGGGCCCGATGCCATCACGCCACGCATTGCGGTTGCGATTGCTTCGGCACGAGTACCCACGATGACCTGCACGCTTTGTTTGTTCAGGCGAATCACACCAGACGCACCCAGACGTTTAGCCAAGCTATCGTTGACGATAGCAGAATCTTTAACGCTCAGACGCAGACGCGTGATACATGCATCGATACCAGTGATATTGGCAGAGCCACCGACAGCGGCAATGTAATTGCGTGCCAGATTTGCCGTTTCGTTACCACCTTTCGCATTGTCCAGATCCAGATCGTAGCCATCAGCGCTTTCGTCAGCGTCGGTAGCCAGTTCACGGCCAGGAGTCAGCAGGTTGAATTTGGTGATAGTGAAACGGAACACCACGTAGTAAATCACGAAGAACACCAGACCCTGAGGGATCAGCATGTACCAGTGAGTTGCCAGCGGGTTACGTGAAGACAGCACCATATCCACCAGACCGGCGCTGAAGCCGAAGCCCGCGATCCAGTGCATAGAAGCAGCGATGAATACGGAAATACCGGTCAGGAATGCATGCAGAACATACAGTACTGGCGCCACGAACATGAAGGAGAATTCCAACGGTTCGGTGATGCCGGTGAAGAAGGCTGCAAACGCAGCGGCCATCATGATACCAGCCACTTTGGCTTTGTTTTCTGGACGTGCGCAGTGGTAAATCGCCAGCGCAGCACCTGGTAAACCAAACATCATGATTGGGAAGAAACCAGCCTGATAACGACCCGTGATACCAACAACGGCTTTACCCGCTTCGATAGACTGTGCGCCACCCAGGAAGTTAGGAATGTCGTTGATACCTGCAACGTCAAACCAGAATACGGAGTTCAAAGCATGATGCAGACCCACTGGGATCAGCAAGCGGTTGAAGAACGCGTAGATACCTGCGCCGACAGAGCCCATTTTCTGAATGTGTTCACCGAAGTTAACCAGTCCGTCAAAGATTAACGGCCAGATGTACATCAGGATGAACGCGACCAGAATCATAACGAAGGAGGTCAGGATTGGCACCAGACGACGGCCGCTGAAGAAGGACAGCGCCTTCGGCAGCTCAACGCCGCTGAAGCGGTTGTACAGTTCGGCAGAGATAATACCAACCAAGATACCCACGAACTGGTTGTTAATCTTACCGAATGCAGCTGGAACCTGATCCGCAGGGATTTTCTGGATCATGGCTACCGCGGCCGGAGAGCACAGCGTAGTCAATACCAAGAAGCCAACAAAGCCAGTTAATGCGGCAGCGCCGTCTTTATCTTTTGACATACCGTAAGCGACACCGATCGCAAACAGTACAGACATGTTGTCGATAATGGCAGAGCCCGACTTGATGAAGAAGGCCGCTAACGCATTAGCGCCACCCCAACCTACCGGGTCGATCCAGTAACCGACACCCATTAATATCGCGGCAGCCGGTAGCGTCGCCACCGGTACCATCAGCGCACGGCCGACTTTTTGCAGATAACCTAAAATACTCACCATTTCCCCCTTGTGGACCCGTCATTGCTCGAATTGGCACTGCTCATGGTCACGTCATAACTGACTTAATTATTAAGTTGACAGTATGGACTACAATCAGGAGTGTAAAAAAATTATTTTTCTCCGCAAATTAAAACCTCCAGTTTTGTGATAAATATCACCAAAGGAGGCTCTAAACATGCCTAATTGCTAGCCATCATACAAAACTTATTTTATCATTCGAAAAATCAAAGCGGCGTTAGGTCACACATTAGTCGTTAGCAAGCATTACGCCTTATACTCTGAGCAAAGAGCAATGTGGACCCCCGTTTATAATATAGATTTATATTCACTAAAGGTGCCCTATGAGACTTATCCCTCTAAGTAATGCTGCAGACGTTGGCTTATGGTCTGCCCGTCATATTGTTAACCGTATCAATGCCTTCAAACCAACGGCTGAGCGCCCATTTGTTCTTGGTCTGCCAACCGGCGGCACCCCGCTGCAAACCTACAAACGTTTGATCGAGCTGCACAAGGCTGGCGAAATCAGCTTTAAAAACGTTGTTACGTTCAACATGGACGAATACATCGGGCTGCCGGAAGAGCATCCAGAAAGCTACCATAGCTTCATGTATAATAATTTCTTCAATCACGTGGATATCCCACGCGAAAACATTAACTTGCTGAACGGCAATGCGCCTGACGTTGATACCGAATGCCGTCGCTACGAAGAAAAAATTAAATCCTACGGCAGAATCAATCTGTTTATGGGTGGTGTAGGTAACGATGGGCATATTGCTTTTAACGAGCCAGCTTCATCTTTAGCGTCGCGCACTCGCATCAAAACGTTGACTGAAGAAACCCGCATCGCAAACTCTCGTTTCTTTGATGGCGACATGACAAAAGTGCCAAAATACGCGCTCACCGTAGGCGTTGGCACATTATTGGACGCTGAAGAAGTGATGATTCTGGTCACTGGCCACGCGAAAGCGCTGTCCCTGCAGGCCGCCGTTGAAGGCAGCGTCAACCACATGTGGACGATCAGCGCTCTGCAACTTCATCCGAAGTCCGTCATCGTATGCGATGAGCCTTCTACGATGGAGCTGAAAGTCAAAACAGTTAAGTACTTCCGCGAGTTAGAAGCGGAAAACATGAAGAATCTGTAATTTTCAACCTGTAACCAGGGGTATGTGATGTACGCTTTGACCCATTGTCGGATTTATACCGGCCACGATATTCTCGACGACCATGCAGTAATGATCGCCAATGGCTTAATTGAAAAGATCTGTCCTGTCGCTGAACTTCCGTCAGGCATTGAAACTCACGATCTAGGCGGGGCAATCCTTGCTCCTGGTTTCATCGATCTGCAACTTAATGGCTGTGGCGGCGTTCAGTTTAATGATTCTGTCGAAGCTGTTTCGGAAGAAACGCTTGAAATCATGCAGCACGCCAACGAGAAATCAGGCTGTACCAGCTATTTACCTACGCTTATCACCAGTGCTGACGATTTAATGAAGCACGGTATCGATGTTATGCGCAGCTATCTGACCAAGCACCAGAATCAGGCGCTAGGTCTGCATATTGAAGGCCCATACATCAGCTTAGAAAAGAAAGGCACGCACAATCCGAAATATATCCGTAAACCGGATCATGAAATGATCGATTTCATGTGCGAGCACGCGGACGCCATCACCAAAGTGACGATGGCTCCAGAAGTCGCGACTCAGGCATCTATCCAACAGCTGAAAGCTGCCGGTATTGTGGTTTCCGCAGGTCACTCCAACGCCACCTATGAAGAAGCGCGTAAAGGCTTTGCCGCAGGCATGAGCTTTGCGACTCACCTTTATAACGCGATGCCAGCCATTTCTGGCCGTGCTCCGGGTCTGATGGGCGCTATCTTTGATACCCCTGAAGTGTACACCGGCATCATCGCCGATGGTCACCACGTCGCTTGGCCAAGTATTCGTCTGGCTAAACGTTTGAAAGGTGAGCATCTGGTGCTGGTCACCGATGCAACTGCTCCGGCAGGCGCTAACATAGATCACTTCATTTTCGCCGGAAAAACAGTATATTACCGCAACGGTTTAGTCGTTGATGAAAACGGTACGCTGAGCGGTTCTGCGCTGACCATGATCGACGCCGTCAAAAACAGCGTTGAGCACATCGGTATTGCTCTGGATGAAGCATTGCGTATGGCAACGCTCTATCCATCGCGCGCGGTGGGTGTTGATAGCCGTCTGGGAAGCATCGAGCCTGGTAAAGTGGCGAACCTGACCGCTTTCACTTCAGACTATCGCGTGATCAAAACCATCGTGAACGGCGAAACGGTTTACGAAAATAAATAAGAGAGAACGTACATCAGTCTGCGTGCTTTCTTTATTAACTTGAGCTCTATTTTTCTAAGCGGGTAATAAATTGATGACCACAGGCGGACAAGGACAAATTGGTAACGTAGATCTGGTTAAACAACTTAACAGCGCCGCTGTTTATCGTTTAATCGATCTGCAAGGCCCTATTTCGCGCATTCAAATTGCCGAACTAAGCCAGCTTGCCCCCGCCAGCGTCACCAAAATTACCCGTCAGCTACTGGAGCGCGGGCTGATCAAAGAAGTCGATCAGCAAGCGTCTACCGGTGGCCGCCGTGCCATTTCCATTGTGACGGAAACCCGCCTCTTCAACACCATTGCCATTCGCTTAGGGCGTCACGACGCCACCATCACGCTGTACGATATGAGCGGAAAATCACTGGCCGAAGAGCACTATCCGTTGCCTGAACGTACTCAGGAAACAGTGGAAAATGCACTGCTGAATAACATTGAGCAGTTCATGCTCACCTACCAGCGTAAAATCCGCGAGCTGATTGCCATTGCGGTGATCCTGCCCGGATTAGTCGATCCGCAACATGGGATCGTGCGCTATATGCCACATATTACCGTTAATGATTGGCCATTGGTTAATGCGCTGGAAGATCGATTTAACGTTACCAGCTTTGTTGGTCACGATATTCGTAGCCTCGCCTTAGCTGAACATTATTTCGGCGCCACCCGCGACTGTGAAGATTCAATGCTGGTACGCCTACACCGAGGAACCGGTGCTGGCATCATCGTGAATGAGAAAATATTTCTCGGCAGTAAGGGCAACGTCGGTGAGATTGGTCACATCCAAATCGATCCATTGGGCGAACGTTGCCACTGCGGGAATTTCGGCTGTTTGGAAACCGTGGCCGCCAACGCCGCCATCGAGCAACGCGTTCGTCATCTGCTCGAACAAGGCTATCCAAGCAAACTCACGCTGGACGATTGCAGCATCAGCGCAATCTGTAAAGCGGCAAACAAAGGCGACGCGCTAGCAACAGAAGTGATTGAGTTGGTTGGCCGCTATCTGGGTCGCGCCATTGCGATTGCGATAAACATGTTTAACCCGCAGAAAGTGGTCATCGCAGGCGAAATTATTGAAGCAGAAAAAACGCTGCTGCCTGCGATTCAAAGCTGCATCAATACTCAGGCGTTGAAGAATTTCCGCATCAATCTACCGGTGGTCACCTCTGAATTAGACCATCGTTCAGCCATTGGGGCATTTGCGCTAGTGAAACGCGCCATGCTCAACGGCGTATTGCTTCAGCGCCTGCTGGAAGGGCAACATCCGCACTAATTCTCTGCCTATTTGAAGCTGCTGCGTTAGCTGACAAGCATGATATGATTTGTGCTTGTCAACTTAACGAGTAATAAACCTATGACAATCAAAAGTATTATTTGTGACATCGACGGCGTTTTGATGCACGACAACACTCCGGTTCCGGGTGCAGATAAATTTCTGGCACGCATTCAAGAAAAAGACATTCCTCTCGTCATTCTGACCAACTACCCTTCTCAAACCGCGCAGGATCTGGCAAACCGCTTCGCAGCCGCCGGACTTGATGTTCCTGAAAGCGTGTTTTACACCTCAGCCATGGCCACCGCCGATTTTCTCAAGCGTCAGGAAGGGAAAAAAGCCTATGTGATTGGTGAAGGTGCGTTAATTCACGAATTATATAAAGCAGGCTTTACCATTACCGATATCAACCCTGATTTTGTTATCGTTGGTGAAACCCGTTCGTATAACTGGGAAATGATCCACAAGGCCTCTTACTTCGTGGTCAACGGCGCACGGTTTATCGCGACGAATCCAGATACACATGGCCGTGGTTTTTATCCTGCCTGTGGCGCATTGTGCGCGCCGATTGAACTCATTTCAGGCCGCAAGCCATTCTACGTTGGCAAACCGAGCCCGTGGATTATTCGTGCCGCGCTTAACAAGATGCAGGCCCATTCAGAAAGCACCGTAATCATCGGTGATAATCTGAATACCGATATTCTGGCAGGCTTCCAAGCGGGGCTAGAAACGATATTAGTGCTGTCCGGTGTCTCAACGTTAAACGACGTCGATAACATGCCATTCCGCCCTAACTACATTTACCCCTCCGTTGCCGATATCGATATCATCTAACGTTATCCCTTTGCGTCTGGTCAGCTTGGTCAGACGCAACTTCCGTCTTTTTTATCTCCGCTTTTACTTCATTTTTTCTGCGCTGCTTTTTTATCGTTTCTACACCGAACGCTAAAAAATTATCGATTCCTCAATAATTCACTTTAAAAAATGAATAATCATTAAGATTTAGAGTACACCAACAGACTATTTCTCACCATTAAGCTAAAGCGCTTGCATTCTATTCAGGTTTTGACGCAATTTATTATTTATAGCAGCGGTAAACGCCTCACTGAGTCGTAAATCAATAATTTTTTACCGCCTTAAACTGACTCACAACGTCACAACTAGACAATGCAGTATGGGAGAAATCTATGTGTTCTATCTTTGGTGTGCTTGATTTAAAAACCGATCCTGTTGAGCTGCGCAAAAAAGCGCTCGAGCTATCACGCCTGATGCGCCATCGTGGCCCAGATTGGTCTGGCATTTACGCTTCTGACAACGCGATTCTGGCGCATGAGCGCCTGTCTATCGTTGACGTCAACAACGGCGCCCAGCCTTTGTACAATGCCGCGCGCACCCATATTCTTGCCGTGAATGGTGAAATTTATAACCATCAGGCTCTGCGCCAACGTTTCGAAGGTCGTTATGAATTCCAAACGGCCTCTGACTGTGAAGTCATTTTGGCGCTATACGAAGAGCAAGGTTCTGCGTTCTTAGACGAACTGCAGGGCATGTTTGCGTTTGTTTTGTATGACGCAGAAAAAAACAGCTATTTGATTGGCCGCGATCATCTCGGAATTATTCCGCTGTACATGGGTTATGACGAGTACGGCAACTTCTACGTAGCCTCAGAGATGAAAGCTCTGGTACCGGTTTGCCGCACCATCAAAGAATTCCCAGCAGGCAGCTATATGTCGAGCGACGATGGAGAAATTCATAGCTACTACCAGCGCGACTGGTTTGAGTTCGATAACGTCAAAGAGAACCACACTGACGCCGCTCAATTGAAAGAAGCCTTGGAAGAATCGGTCAAAAGCCATCTGATGTCTGACGTCCCTTACGGCGTGTTGCTGTCTGGTGGGCTCGACTCCTCAGTGATCTCCGCCATTACCAAAAAATTTGCCGCTCGCCGTGTTGAAGACGGTGAACGCAGCGAAGCATGGTGGCCACAGCTGCACTCTTTCGCCGTGGGTTTGGAAGGATCTCCGGATTTAAAAGCCGCGCAGGAAGTCGCTAACCATCTTGGCACGGTGCATCACGAAATTCATTTCACGGTGCAAGAAGGCTTAGACGCAATTCGCGACGTGATTTATCACATCGAAACCTATGACGTGACGACCATCCGTGCTTCAACGCCAATGTATCTGATGGCACGTAAGATAAAAGCCATGGGCATCAAGATGGTGCTTTCCGGCGAAGGCGCCGATGAGGTCTTTGGCGGATATCTGTATTTCCATAAAGCCCCGAACGCCAAAGAATTCCACGAAGAAACCGTACGTAAACTTCTGGCTCTGCATATGTATGATTGCGCCCGCGCGAACAAAGCCATGTCAGCGTGGGGCGTTGAGGCGCGTGTTCCTTTCTTGGATAAAAAATTCCTCGACGTCGCTATGCGCCTAAACCCACAAGATAAAATGTGCGGCAACGGCAAAATGGAGAAATACATCTTACGTGAATGTTTTGAATCCTATCTGCCAGCCAGCGTAGCTTGGCGCCAGAAAGAACAGTTCTCCGACGGCGTGGGTTATAGCTGGATCGATACTTTAAAAGAAACCGCGAATCAGCAGATTAGCGATCAAATGTTAGCAAATGCGCACTTCCGTTTCCCATACAACACGCCAAACTCAAAAGAAGGCTATTTGTATCGTGAAATTTTTGAAGAGTTATTCCCTGTGCCTAGCGCCGCAGAGTGTGTTCCGGGCGGCCCTTCCGTCGCCTGTTCTTCGGCAAAAGCGATTGAATGGGATGAATCTTTCAAAAAAATGGATGACCCGTCAGGCCGTGCTGTAGGCGTGCATCAATCGGCTTATCAAAAGTAATGATTTAAAAATTCATCTATCCACTAAACGGCGAACTTTTAATGTTCGCCGTTTTTTTATCGATAACGCCGTTTTACCCTATTAATAAGCCTGAATTTTGTTGATTTTCTCACCGAGCTGTATAATCCCCGCGCAAACGTGCCTCAGATGCCCTTTTCCGATAAAAAAGGGGTTGACGCAACTTTCTCATATACGCAT
>NZ_JAVXIQ010000027.1:0-50231 GCF_036648275.1 Hafnia sp. | reverse complement strand
GCGGTGTGATCTTTATCGTGGTGTCGTACTTCTTACAGTTGTACTTCCCAGATATCTCACGCTTCGCTAACCCAGATGCATCACAGCCAGAAATCATGCTGTTTGTCGCAGGCAAGTTCTTCCAGTCCATCATTCTGGTGTTCTCCTGCGTTACCGTACTGGCTTCGGGTATGGCTGCACACGCCGGTGTTTCTCGCCTAATGTACGTTATGGGCCGCGATGGCGTGTTCCCTGAGCGTCTGTTCGGATACATTCATCCGAAATGGCGTACCCCAGCATTCAACGTGTTGTTGGTGGGTTGCATTGCCTTGTCAGCGGTATCGTTTGATCTGGTGACGGCCACGGCGCTGATTAACTTTGGTGCTCTGGTGGCGTTTACTTTCGTGAACCTGTCAGTTATCTCTCAGTTCTACATTCGTGAAAAACGTAATCGTACGCTGAAAGACAACATCAACTATCTGCTGCTGCCGGTATTAGGCGCTGCAACCGTTGGTGTACTGTGGGTAAACTTGGAAGAGAGTTCTATGACGTTAGGCCTGATTTGGGGCGCTATCGGTCTGGGTTACTTAACCTTCCTGACTCGCCGCTTCCGTCAGCCGCCTCCGCAGTATGACGCTGAAATCGCTCAGTAAAAACTCAACCTGATAAACTAAAAAGCCCGTTCACTGAACGGGCTTTTTTTATATCTCTTTGCCAACGAGTAAATACGCCTATAGCCGCTTACTCATGCGTGCATTTTCAAGCTGCTGTCCGCCCACCTCAACGTTTTGGCGATAAACAATCTCAAAGCCGTAACGCGTGAAAAAAGGCTGAGCCGTCAGGCTGACATACGCATAAATTTCAGAAAGGCTGCGCGTCTGTGCTCGTTGCAGGATTTCATCCATCATCGCTCGAGCGATGCCCTGATGCGCAAATGCAGCCGCCACATAGAAATGATCAATTAATCCGTCAGGCTGCAAATCGAAATATCCAGCGATCTCACCGTCTACTAAGGTTACGGCTGGTTGGATACGTTCAAGTACGCGCAGCCAATATTTAGGTTCCGCACTGGCCTGAATCCATGCCGTGCGTTGAGCGAGGTTATATTCACCCACGGTGAGTTGAGAAACCGCAGATTCATACACTAGCCGCAAAGAAAACGCATCAGAATGATCAAACAGGCGAAATTGAATCTGCGGCATAAGACTAGGCCTTGGTAGCCAACATAACGCTGGAGGCTTTAATCAATGCAATTACGCGACTGCCAGCGCTTAGCGCCATTTCTTCTGCGCTTTCGTTGGTAATAACGGAAGTCAATTCAATGCCCTGATCGGTTTTCACATGCACCGTTGAGTTCACCGCACCTTTAAGAAAAGCACTCACTTCACCGGCGAATTGGTTGCGGGCAGAAAATACTAAACCACAGTCTTCGGAAGCCAAAATAACCCAAGGCGCTTTGATTAACGCGACGGCGTCTTTACCTTTAGTTAGACCCATGGCTTGTTTGCTTGCATGAGTAACAACCGCTACGATTTTCGCGCCACCGTTTAAGGTCAATTCAACCTCGTCATTAACGGCTCCATCCGCGACTGCTGAAATGACGCCACTTAATTGGTTGCGTGCTGAAACAGACATTTTGCTCTCCTTGATTAAACAAACTGTATTGACGACACAATGGTTATAGACTCTATAAATTACGTAACATCAAGGAGATAAATCAGACTGATAAGCCGAGTTCACATTGATGCTGCTTGAAATAAACGAATCTACATCAGTCTTTAATACTAACAGAAGTTAATCGTAACAACAGAGATCAACCCGAGCTATTCAGCCTGTCGCTTCAGCACCGAAGAAAACTTCGTCTGCGCGGCGTGAGCGTTCATAGCCGGAATAATAATATTCTTGTAAACCCCGATCTTCACTACCATGGAAAAAATCAGCAATAGCATCCCGCTCCAGCCCGTAGTCACGTGCGAGCTCCCCCGCTCGGCAAGCAGCCATGTAACGGTTATCCACCCGTTTGCCAAAGCTGTGCGCAAATCCACAAACAAAACCACGTCGATAATCGAAGCAGTGCTGGCTCATCTCATTGGCTGATTTAGGTTCATAAGCCCTTACGCCGTCCATCACACCTTCGCCAAAATGATTTTTCACATCATCCTCCACGACTCTTTCACCATGAGAGATAACCTCAATAAATTGCTATCATTGAGCAAATAGCAATCGTTATATAAATTATTATACAACGATTATATAAATAAAAGGTATACCCTTCGTGAGGTAGGCTAAAGACAAGTCTGAGAATCAAATGGGGGTCAATTCAAGTGTATGACGATCATCGTTCAACCGAGTATAATCACGCGCTTGATTCGAGAACCGCATCATAACGCTATTCTGTAATCACGATATTCTGTTATTACTCAATTTTGTCACGACTATATAGGGGAAGAAAATGGCTGATGAGTTTGACAACGCCAGTGCACTGGAAGAATTAGAGCGTGACCTCGCTCTTGCGAACCGCCAAAAGACACAAATGCCATTTACTGGTATGTGCTATAACTGCCACGAAAAAATTGAGAGTGGCAACTTTTGTGACAAAGACTGCTGTGAAGACTGGCAGAAAGCGCAATGGGCTAAGTCACAACGCCAGCGTTAATATTTTGGTTTAATATCAAAAATATAACGTACAATTTTACTAAACTAACGGGAAGGTCAGAGATGTCATCAACGCCAGCCGAAGTGTGTTATCACGTCAATAAGGCGATCACTGTTGAACAGTTTTCACAATTGTTGTCAGAAACAACACTGGGCCCACGACGCCCGTTAGATAACCCAGAATGTTTGGCAGGAATGTTAGAACATGCTGATATCTTAGTCACTGCGTGGGCTGGTGAGCGCCTGATTGGCATCGCTCGTTCAGTGACAGATTTCAACTACTGCTGCTACTTATCCGATCTCGCAGTATCAGAGTCGGTTCAAAAGGGCGGCGTAGGTAAAGCATTAATACAAATGACGTGTCGCCAGCTTAAACCTAGCTGCAAAGTTATTCTGCTGGCAGCACCACTCGCACAGGAATATTACCCACGCTTGGGTTTTGATCAACATCCAAGTGCCTGGACCTGTACCGCTGAAAGTCTCATCTAATTTCCCCCCAAACCCTATTTCAATCACAAATTCATTATAAACATCTGCTCTGTGAATGATTTGTGATTGAAAACTGATCGTGCTCAATACTCGGTTTTTCCTGATTGTTAATCTATTATTTCGGATTTTTAGTTGATTGACGCTTATGGAAAAGCATGATGCTTGAGCAATACCTAAATATTTTTTTTCGCGCTGTTTTTGTCGAAAACATGGCTCTAAATTTCTTCTTAGGCATGTGTACGTTTTTGGCTGTTTCAAAAAAAATTGAAACGGCATTTGGGCTTGGACTCACCGTCACCGTATTATTAGCCGTTGCTACACCGCTAAATAATCTCATCTATAACTATCTGCTCAAAGACGGCGCTTTAATTGAAGGCCTCGATTTAAGCTTCCTCGACTTTATTACCTTTATCGGCGTTCTCGCCGCACTGGTGCAAATATTAGAAATGATATTGGATCGTTTCTTACCTGCGCTACACCACTCGCTGGGTGTGTTTCTACCGCTTTTAACCATTCACTGCGCAATTTTTGGCGCAACCATATTTATGGTTCAGCGTGAATATAACTTCACCGAGTCATTTGTATATGGCACCGGGTGTGGGCTTGGCTGGTTACTTGCGATTGTCGCGATGGCAGGTCTGCGAGAAAAAATGAAGTACTCAAATATCCCCGAAGGGATGCGCGGATTAGGCGCAGTGTTTTGCACGGCGGGCTTGATGTCACTGGGATTTATGTCTTTTGCCGGTATCAATCTTTAAGCTATCTGGAAACTCGATTAGCCATAAGTGCGAAACGACGCATCAATTGTACAGGAATGCGTCATTTGTATGACTTATAGAGCATAATGTGAGCAGCATCACAATGAAACGCCGTTTTGAAGTATAAAAAGGATCTATACCGATTCATATTTCAAGGCAAAGCTCATGACTACGACTGTAAAAAATTATATCTCAGACAATAAATCAACTATCGACACCCTTGTTCTACGCTTTTGCTGGGGCGTAGCAGCGCTCGGTGTTATCGCCTGTGTGTTGCTAACCAAAATGTATTGGTAAATGAATTCCTAGATTTACTCTTTGCAAAAAAATCCCCAACTGAGGGCAATGCCGTTCGTTTAAGAGATCGAGATACACGGGTCTACCACACCGCGGGGCGCTCCGGCGGCTTACGCCGCTACGACCCCATCGGTGTGCTTCCCCCTAAAATAGAGCTTAAGTGAACGACATTACAACTGAGGGGATTTTTTTGGCTGCGTTAAGCTAACAATATTTTCTGTAACTCGTTTAACGAGCTCACTTGATAGCTTGGCGAAATACCGTCCGGCAAAGCTGCACCGGTCGTATTCAGCCAGCAGGTATCAATACCTGCATTGATACCCCCCAAGATATCGGAGTGAGGGTTATCACCTACCATCAAAATTCGTTCTTTTGGCGGATAATTCATCTGTGAGAACGCATATTCAAAGATCCCAACGTCTGGCTTCGCAATCCCCACTTGCTCAGAGATCACCAGTGTAGAGAATGCATCCTTCATCCCAGTTCTCTCTAAACGCACCGTTTGCAGTTGGGTAAAACCATTAGTAATAATCCCCATATTGGCCTTACCGGTCAGCGCATTCACTAGCTCTCTGGCACCAGGCAATACATCACAGATATCAGCCATCGCCTGTAAAAATGCGTTATTGATTTGGCACGCTGTTACGCCTAAGCGCTGAGCCCAAAGCTCGAAGCGCGTGATCTGTAGCTGTTGTGCATTAATACGGCCATCTTGATAATCCACCCACAGTGGCTGATTAACCGCCTGATACTCTGCATAATCCTGATCGGTAAAATCAACGTTAAAACGAGAGAACATCAGCTTTAAACCTTGAAAAGCATCAAACCGGAACAACGTCTCATCAGCATCAAAAAGAACCCAACTGTACTTCATGGTACTCGCCTCTCTCGTCATTTTTCTTTTCGCTCACTAAGCACTGAAACTATCAGACTTAAAATTCGGGGCTTAGAATAGCGTAAACCCCGAACATTCGCTTAATAAATGGTTCGGGGTTTAGTGTTTAATTAAACTAATTTATGGGCTAATTAGGCGTAGAGAGAAGTATCACCAACAGGCCGTGTTTTAAACCGGCGATGCAGCCATAAATATTGTTCTGGCGCGCGCAAAATTTCTTTCTCAATCACGCTATTAATAAATTCAGCGGCTGCTTGTTCATCATCATAAGGATAATCTTTCAGACCTGGCTGAATAATAAGGTGATAGCCGCTGCCATCTGGCTTACGGATTAACACCGTTGTCAGCAGAACAGGCTTAGCCAGTTTAGCGATAGTAAAGGTGCCATTTGTGGTCGCCGCTTTTTTGACAGCGAAGAATGGAGCAAACGAACTTCCCTTCGGTCCGAAATCTTGGTCTGGAGCAAACCACACAGCCTCACCGGCTTTAAGGGCATGAACCATACCGCGCAGGTTACGACGATCAATCATCGCTTTATTAGAGCGAGAACGCCCGCGGGTTTGAACATACTCCATCACTTTATTGTTGTGCTTACGATACATCGCCATCATAGGACGACACAGCCCCATCACGCGCCCGCCCAGCTCCAGCGACATAAAGTGTACGCCAATCACCATCACGCCACGGTTTTCCGCTAGGGCCGCATTGAGGTTCTCAATCCCGCTCACATCAAACCACTTCTTGATACGCGCATCAGACCAAAACCATGCCATACCGGTTTCTAACAGCCCGATGCCTAAAGACGTAAAATTATCCGTTACGCGAGCATCTAGCTCTTCAGGTGACAAATCAGGGAAGCACAGTTCGAGGTTACGTCGTGCAATCGTGACACGGCGTTTTAGGAAACGTTTGGAGATACGGCCCATCGCTCCGCCAAGACGGCGAATGACAGGGTAAGGTAATTGGACCAATAAATATAACAAGCCTAAACCGAACCACAGCGACCAATGGCGCGGGTGCAGTAAGCTTGTTGAAAAACCTGAGTGTTTCACAATAGACCTTCTTTCTTTATACATAGCAGTTTGCGTATCGCATAAAGAAGAATTTATCTATAGCGGTACATATAGTCTTTGACTCACTGCGTTTGATTAAGTTGCAGCAAAAATAAAACTTAATGAATTTTATTTTATGCGCACAGCAGATTTATCTTATCTGTCTTAATTTTCAGAATGATACTAGATTTACAAATATTAACGTTGAGAATACATAACCAGACAAAATAAAACGGGCCCTGAATAAACAGGACCCGTTCTAATTAAATGATTACCGGTTTAGCAATTTAGGGTTACCCAAAATCACAAACTCTGGTGGTCACTTAAAAGCAATATTACAGAGCTACAACGTTAGCTGCTGAAGGACCTTTCTGGCCATTTTCAACAGTGAACTCAACACGCTGGCCTTCGTCCAGAGTTTTGAATGCGGTGCTCTGGATTGCAGAGAAGTGAACGAAGATGTCTTTGCTGCCGTTGTCTGGAGTGATGAAGCCGAAACCTTTACCAGCGTCAAACCATTTTACTAAGCCAGTCATTTTATCAGACATGATATTTCCTAATATATTTAAAGTAGAGTCGCCGCTCTCGGGCGAAAAGGGTCTGTTCTATCAGAGGACGTACGGGAGCACTAAAGAAGGAAATTCATGAGCGAAGTGATACACATCGCTAAACAAAGAACTGCTTTACTAAAATGTCTTTCATACTGGTTCTGCATTACAAACCGAGAGCATTAACTCATGTTTGGTAGTTTTACGCAAGCACTATCACGAGACAATCTCGAGAATTTTCTCAAAAGAGAAAAAAGACAATAAAATCAAAGAAACAAAACCGTGTTTTTTTATTGAAAAATAATCATAACAATAGAAATAATTTCTGACGTGAGCATGTGGCAAAAAACAATCTGCTCTATTACGTAATCATCCACAATCTCGATTAGGTGTCTCTAATAAGCAAAATGCACGCTGAGATCTTCAGCATGCATTCATTAGGTGACTTATTTTAAGAGCGTAAATGACTTTAATTATAAGATTCAATCAGCGCTATTTTTTCTTGGCTAAGTATTTTTTTATCAGAACGCATTATGCCCAGAGCGATATCGAATAAGCACAGCATAAACGGAAGTTCATAAAGTTCCTCAAGTAAATCCTGATAATGACTATCTCTAATAAATATCGGCGCAAGTAATCGATGATGTTCAATCGTATCTGAAATAAGAAAACACACCACCATCAATAATACGCTCCACAACGGGATGCTTTGATGCTTTATTCTTTCTAGAATATTTTTACGTAATGCAGGTAATAATAACATTAGTATTAAGGTACCAATTAAAATAACGGAAATTATTCTAAAATAAATTTTAGGTGTTTCTGGAAAAAAATCTCGGCCCCAGCTAATCCCACGACCAAACAACACGATCCACCATACCGTCGCCCAGCACCAGAAGGCCTTTGGGCGTGGGGCAAGCGTTAAAGGCTTCATATAGAACCATGTAAAGATCGCCCCAAAAAGCAACCAGGCTGATTGTACATCTTCAATAACCTGCACCACCACACCGTGAGCCAAGGGGAGTTTAAACAACGCCAGGAAAGGAAAAGTGACGGCAATGATAGCGAGAACTGCCGTAGCAGGAGAAAGTGTTTTATTTATATTCATAGGAATATTCATAGCATTTTAAGATCTATTTATTGTGCAGTCCTATCAATTTAACAACGCTTTGTCAGTGATATTTTTCAATTTGTGCTTAGGTATATATATTAACCAAGAAACATTATTTTTATTTATCGCCGTAAAAATTCAGCACAAATTGCTTATCTAAAATATGTCCAATAAACAACTCATTGAACTAATACAGCTGATATTTTAGACATAGGAATAAAAATACGCACTTTATGTATAGAATAAAATAAGTTCTTTCAATGCGACAGCATATAGAGATTTTGATCTATTCCTCGCTCTCGCTTTGACACAAAGCCGCATCACCTAATGCAATTAATTCATCCAGTAAACTCGTTAGTTGCACCATCTTCTCCGTTGAAAAAGCCCGCTCAATCGCCTGATATCCTTCCTCAACCTGCGAACGCGCTTTCTCATAAAGGCTTTTGCCTTCAGGGGTGAGTGAAACATACAGTTTGCGCTGATCGCTTATCGGCTTTAAACGAAGGATAAGACCATCCCTTTCCATGCGCGTTAAAATGCCGGTCAAGCTCGGGCGAACAATGCAGGTTTTACAAGAAAGCTCATGAAAATCAATTGAATTATCGACTGCTAGCACTCGAATAATGCGCCATTGCTGTTCCGTGAGATTATGGCTTTTCAATATTGGACGAAAAAAACCCATCGCAGTTTCCCGCGCCTGTAGCAGGGCAATAGTCAAAGATTCATGCATAGATTCACACTCTCAAGAAAATCCAACCAAGGCCACCCCTCGGTACATTTTAGGCATTCTACATGTACTTATCATGAGTTCAAATTGAAACTTATTAATATCTAAATAATTATTTACCTAGATTAGATTTGTTTCAGTAAAGTTTCAAATCAATAATATTAAAAATAAACATTAAAACTAACTATATGATTTTAAATACAATTTAAAACAAAGATGTAAAAACATTGTTACTAAGATCACACTTCAGACTGATTTTATTGCCTAAATGTTAAACAAGGATTAAAACATAATCATTAACATATTAATAAAAAACATTTCTCATACCGACACGACCATTTGCAAAGGAGTCGTTCATGAAAGGCACCATCTTTGCCGTTGCACTCAATCACCGTAGCCAGACCGAAGCTTGGCTCGATGCATTTCAGCAGCCGCCTTATCAAACACCACCCAAAACCCCAGTTTGGTTTATCAAACCTCGCAATACCGTTATCCACGGCGGCGATTCAATCCCAGTTCCACAGGGAGAAAGAGTACAAAGCGGAGCCACCATTGCGCTAGTCGTTGGAAAAACTGCCCGTAAAATCGCCATCGCTGACGCCGAAGATTACATTGCGGGCTATGCGCTGGCTAACGATGTGAGCTTGCCAGAAGAGTCCTTTTATCGCCCAGCCATTAAAGCTAAATGCCGCGACGGTTTCTGTCCGCTAGGCGAACTAGCTCCTCTGCCCCACGTTGATGCCGTCGATATCATCACCGAAATCAACGGCAAAGAAGTCAACCGCTGGACAACCGCCGATCTGAATCGCAGCGCCGCAGAACTCCTGTGTGCTCTGAGCGACTTCGCCACTCTACAACCGGGCGATGTCATTTTATTAGGAACTCCCCAGCAACGCGTTGATATCCAGCCAAGCGACAGCATCACTATTAAAGCGGCAGGCCTGCCAACGCTTGAAAACAGCGTATGCCTACAGCTCAAAAGGACGGGAGAAACCGCATGAAACACGCTCGCATTCGCCATCAAGGGCAAGATTTTAACGTCACTATCGACGAACAACACCGCGCCTGTTTGCCCAACGGCAGAAAAATTCCGACTGATGAAGTGCAATGGTTGCCCCCCGTTGAAGGCACGCTATTCGCGTTAGGCCTGAACTACGCCGATCACGCCGCTGAGTTGGCTTTTAAAGCCCCTGAGGAGCCGCTTATTTTTATCAAGGCGCCGAACTCTTTAACCGGCCACCAGCAAATATCGGTTCGCCCCGATAACGTTGAGTATATGCACTACGAAGCCGAGCTCGTGGTTGTCATTGGCAAGCGGGCATTCCAGGTCACGCCGGATGAAGCCATGGATTATGTTGCCGGTTATACCGTGTGTAACGATTACGCCATTCGTGATTATTTAGAAAACTATTATCGCCCTAACCTACGCGTGAAAAGCCGCGACACGCTAACCCCCATCGGGCCTTGGATCATTGATAAAGCAGACATTCCCGACCCACATAATTTAACGCTCAGCACCTATGTTAACGGTGAGCTACGCCAGCGCGGCACCACCGCTGACCTCGTTTTCGATATCCCATTCCTAATCGCTTATTTAAGTGAATTTATGACGTTACAACCGGGCGACATGATCGCCACCGGCACGCCAAAAGGTCTGTCAGATGTGGTACCGGGCGATGAAGTTATCGTCGAGGTTGAAGGCGTTGGGCGCCTGATTAACCGCATTATTAGCCAAGCCGAATATGAGGAGAGTCTGAGATGAAAAAAATAAACCATTGGATCAACGGGAAAAACGTTGCCAGCAAACAGTATTTTGAAACCACAAATCCGGCTAATGGCGAAGTATTAGCGGAAGTGGCCTCTGGCAGCGAAGAAGAAATCAATCTCGCCGTGGCAGCCGCGAAAGAGGCGTTCCCTAAATGGGCCAATCTACCAATGAAAGAGCGCGCGCGTTTAATGCGTCGTTTAGGTGAATTGATTGACGAAAACGTCCCAGAAATTGCTGCCATGGAAACCGCGGATACGGGTCTGCCGATTCATCAAACTAAAAATGTGCTGATCCCACGCGCTTCGCATAACTTTGAGTTTTTCTCTGAAATCTGTCAGCAGATGAACGGCAAAACCTACCCCGTCGACGACAAAATGCTCAACTACACCCTCGTTCAGCCCGTCGGTGTTTGCGCGCTCGTTTCGCCGTGGAACGTACCGTTTATGACCGCAACATGGAAAGTCGCGCCCTGCTTAGCACTTGGCAATACCGCGGTGTTGAAAATGTCTGAGCTTTCCCCCCTGACCGCCGATCGCCTAGGCGAATTAGCGCTTGAGGCTGGAATTCCTGCGGGCGTGCTTAACGTCGTTCAAGGATATGGCGCCACGGCGGGCGATGCGTTGGTTCGTCATCACGACGTACGCGCTATCTCTTTCACCGGTGGTACTGCGACTGGCCGCAACATCATGAAAAATGCAGGCCTGAAGAAATACTCCATGGAGCTCGGCGGCAAATCACCGGTGCTGATTTTTGAAGATGCCGATATCGAACGCGCTTTAGATGCGGCTTTATTCACCATCTTCTCGATTAACGGCGAACGCTGCACCGCGGGCTCACGCATTTTCATTCAGCAGAGCATCTATCCCGAGTTTGTTAAACGCTTTGCCGAACGCGCTAACCGCCTACGCGTTGGCGATCCACAAGATCCCAATACCCAGGTTGGCGCGCTCATCAGCCGCCAGCATTGGGAAAAAGTCTCCGGCTATATTAGCTTAGGTATTGAAGAAGGCGCCACGCTGCTTGCTGGCGGCCCAGATAAACCGAGCGATCTACCCGCCTCGCTTAAAAACGGCAATTTCTTACGCCCAACCGTATTAGCCGATGTTGATAACCGCATGCGCGTGGCGCAGGAAGAAATATTTGGCCCCGTTGCCTGCCTGATGCCTTTCAAAGATGAAGCCGAAGGGCTGCGCTTGGCCAACGAAGTGGAGTACGGATTGGCCTCCTACATCTGGACGCAGGACGTTAGCAAAGTACTGCGACTGGCACGCAGCATCGAAGCGGGCATGGTGTTTGTTAACACGCAGAACGTGCGCGACCTTCGCCAACCTTTCGGCGGCGTTAAAGCCTCCGGGACCGGACGCGAAGGTGGAGAATACAGCTTTGAAGTGTTTGCAGAAATGAAGAACGTCTGTATCTCAATGGGCGATCACCCCATCCCTAAATGGGGCGTATAGCACCAATTCCCCAGCGCTCACGCAGGGGCCTCCGCAATGTATTAAAACGAGAAGCGAGGAAATATGGGAAAGTTAGCCTTAGCAGCCAAAATTACACATGTTCCATCCATGTATCTGTCTGAGTTACCGGGTAAAAACCACGGTTGTCGTCAAGCAGCCATTGATGGACATAGAGAAATCGGCAAGCGCTGTCGTGAAATGGGCGTAGACACCATTATCGTATTCGACACTCACTGGTTAGTGAACAGCGCCTATCACATTAACTGCGCAGATCATTTTTCCGGTACTTACACCAGCCATGAACTGCCGCATTTCATTCGTGATATGACCTATGAATACAGCGGCAATCCTGAGCTAGGGCAGCTTATCGCCAAAGAAGCCTGCGCAATGGGCGTTCGCGCTCAGGCTCACAACATTCCTAGCCTAACGCTCGAATATGGCACGTTGGTTCCGATGCGTTATATGAACAGCGACAAACACTTCAAAGTGATCTCCATCTCAGCGTTTTGTACCGTTCACGCCTTTGAAGACAGCCGGAAGCTGGGAGAAGCCATTCTAAAAGCAATCGAACAATACGATGGCACCGTGGCGGTTCTCGCCAGCGGCTCACTTTCCCATCGCTTTATTGACGATCAGCGCGCCGAACAAGGCATGAACAGCTATACCCGTGAATTCGATCATCAAATGGATGAACGCGTGGTCAAGCTGTGGCGTGAAGGAAAATTCAAAGAGTTCTGCGACATGCTGCCCGAATACGCCGACTACTGCTATGGCGAAGGCAACATGCACGACACCGTCATGCTGCTCGGCATGCTGGGTTGGGACAAATACGACGGCAAAGTGGAGTTTATTACCGATCTTTTTGCCAGTTCGGGAACCGGTCAGGTCAACGCCGTTTTCCCTCTACCAGAACACGCATGAGGTCACGCCATGCCACATTTCTACGCTGAATGTACCGACAATATCCGTGAACAGGCTGACCTCCCCGCGTTATTTGCCAAGGTTAACGCCGCGCTTGCCGCCACCGGTATTTTCCCTATCGGTGGGATCCGCAGCCGCGCCATCTGGTTAGACACATGGCAAATGGCGGATGGAAAACACGATTATGCCTTCGTTCACATGACGCTAAAGATTGGCTCAGGGCGTAGTTTAGAAAGCCGCCAACAGGTTGGTGAAATGCTGTTTGAGCTCATCAAAACGCACTTCGCCGCGCTGATGGAAAGCCGCTATCTGGCGCTCTCTTTCGAAATGGAAGAGCTCCACCCGCAGCTTAATTACAAACAAAACAATGTGCATGCCTTGTTCAAGTCTTAGCTAAAAAGCGCCCCTCTCTCTCATTCGACGAGAGGGGAATCGTCAGCGATCAACATCATAAAAACAACAAGGATCCATCATGACATCGCCCTTCACCACCCTCGCATCGCGCGGGCTACTTCGTCATCAGGCTTACATTAATGGCCACTGGCAAAGCGCCACTGACGGCCGCACTTTTGCGGTTACTAATCCGGCAAACGGTGAGACCATTGCCGAAGTCAGCGATCTATCCGCGCATGAAACCGAAGCCGCCATCCGCGCAGCCGCCGACGCACTGCCGGCATGGCGCAAGCAAACGGCAAAACAACGCAGCCAAACGCTGCAACGCTGGTTTCAGTTAATTATGCAAAACCAAGCCGAACTGGCCGAATTGCTCAGCCTAGAGCAGGGCAAACCCCAGTCCGAGGCGATGGGCGAAATTGCCTATGGCGCAAGCTTTATCGAGTGGTTTGCCGAAGAGGGGAAACGCGTTTATGGCGAAACCATTCCTTCCCCCTTACCCGGTCGGCGCATCAGCACCATCAAGCAGCCCGTCGGTGTGGTTGCCGCTATTACGCCGTGGAATTTCCCCAACGCGATGATTACCCGCAAAGTTGCACCCGCGCTGGCCGCAGGCTGCACCGTGGTATTAAAACCCGCGCCAGAAACACCGCTATCGGCGCTGGCTCTCGCCGCTTTGGCACATGAAGCAGGGGTTCCCGCCGGTGTGTTTAACATCGTCACCGGCACCGATGCCGCGGCAATGGGTCAGGTATTAACGCAAAGTTCAACTGTACGGAAGCTCTCATTTACCGGCTCTACGCGCATTGGAAAACTGCTGATGCAACAAAGCGCCGACACGGTGAAAAAGCTCTCGCTAGAACTCGGTGGCAATGCGCCATTCATCGTTTTTGACGACGCAGACCTTGATGCGGCAGTCCAAGGCGCTTTAGCGGCGAAGTTTCGCAACAGCGGGCAAACCTGTGTGTGCGCCAACCGCATTCTGGTGCAAGACGGCATCTACGATGAATTTGCTCAGCGTTTAACCCGCGCCGTTAGCGAACTGCGCGTTGGCCCTGCGATTGAACCATCCTCCCAGCAAGGCCCCTTAATTAACCAAGCGGCGATTGAAAAGGTACAGGCGCACATCAGCGACGCGGTTTCACACGGCGCGCACATTCTTACCGGCGGGGAACAACACGCGCTGGGCGGCCTCTTCTTCCAGCCCACCGTCATAAGCCATGTCACTGAATCCATGCGCATTGCACACGAAGAAACCTTCGGCCCCGTGGCTCCCCTCTTTCGTTTTCACGATGAAGCAGAGGCCATTCGCTTAGCGAATAAAACTGAATCAGGCCTCGCCGCCTACTTCTACTCACGCGACATCGGGCGTATTTATCGCGTGGCCGAAGCGCTGGAAAGCGGAATGGTTGGCATCAACGAAGGGCTGATTTCAAACGAAGTCGCGCCGTTTGGCGGGATTAAACAATCGGGTTTGGGGCGCGAAGGTTCGCGCTACGGAATCGAAGATTATCTGGAAGTGAAATATCTCTGCTTTGGCGGAATTGAGAACAACTGAGGTGCCTATGACGGCAAATAACGCAATGTTAACGAAAGAAACAATAAGCCAGATCGCCCACCGCTTACATCAGGCCGAGCAAAGCCGTGAGCAGATCCGCCAGATATCACTCGATCACCCACAGATCACCATTGAGGACGCCTACGCGATCCAGCGTCAATGGGTCGATCTCAAAATTCACGAGGGCCGCGTTCTCAAGGGCCATAAGATTGGTTTGACGTCAAAAGCCATGCAGGCCAGCTCGCAGATCAGCGAGCCCGATTACGGCGCACTGCTTGATGACATGTTTTTTCAAGACGGCAGCGACATTCCCATAGATAAATTTATCGTGCCACGCATTGAGGTCGAGCTAGCCTTCGTTCTAGCGAAGCCTCTACGTGGGCCAAACTGCACGCTGTTTGACGTGTATAACGCAACGGATTACGTGATCCCAGCCCTTGAGCTCATTGACGCGCGTTGCCACAACATCGATCCGGATAGCCAGCGTCCACGCAAAGTGTTCGACACCATTTCCGATAACGCCGCCAATGCGGGCGTGATTTTAGGTGGTCGCCCCATCAAACCCGATGCATTAGATCTGCGTTGGATCAGCGCGCTGATGTACCGCAACGGCGTAATTGAAGAATCGGGCGTTGCCGCCGCCGTGCTCAACCATCCGGCCAACGGCGTCGCATGGTTAGCCAATAAGCTTGCCGCTCATGATGTGCAGTTAGAAGCCGGACAAATCATTCTCGGTGGCTCATTTACTCGCCCAGTTCCTGCCCGACGCGGCGACACCTTCCACGTGGATTACGGCAACATGGGCTGCATTAGCTGCCGCTTTGTATAAGGAAAACCTCATGTCCTCGACCCTACATAACAGCTTTAAGCAGGCCCTCAAAGAAGGGCGTCCACAGATTGGTTTATGGCTTGGTCTGTGCAGCAGCTACAGCGCAGAGCTGCTAGCCGGCGCCGGTTTTGACTGGCTTCTGATCGACGGCGAGCACGCGCCTAATAACATACAAACCGTGCTTACCCAGCTACAGGCTATTGCGCCTTATCCAAGCCAGCCCGTGGTACGTCCTTCATGGAATGACGCGGTACAAATTAAACAGCTGCTCGACATTGGCGCACAAACCTTGCTGATCCCGATGGTGCAGAATGCCGACGAAGCGCTGGCGGCGGTACGCGCCACCCGTTATCCGCCACAGGGGATCCGCGGCGTTGGCAGCGCGCTCGCTCGCGCATCACGTTGGAATCGTATTCCTGATTACCTACAGAAGGCGAATGAACAGATGTGCGTTTTGGTACAAATCGAAACGCGCGAAGCCCTACGCAACCTGCCACATATTCTGGATATTGAAGGCATCGACGGCGTATTCATCGGCCCTGCCGATCTGAGCGCCGATATGGGATATGCGGGAAATCCTCAACACCCTGAGGTCAAAAGCGCCATTGAAAACGCGATTTTGCAGATTAAAGCCGCGGGCAAAGCGCCGGGGATCTTGATGGCATCGCCAGAGGCTGCCGATCGCTATCTCCAGCTCGGCGCATTGTTTGTTGCCGTCGGCGTTGATACCACCTTACTGGCACGCGCGGCTGAAAATTTGGCGGCACGTTTTGGCAAGGGCAACGAGCCACCGACCACCGCGGGCGTTTACTGAGTTCATTCTGAGGGGAAAGGCAAATGAGCGATTCAACATCAGCGGTATCAAACGAGGTCGAGCCAGCCCATCGGCATAAAAACCTCACTGAACAGCAGCAGCGAGTCATCAACAAACTCTTCCGCCGCTTGATCGTGTTTTTATTCGTACTGTTTGTATTTTCATTTCTCGATCGTATCAATATCGGCTTTGCCGGTTTAACGATGGGAAAAGATCTCGGCCTTAGCTCCACTATGTTTGGCCTCGCGACCACGCTGTTCTATGCCACCTATGTGATTTTCGGCATTCCTAGCAACATTATGCTGGGCATCGTCGGCGCACGTCGTTGGATCGCAACGATCATGGTGCTGTGGGGACTGGCCTCAACGGCAACCATGTTCGCTACCGGACCGCACAGTTTATATGTGCTGCGTATGATCGTAGGCATTACCGAAGCGGGTTTCCTGCCTGGGATCTTGGTTTATCTCACCTACTGGTTCCCAGCCTATTTCCGTGCCAGAGCCAATGCGCTGTTTATGATAGCTATGCCTGTAACCACCGCGCTCGGCTCGCTGGTTTCCGGCTATATTTTATCGCTCGACGGTATTTTGAGCCTCAAAGGCTGGCAATGGCTATTTCTGCTGGAGGGTTTCCCATCGGTGCTATTAGGCATCATCGTTTGGTACTACCTTGACGATAAGCCGTCGAAAGCCAAATGGTTAACTCAGGAAGATAAAGACTGCCTGCAAGAGATGATGGACAGCGATAATTTGCAGCTGGTACAGCCTGAAGGAGCGCTTAGCCACAATGCCTTACAGCGGCCAAGCATGTGGCGTGAAATTTTCACCCCGATCGTGCTGATGTATACGCTGGCCTATTTCTGCCTCACGAATACGCTGAGCGCCATTAGCATCTGGACGCCCCAGATCATGCAGAGTTTTAACCAATCAAGCAGCAATATCACGATTGGTTTACTCGCCGCTATTCCGCAGTTTTGCACCATCGTGGGAATGATTTGGTGGAGCAAACACTCCGACCGCATGCAGGAACGAAAACACCATACCGCGCTGCCGTTTTTGTTCGCCGCCGTCGGTTGGCTACTGGCTTCCGCCACCGATCACAACATGATCCAGCTATTGGGGATCATCATGGCCTCCACGGGCTCATTTAGTGCGATGGCGATCTTCTGGACAACGCCAGATCAGTCGATCAGCCTGCGAGCCAGAGCCGTTGGGATCGCGGTCATCAATGCCACCGGCAACATTGGTTCAGCGGTGAGCCCGCTGCTGATTGGCTGGCTTAAAGATCAGACCGGAAACTTCAACTCGGGACTCTACTTTGTCGCTGGGCTGCTGATCGTGGGCGCGATCATTATCTGGCTGATCCCGATGAAAGGATCACGACCACGGGCAACGCCGTAATATGCAAAAACACCGCCTAACCTTCTCCTTCTCTTTTCTGAACAAGGGAGCGAGGCTGACTGAGAGGCGTTATTAAATAAATCTACGTAATGCCCCCTCCCCTGCGAAGGGGAGGGCTGGGGTGGGGTTCTAGAAGTCAGTTGCACCGCAATCAAGGAATAGTCATGAGCCAAATAACCAATATCGACATCAGCAAAGACTACGACGAAACGCAGGGCTCTGATGATGTGCATTACCAGTCATTCGCCCGCATGGCGGCATTCTTTGGGCGAGATATGAAGCCACACCGCCATGACAGTTTTTTCCAAATGCACTTTCTGAATACCGGCCAAATTGAGCTACAGCTCGACGACCACCGTTATTCGGTGCAGGCACCGCTGTTTGTTCTCACGCCCCCCTCGGTGCCACACGCATTTTTCACCGAGCCAGACAGCGACGGTCATGTGCTCACCGTTCGCCAAGAGCTGATTTGGCCGCTGCTAGAAGTGCTTTATCCCGGCAAACGTGATGCTTTCGATCTGCCAGGCATTTGCCTATCGCTGGCCGATAAACCTCAAGAATTAGCGGCGCTAGACCACTACTGGGCACTGATTGCCCGCGAGTCCACCAGCGAGCTAGGAGGACGCGAACATACGCTGGTACTTTTGGCGCAGGCGGTTTTCACCCTACTGTTACGCAATGTTCCGCTCGATGAACAATCCTCCAGCGGAATGCGAGGAGAAATGCGCGTTTTCCAGCGCCTTAACCAGCTTATCGATGAAAATTTCCGCCTACATTGGTCAGTACCGGAATATGCCAATAAACTCGGGATTACGGAATCGAGGTTGACAGACATCTGCCGACGCTTCGCCAACCGCCCTCCCAAACGCTTGATTTTCGACCGCCAGCTACGCGAGGCCAAGCGCTTACTACTGTTTAGCGATAGCGCCGTGAGTGAAATTGCTTATCAGCTTGGATTCAAAGATCCCGCTTATTTTGCCCGTTTTTTTAATCGGTTAGTGGGCTGTTCACCCAGCGCCTACCGTGCTGAACAAATCGCCGTTTCACACTGATCCAGTACAAAATTCGTGCTGGATCACATTCTTCCAACAAACCGCCACTCCCGCCTGAAAAGTACCAGTGATTACCTCAAAAGTATCTTCCCGAAACCCTGTTTAAACGCTTCAATTAAGAAACAAAAACAAAACAATAAATTAACAAACAGCCAGTGAACGCCTTCCAGAAGGTCGTTCTTGGATTCTGACCCTACTGTGAGGTAAACATGAAACCTGAAGATTTCCGTGCCGACACCAAACGCCCGTTAACCGGTGAAGAGTACCTAAAAAGCCTGCAAGATGGCCGTGAGATCTACATCTACGGCGAGCGAGTCAAAGATGTCACCACTCACCCCGCATTTCGCAACGCGGCGGCGTCGGTAGGACAACTTTATGACGCACTGCACAAGCCTGAGATGCAGGACAAACTGTGCTGGGGAACCGATACCGGAAGCGGCGGCTATACCCATAAATTCTTCCGCTTTGCGAAGAGCAGCGATGATTTACGCCAGCAGCGCGATGCTATCGCCGAATGGTCACGATTAAGCTATGGCTGGATGGGGCGTACTCCTGATTACAAGGCCGCATTTGGCAGCGCATTAGGCGCAAATCCCGCATTTTATGGGCAATTTGAAGCCAATGCCCGTCACTGGTATAAGCGTATTCAGGAAACGGGACTCTATTTCAACCATGCCATCGTCAACCCGCCTATCGATCGCCACAAGCCCGCTGACGAAGTTAAAGACGTCTATATCAAACTCGAAAAAGAAACGGATGCCGGCATTATCGTCAGTGGCGCCAAAGTGGTGGCGACTAACTCGGCGCTCACTCACTACAACATGATCGGTTTTGGCTCAGCTCAGGTCATGGGTGAAAACCCTGATTTCGCGCTGATGTTTGTCGCGCCTATGGACGCCGACGGCGTCAAACTCATTTCGCGCGCCTCTTACGAAATGGTGGCAGGCGCAACCGGCTCTCCTTATGACTATCCGCTCTCCAGCCGCTTCGATGAAAATGACGCGATTCTGGTGATGGATAAGGTCCTGATCCCATGGGAGAACGTACTAATCTATCGTGATTTTGACCGCTGTCGCCGTTGGACAATGGAAGGTGGCTTTGCGCGCATGTATCCCCTTCAAGCCTGCGTGCGTTTGGCGGTTAAACTCGATTTCATCACCGCATTGTTGAAAAAGAGTCTGGAATGTACCGGAACCTCTGAGTTCCGCGGCGTACAGGCCGATCTCGGTGAAGTTGTCGCATGGCGAAATATGTTTTGGGCGCTGAGCGATTCGATGTGTTCGGAAGCCACGCCGTGGGTGAACGGCGCTTATTTACCCGATCACGCCGCGCTACAAACCTACCGCGTCATGGCTCCAATGGCCTATGCCAAAATCAAAAACATTATCGAGCGCAACGTCACCAGCGGCCTGATTTATCTGCCCTCCAGCGCGCGCGATCTCAACAATCCAGAGATAGATAAATATCTCGCCCGCTATGTACGCGGCTCAAACGGCATGGATCACGTTGAACGCATCAAGATTTTAAAACTGATGTGGGACGCCATCGGCAGTGAGTTCGGCGGTCGTCATGAGCTTTATGAAATCAACTACTCAGGCAGCCAAGATGAAATCCGTCTGCAATGCCTGCGTCAGGCACAAAGCTCCGGCAATATGGATCGCATGATGGCTATGGTTGATCGCTGTCTGTCGGAATATGACCAGCACGGTTGGACCGTTCCACACCTGCACAATAACAACGATATTAATATGTTAGACAAGCTGCTGAAATAGTCAGTAGCGGGAGGCCAGTATGTCTTTAGAAAATGAACACCGTCTACGTTTTCGCGATGCCATGTCCAGTCTGTCGGCCGCGGTCAACATCGTAACCACCGATGGCCCTGCGGGTCGCTGTGGGATCACCGCCACCGCCGTCTGCTCGGTAACGGATACACCGCCGTCGCTGATGGTATGCATCAACAGTAACAGCGCGATGAACCCTGTTTTTCAGGAGAACGGCAAACTCTGTATCAACGTGCTTAGCCATGAGCAAGAACTGATGGCGCGACATTTTGCGGGGATGACGGGTACCAGCATGGAAGAACGCTTTAGCTGGGATATCTGGACCAAAGGCATTCTCGGCCAACCGATGCTGCGCGGAACCTTAGCCAGTCTCGAAGGCGAAATTGAGCAGGTACAAACTATCGGTACACATCTGGTGTATTTGGTGCAAATCAAGCAGATTACGCTGAGTGAAGCAGGCCACGGCCTGATTTACTTCAAGCGCCATTTTCACCCGGTGATGCTCGAAGCCATCGCAGTATAAACTCACCCTAGGCTAAAACATATTGGGCCAAGCAACATCACGTTTGCTTGGCCTTTTTTGGCCTGTTATTCAGCGGCTTTACTCACCCGCTTCGGCTTGGTCGACAACCAACAGATAATAGCGCCAGCGGTGACGGCGCAAACACCTAGCCAGAACGTTGGCGGCAGCAAAGAAGATAAAATTAGCGAGGCAAATAACGCCGAAAGAATAGGCGTGAAATAAGAGAGCGTCGCTAACAGATTAATATCCCCTCGAATCATACCGATATTCCACGCGGCATAACCAAAGCCCATCGCAGCACCGGCCATAGCGATATAAAACGCGCTGTGCAAAGAGATAGTAAAACTCTCAGCTCCGCCTAATAACCATTTAATCCACAAACAGACGGCGGTGAGCGCGAAGAACAGCGCCGCTGCATTTTGTCCGTTGGCGTATTTATTCGTCACAACGCAATACACCGCCCACAGAATAGCGCCAACAAATGCCAAGACATAGCTGACCGGATGAGCAACGATATTCTCAGCCATTCCAGAAAGTGAGGCTAATGAACCACCGCTTATCACCACCGTTACGCCTAATAAAGACAACAATACACCCAGCAGTAAACTGATTTTTAACCGACCTCCGCTACACAAAAAAGAGAGCAGCACGGTAAAACTCGGCCATAAATAGTTAATCACTGACACTTCAATCGACTGAGCTCGCGTGGTGGCATAACCCAGCGCCAAAGAGAGGCACACTTCATAGCTGGCAAACAAAGCGCCCCCAGCTAACAAATAAATCGGTTTAAAAGCCCGCAGCTTGGGAGAACCCAGCAGAATGAAAAGAAATATAGAACCCGCCGTATAGATTAACGCGGCACCTGCCACCGGCCCAACGCCTTCGCTAACGTTACGAATTAGGCCAACGATGGTGCTCCAAAGCAAAATGGCCAAGATGCCACAGGCGTTTGCTTTCGTTCTGCTACTGCTATCCATACTGCCTCGCAGTGAATAAAAGAGAGAAATATTTGGCCCAAAAAGATAGCGCTGATTGGGCGGCTCAAGTTAAGCATTCTCACGTATTCAGATAGATAAATCCAACAACATCATCATGGATATTATCTAAATAGCCATAACCGATGGCGCAATCACAAACATAAAATCCGGCCTTTTATCTGCTGTTATCCCGCTAAAAAAGTATTTGGCACAATATGTTAAATGAGAAAATTTACTTTCACCCAAAACATGAGTCATGAAAAAAATAATATCCACACAATTTATGCAATCCTGCCAAATAACCACAAAACCCAAAACGTTAATTAACCTAAATTTATTCTTAATTCCGAAAATAATTACCCACCTAACTAAATGAGAATGATAATGAGTATCATTTGATCTAAATCTTTGCTAGCATCCTGTCCGCAATAAATGCAGTTCAATCCAACGAAAAAAATAAAACGGAGGCTCCGCATGGCATTAGCGGAAAACTTTTTGGCACAGTTCACCCTTTTTAACGGCAAGTTCAGCAGGATGCTAAAACAATCTCTGGCGCTATTCCTCAGCTTCGGTATAGCCGGATACTCCGGCGCAGAACCCCTTATTAGCGAGCAGGGAAGCACCGTTCAAAACGTTTCTACCGGTGGAATTTCATCGCTGGACCTTTCTATTTTTGGCATGTATCAACAGGCTGATATTGTGGTGAAAAGCGTGATGATTGGATTAATCGTTATATCCGTTATCACATGGACTATCTTATTTGCCAAAAGCATTGCGCTGCTGCGGGCTAAACAGCAATTACGGCGCGAATATCGCTTACTATTTCCATCTAATTCTTTATCCACGGCCTGTGAATTATCGCAGTCCTTCGCCGAGAACAGCATAAGCGCAGCCCTATTACGCGATGCTCAGGATGAAAAACAGCTTTCAACACACGCCTCCGATCTCAACGGTATTAAAGACCGAACCAATTTTCGCCTCGATCGCCGCGTTGCGGCCTATGGCCGTCAGCTTGCCAAAGGCAACGGCTATCTCGCCACCATTGGCGCAGTGGCACCGTTTATCGGCTTATTCGGCACCGTTTGGGGCATCATGAATAGCTTTATCGGCATTGCGCATTCGCAAACGACCAATCTGGCCGTCGTTGCGCCAGGCATCGCCGAAGCGCTACTGGCTACCGCCATGGGGCTGATTGCCGCGATCCCAGCCGTGGTGATTTACAACCTGTTCAGCCGCATGATTAACGAACATCGCGCGCAGGTGGGAGATGCAGCCGCGCAAATTCTGTTGCTGCTGAGCCGCGATCTTGACCTCAACGCGCCCCAACAGCAGGTGGGATAGCGGCATGGCACTGCACATTCATGATTATTCCGCTGGCGAATCCGCTGAAAGCCGTGAGATTCACGACATCAACGTCACGCCTTTTATCGACGTTATGCTGGTCTTGCTGATTATTTTTATGGTCGCCGCGCCGCTGGCTACCGTCGATATTCGCGTGAACTTACCGGCATCCTCGGCACAGCCGCAGCCACGCCCAGATAAGCCGGTCTATCTGACCATTAAAGCGGATAAACAGCTTTATCTCGGTGATGCGCTAACCACCAGCGATCGGCTCAGCGAGCAGCTCAATGAGCAAACCAAAGCAGATAAAGACACCACCATTTTTCTGCAAGCAGACAAAGCGGTGGACTACGCCACGCTAATGACGGTGATGGATACGCTGCGCACGGCGGGTTATCTCAAGGTAGGATTAGTCAGCATGGAATCGGTCGCGCCCTAACCTACGTTGAGCTCCCCCCACTTGTTATTAAACATTTTATGATATAGCGGCCCAACAGCCGCCTTTAGGCCAAAGACATGAGCACACTATTTAGTCTTAAGTCTCTGATTATATTAGCCACATTAGCACTCAGTGCATGCAGCCAACCAACATTGACTCGACCATCACGCGCATCCGCGTTGAACGATGTAAACACCTTGGGCACCATCATCGATTTGCACAACGGTGAAAAGCTAACCAGCCAGGAATTACTCACGCGTGTCGCGCCGCAGCCGCGGCTTATCGTCGGAGAAAAACACGATAACGCGCAGCATCACCTGATTGAAATGTGGTTGATCAAAAATCTTCCTCAGCAGCGCCCACAAGGCAGCGTACTGCTAGAAATGCTGACCATCGATCAACAGCCGCGCGTCGATCAGCTCAAAAAATGGTTAAAAGACGATCCGATGGTACGCGAAGGTCGTATTCAGACATTGCTAAACTGGCAACAAGGCTGGCCTTGGGAGATGTATCACGGCGTAGTGATGCAAACCCTGCGTGCCCCCTACCCTCTGCTGGTGGCGAATCTCTCCCGCGAACAGGTGCAGTCTTTATATAAAAACCCACAGCTTCCTGCTGGAAAAATCTCCACCGCTCCACAGGTACAAAACGCGATTCGTGAAACTATCGTCACGATGCATGATGGGAAAATCGAACCCGCTCAGTTAAAAGCGATGCTCGCTATTCAACAGCAGCGCGATCGATTTATGGCGCAGCAGCTACTTGCGGCCCCTGCGCCCGCCATGCTGATTGCCGGTGGCTACCACGCAGCGAAAACCATGGGCGTTCCGCTGCATATGCAAGATCTCGCCCCTTCATCGCGCCCCATCGTTCTAATGCTGGCTGAGACAGGTATGAATATTACCTTGGCGCAGGCTGACTACGTTTGGTACGTCCCTCAGCCTAAAACTGAGCAGTAAATAAAACCACTATGGATATTCTCTATAACGCACAGCCTAAATGGGGCCGCTGGTTTATCTTCGCGCTGGCGGTTCATGGCACATTTTTAGCGGCACTGGTTTGGCGCCCATCTGACACCAAGCCGCCCTATGAGCCGCCTCCTGCGGTAATGCTGCAATGGGCTGAAACCATCCAAGCGCCTGCTTCCCCCACGCCGTTGCCGATTGGCATTGCTCAACAGCAGTCGGCGGCAGCAGAGGAAAAACAACAGGTTAAGGATAAAGCGCAGCCAAAGGTGGTGGTAGCCAAAGAAGCCGTCATTGAGGTGGCGAAACAGAAAAAGTCGGCTGATGGGGAAAAGAAAAAGCCGCGCCCGATCAATAAGCTTAAAGATCAAACCAGCGATGCCAGCCATGCCGCCATAGCCAGCAACGCAGCGCCTCAGGCAAATACGCTATCGCCAAACATTGCGGCACCGTTCAACAGCGATGCCACCAAGCGTAATAGCGAAAAAGTATCGTGGGAAAGCTTAGTTAAGGGTCATCTAAACCGATACAAAAAGTATCCCCTTGATGCCCGCCGACGCGCCCGTACTGGCCTCGCCGTGGTGACGTTCACCGTGAATGCGGCAGGTTTCGTGCAGGGTAATCAGCTCTATGCTTCATCCGGCACCATTTCGTTGGATCGTGAGGCAGTCGAAGTTTTAGAGCGTGCTCAACCGCTACCAAAACCACCGGCGGAAATATTAAACGGCGGACTTTATAGCGTAAGAATGCCGATCAACTTTGATCTAGCGGAATTAAAACAGCAGTAAGTCATCGCGGCTGGCACTAATAAATCACTTATTTTCATGCTGAAATTTTCTGGCAGGGCACGCTATTCGCCCAAAAAACCAAAAGGACGCACCATGCGTGAATTGTGGCAAAAACTTTTGTTATTAATGACGCTCACGGCGATGTGCTCTTGGCACGTATCTGCCGCTGAATTATTTTCTCCTGAACCATTGGCGGCCAATCTACAGCCGCCGCAGGCGCAAAAAATCCCCAAAGCGCTCATCGAACATGGCGATCGGCGTATCGACAACTATTTTTGGCTACGTAATGAGAGCCGCGCCAATCCAAAAGTTTTGCGCTATTTGCAAGATGAAAACCGTTACGCCAACGCGGTGTTAAAACCGTACTCCGCGCAGTACGACGCCCTATATCGCGAGATGGTCGGTCGCATGAGCCCTGAAGATCGCTCGGTGCCTTATCAACGTAACGGTTATCGCTATCAGGACGTGTATCCGTCAGGCAAAAATTTTGCCGTAACTCAGCGCCAGCCGCTGGCGGGCAGCGCCGTGTGGCAAACGCTGATGGATGGAAATCTGCGTGCAACCGGACAAGCTTACTATCGCTTAGGCGGTCTGGAGATCAGCCAAGATAACCAGATGATGGCCGTTGCCGAAGACACCCAAGGCCGACGCCAATACCGTATTTCGCTACGGAATTTACATAACGGACAGTGGCTCACCGACGTTATCGAAAACACATCAGGCAATATGTTGTGGTCAAATGATGGACGTACCCTATTTTATGTCCGCAACCATCCGCAAACGCTGGTGCCGTATCAGGTTTATCGCCATCACGTTGGTACACCGCTAGCACAAGACCAACTGGTTTATCAGGAAAACGACGGCGCGTTTTATCTTAGCCTGTCACGCTCGGCATCTGACCGCTATTTATTGATAACCCTCAGCGCCAGTACGTCGTCTGAAGTCCGCTTATTAGATGCTGACCAAGCGGATGCGCCGCCCGTATTATTTACCGCACGCCAGCCAAACGTTGAATATTATCTGGATCACTTCAACGACACTTTTTATCTGCGCTCCAACCGTAAAAATGCCAATTTTGGTTTATACCAAACCAACGCGATGGGTCATTCATGGCAGCCTTTAGTTGCCCCACAGCCTAATAAAATGATCGAAGGTTTTACCTTATTCAAAGATTGGCTTGTCGTTGCTGAACGCAGTGATGGCCTGAGCCAGATACGCAAAATCAACTGGAAATCTCACGCCGAAGACACCTTGCCCTTCGACGATGCCAGCTATATGGCATGGTTAGGCTATAACCCTGAGCCACAGTCCGATCGCTTACGCTACGGCTATTCGTCGATGACGACACCAACCAGCACCTACGAATGGGATTTATCCAGCGGCAAACGCACGCTGCTTAAGCGTCAGGAAGTTAAAAACACGCAGCCACAGGACTATCACAGCGAACGAATTTGGATCACCGCACGCGACGGCGTGAAAGTACCGGTGTCGTTGGTTTACAACAAAAAAATGTTCAAGGCCAAGCAAAGCCCGTTACTGGTTTATGGCTACGGCGCCTACGGTATGAGCATGGATCCCGCCTTCAGCGCGAATCGTCTTAGCCTACTGGATCGCGGTTTCGTTTTCGCCATGATCCACGTTCGCGGCGGCGGCGAGCTCGGTCAGCAATGGTATGAACAGGGAAAACTGGCAAATAAGCCCAACAGTTTCAATGACTTTATCGATGCAACACGCGGTTTGGTTGAACGAGGTTTTGGCCAGCCCGGCCGGCTGTATGCCATGGGCGGCAGCGCCGGAGGGTTATTGGTTGGCGCGGTCATGAATCAACAGCCGGAGCTATTTAACGCCATTGTTGCGCAGGTTCCTTTTGTTGACGTCGTCACCACCATGCTTGATGACACACTCCCCCTCACGCTCGGTGAATATGATGAATGGGGAAATCCACATCGGCTGGCGGATTATCAGCAAATGAAGGCCTACAGCCCCTACGACAATATAAAGCCTATGCGCTATCCCAACTTATTGGTGACCACCGGCCTAAACGATTCGCAGGTGCAATATTGGGAGCCAGCAAAATGGATTGCCAAACTGCGAGAAAATCAATTAGGAAACGGAAAACTATTATTACTAACCGATATGCAGGCTGGACACGGCGGTAAATCAGGTCGACTCAAGCGAGTGGAAAATACAGCGCTGGAATATAACTTTATTCTGGCCGTAGATAATCAACGCTGAGACAACCGAGCAAAGCAAAAAAAATAAAAATAGACTGATAATACCTTTAAGGGAACATATGAAACTCAATAAAATAGCCGGCGTGATCGGCTCGGGCATGCTATTGCTCAGCGCAAGCAGCTATGCACAACAAGCCAGTGAGGAAAGCAGCGGAGACAAAAAAGGCTCAGCGGTATTTTCTCCACTTAATGTCTCGGCCGGTAAAATAACCAGCGAGCAAGAAGCCTTGGAAAAAACCGGAGCCGTCAGCTCACGAGATACTAATAAAAATTTAGAATCTCTCGACGCGACGTTACGCAGCATGCCCGGAACCTATACCCAAATCGATCCCGGCCAAGGCTCGGTTAGTGTGAATATTCGTGGGATGAGCGGTTTTGGCCGCGTAAACACCATGGTCGATGGCATCACGCAAAGCTTTTATGGCACTTCAACCTCCGGCACCGCCGTGCACGGTTCTACCAACAGTCAGGCTGGCGTGCTTATCGACCCTAACTTCCTCGTTGGCGTTGACGTGACTCGCGGCGACAGCAGCGGTTCCTCTGGGGTAAACGCCCTAGCGGGCAGTGCCAATCTGCGCACGATTGGCGTTGATGACGTGGTGTTTGCTGGAAATCCTTTCGGCGTGCGATCACGTTTTTCCGTCGGTAGCAACGGCATTGGGCGCAGCGGAATGATTGCCGCCGCGGGTAAAACCGATGCTTTTACGGATACCGGCAGTTTTGGTGCCATGGCCGCCATCAGCGGCAGCTCGGTCTATTCCAACTTTAATAACGGCGATGGGATTAATAGCGAAGAGTTCGGCTATGACGAATTCATGAAGCAGAATCCAAAATCACAGCTGTATAAAATGGATATCAAACCGAATGAGTTTAATAGCTTTGAACTCTCCGCCCGAACTTATCAAAATAAGTTTTCACGCCGCGATATCACCAGCGACGATTATTACATCAAATATCACTACACGCCGTTCTCTGAATTAATTGATTTCAACGTCACGGCCAGTACCAGCCGCAGCGACCAAAAATATCAAGACGGATCGTTGTACACGTTTTATAGCACGTCAGCACGTAACCGTTCTAATGCGCTAGATGTGAATAACACCAGCCGCTTCACGCTCGGTAATAACGATCTGGCCTTTAGCATCGGCAGCAAACTGATGCGTACCCGCTATGACAAACTGATCAAATCCAACGCTGGCGATCCAAAGTCTTCGCAGGAATCAATTGAAAACAATCCTTTTGCCCCGTCGGGCGATCAGGATATTTCAGCGCTGTATACCGGCCTTGAGATAAAGCGCGGGATCTATCAGGCTAATTTTAATCTTAACTACACTCAGAATAAGATTAGCGGCTTCAAGCCCGCCTGCGATCCGCGGGTTATCTGTATTCCACAGGGTGAATACAATGTTGATCAAAAAGAGAGTGGTTATAATCCTTCTGTAGAGCTCTCTGCACAGGTAACGCCGTGGCTCCAGCCGTTCGTAAGCTACAGCAAATCAATGCGTGCACCCAATATTCAGGAGATGTTTTTCTCGAACTCCGGCGGCGCGTCAATGAACCCATTCTTAAAACCAGAAAGCGCCGAAACCTATCAGGCCGGTTTTAATATTAAGGCGCACAGCCTGTTGCTCAATGAAGATTTACTGCGCTTGAAAGCCTTGGTATACCGTAGCAAGATTAAAAACTACATATTCAGTGAGTCATATCTGGTTTGCACCAACGGACGCAAATGCAATATGACCGAAGTTAACGGCAATGACTGGGCTGACGTCAGTGATTACACCGACAATATGTACATCTACGTGAACTCCCAATCACTGGTACGTGCTCACGGTTTTGAATTAGAAATGGATTACGATGCGGGCTACGCATTTGCGCGTTTGGCTTATAGCCAGCAACACACCGACCAACCAACGTCGATTGCCAGTACCTATTTTGGCGCAGGGGATATTACCGAGCTGCCAAGAAAATATATGACGCTCGATACCGGTGTCAGGTTCCTAGACGATTCATTAACCGTCGGTAGCATTATTAAATACACCGGAAAATCACGTCGCCTATCGCCTAACTTTGATTTTGACGAGAAAACCGGTGCAGTGGTGAAGGAAGATCTCCCACAGATCCCAACCATCATCGATCTCTACAGCACTTATGAGATCAACCGCAACGTGATGCTCAAACTCAGCGTGCAAAACCTGATGAATAAAAACTATTCTGAGGCATTGAATAAACTCAATATGATGCCAATGCAGGGTGATGACAGCACCGCGGCCAATACGGCACGCGGCAGAACTTATATCTTTGGTGGGGAAATTCGCTTCTAATCACCACGCCGTCATGCTGAATATTTCGGCATGACGGCGTTAATTTCACAACCCGAACCACTCATGCATTACGAAGGTTGCAACACAATTACCGCCATACCTATCAACGCAACGCAGGCACCAACCATATCCCAACGGGTTAATTCAACCCCGTCTACAAAGCGCAGCCAAAGTAACGCAACGCCGATGTATACCCCACCGTAGGCCGCATAGGTTCGGCCCGCCGCAGTGGGATGTAATGTCAGTAACCACGCAAAGATAACCAAACTCAACGCAGCCGGTAGCAATAACCATAGCGGCTTATGTTGCTTCACAACCAAATATGGCAGATAGCACCCCACGATCTCTGCGACTGCCGTCAGGCTAAATAATAAGAATGCTTTAACAATTAACATTAGGGTATTTTTACCAAAAGTCGTGATACACAAGGCAGTTAACCCATTTTGCCCTGAAAAATATATTTGATCCACGTCGCATCTATTTATCCCCACTGATTAGCCACACTATTACAAAGACCTTTAAATCGTTAATTCGAAACAGGTATGCATTTTGTGACTATTTGTACCTATTTTTCGCAACGTGTTCCTTTTCGCTAAGGCCATTGCTATAACGTCATCACTGGAAGTGAATTTATTATAACAAATACCCTCTATTAATAATAAAGGAACAGCTATGTCTAGAATACGGCAACGTACTCTGGAGAGTATGCAAAAATTCTCTAGGGCGATGATCGGTGCAGTGCTGTTTTTGCCAGTAATAGGTTTAATTCTGGCATTAAGTTCAATTTTAACTAACCCAACGCTTATTTCTGAAACTAGCTTTCTTCATCAACTTGGTCAGTTATTAGGAGACACTTTCTGGCCACTGTTTGGTAATCTAGGCTTACTCTTTTGTATCGGTATTAGCTATGGATTAGCAAAGGATAAAAAAACGGAAGTCGCCTTAGTTTCCGTTATGTGCTTCATTATGTTTTTAGGTGCCAATCACTCTTGGTTGGAATATACCCACGGCATTGCCAATAAAATAAATGGCGAATATTACGGCACAGGACAAACTCAAATATTAGGGTTTGTAGTTGTTGATATGGGGATCTTCCTCGGTATTATTCTCGGCTGCACCATTGCATGGGTACACAATAAAGTCTCGCAAATAGAACTCCCTGGTGCATTGTCTATGTATGGTGGCGCGAAGCTAACGCTTATCGCCATGACGCCGGTTGTGATTATCTACGCAATAGCTTTCACCTGGTTCTGGCCATTTATGACTCACGGCATTGCGGCCTTAACCGGCTTTATGAAAAACGCAGGCGTTGCTGGCGTATTTGTTTATGGTTTCTTCGAGAAATTCTTAATCCCTACCGGCCTACACCATTTCGTGTGGTCGCCTTTCCAACTTACGCAAATCGGCGGTTCGCTGACGGTCGATGGGCAGACGGTTTCGGGGACTCAGGCCATCTTCCTCGCGTATATGCGCCATCCCGATTTAACACCGGTGATGAACGATGCTCTGCGTTTCTCTCAGCAAGGTATGACGACTATTTTCGGCCTGTCTGGCGCTGCACTGGCGTTTTATCACACCGCGAAGCCAGAAAAGAAAATGCTCGCGAAGGCCGTTTTATTACCGGCCATTATTACCTCAATTCTGACCGGGATTACTGAGCCGATTGAATTTACATTCCTGTTTATCTCACCGCTTCTGTGGATTATTCACGCCACATTAACCGCAGCATCACAGGCTATTTGCGATCTGTTACAGGTGAGACCTTGGGGAGCATCTGGCTTAATTGAGTTTTTAGCCTATAACCTACCGCTACCCGTTTCGCTGACACGCTGGCCACTTTATATCGTGATTGGCATTGGACAGTTTATTGCTTATTACGTGATATTCCGCACCGTGGTTGTGAAATTAAAGCTTAAAACACCGGGTCGCGAAGACGATGATGATGTGAAGCTGTATAACAAAAAAGATTATCAAGAAAAAATTCAGCAGGAAAAGAAAAGTACGGGCTCACAGGCCGATGAAATTATTAAAGGACTCGGTGGCAAACATAACATTATATCTGTCGATAATTGCTTTACCCGTTTGCGCGTCGCTATTCATGATTTAACTATCGTCGATGACGCTGCTTTAAAGGCAACCGGAGCAAATGGCGTAGTGCGTAACAGGAATGAAGTTCAAGTGATTTACGGTGTCAAAGTTGGACAAGTACGCTCGAAAGTTGATACCTGGCTGGCTAATAATTAAATTGGGAGTACATATGAAACTAACAGTATTGGGCGGCGGCGGCGTGCGTTCCGCATTTCTGGCAAAATCTCTGGCTTATAATGCCCACCGCATCGGATTAAAACAGGTCGTTTTTCTGGATAATTCTGCCCAGAACCTGACCATCTTTGGCGAAATTGCACGTTATATTTTTAATACTATTCGCCCTGATATTGAATTTAGCTTAACCAGCGAGCCCGTTTCAGCCTTACAAGACGCCAACTATGTGATTACCACACTGCGCGTCGGCGGCGATGAAAGCCGTATTCATGACGAGCGTATTGCGTTGGACCATAATACCTTAGGGCAAGAAACAACCGGTGCGGGTGGCTTTGCCATGGCCATGCGCTCTATTCCGGCTATTTTGGACTACTGCAAATTAATCGAAGAACATGCGGCACCCGATGCCATCTTATTTAACTTTACCAATCCATCAGGCTTAGTCACCGAAGCCATTATCAAATCGGGCTTTAAACGCCGCGTGTACGGTATCTGCGATGCACCATCAGAGCTGATTCGTGAACTACCTAGCATTCTTAACTGTGATGAAAGTGAATTGCAGGTTGAGTGCTATGGCCTCAATCACTTCTCTTGGTTCACACATTTTACCGTGCACGGAGAGGATGTGACCGAACAATTGGTTAATTCGCCTGAGCTGTATAAAAAAACGGCCATGCAATACTTCTCGCCAGAATTAGTTCGTCTGTGTGATAACCAACTGCTCAACGAATACTTATATTATTACTATTATAAAGAAGAAGCGCTGAAGGCTATTCAAGATTCAGGCGAAACACGAGGCGAACAAATCGCACGCATTAACCATGATATGCGTGAAGAGCTTAGCCTTATCGACGTTAAAGAAAATCCAGCCACCGCATTTGATATTTGGATGAAGCATTATCTGCGTCGTGAAAATAGTTACATGCAAAATGAATCTCAGCAGGAAAAATTCCACACCAGGGAACCTTTAACACTGCAACAATTCATCGAAGAGCCAGACAGCGGCGGCTATGCGGGCGTTGCTTTAGATATTTTAGAGGCCGTAAACAGCAATACCACTAAGCGTATTGTGGTATCACTTTCCAACAACGATACGCTGGATTTCCTGCATCCCGACGACGTTATTGAAATCAGCTGCGATCTCAGCAAAGAGGGATTAAAACCGGTTAAGCCTATTCATGTACCCGAGGCGCAGAAAAATATGATTTCCTGCGTGAAAGAGTATGAACGTCTCGCGGTGCAGGCGATTTTGACTCAGGACAGAACGCTCGCGGTTAAGGCATTGATGGCACATCCGTTGGTCGGGTCGTGGTCATTGGCTGAAAAGCTGGTTTCCGCCTATTTGCAGGGTCCACAATTTAAAAACTGGCACTAAAACCTAGCATTAAAAATAGAGGGCGTCGCAGGACGCCCTCTCATTATTTCTTCTGCATAAACCACAGTTTCAGAAGATGCTCAAACCCGAGAATACAGTAGCCAAAGAACGGATTTGACCAATAAATATCATCATCATATTTTTGTGGATCGTGAATAATAAATGATAGGTTCGCAGCCTGTGCTAACGGACTTTGATGATCGCCGGTAAAACAAACAAGGTTGATATTTTTATTCTCTAGTGCCTTTACCCAGCTTAATGCAGATGAACTACGGCCCGATTTAGAGATCAGCCAAATCGAATCAAACTTATTGGCATTTTTTTGTTCCAGAATTTCATAGTCTGGCCATAGCGCTAAGCTGGCGTTGACGCCGGTAACTAAAAACTTGTTATAAATATATTGGGCAATAAGCTGCGAGAAGCCGCTACCGTGGATCAGAATCCGTTCATTTTGTAGTCTTTCTAGCAGAATATCCACTTTCTCCGGCGGCTGAATATTCATAAAATCAACATCGTTGGTAACATCGAGCTTCGGTAGCGTAATGTTAAACTTAATAAAGTAAACCATCTCAAGCCAGCCGCTAAACTCAAGTTTTTTGGCTAAACGAACCAAAGATGAGGGATTGCTACAGCACTTTTCAGCAACGCTGCGTATCCCTTGCTGAATACATAGTTCAGGATTGGCCTGTATATATTGCAGAACACCAATTTCTATATTATTCAGTTTAATATTACGAAATAAATTTTGAATATCCATGATAAACCCCTGTTAAGCAAATTTGAGATTAGCACAGGCATTTATTAATAACTGAGCAATCAGTCAAATTTATTTCACTTCGCAATGGAAAATAGGGATATGAAAAAACATCTTACAACCGTTGGCGCAACATTCTTTTTATGGGGATTAATAACGGCGTTCAACAGCACATTAATCTTATTTTTTTATCACTACTTTCAGATTTCATGGTCTCAGGCAATGCTTGTAAATGTTCTCTTTTACACTGCCCCCTTTTTGACTTGCCTTCCCTGCTCTAAACTTATCGCACTATTCGGCTACCGCGCTATCTTGCGCAGCGCTTTACTGCTCACGATGAGCGGCTGTGGGCTATTAAGCTTAGCGCTGGGTTATTATTCGATTATTGGAGCCCTATTTGCCGTATTCGTGATTGCGACTGGTGTTGCTGCCATGCAGGTTGTCGCTAACCCTTATATCACGCTGCTCAGCCAAGAACATAAACGCGTAGGCAACCTCACTTTAGCCTCAGCCGTAAACTCATTAGGCACAACGCTAGCCCCGCTGCTGATTGCCTTAGCGCTACAAGCATCACCGATTGATTATGTTAATCATAACGAGCCGATAAAATGGATTTGGCTTGTCTTAGCCCTCTTTTCCGCGGGGTTATTTGCAATAACATTTTCAATCAAACTACCTGATATTATTCAAGAGAAAAAAACCAAGACTCACTCATCGACCCTATGGGGTAATACCAAGTTTATTTATTCCGCAGCTGCCATATTTGTCTATGTTGGCGTGGAGGTTTCATTAGGAACGAATACCATCAACTATTTATCGACCATTGGAAAATGGAATACTGAAACCACGATATCATTAATTTCACTGTACTGGGGTGGCGCATTAATCGGGCGTTTTATCTTTGGCGTATTTGCCCATCGGATCTGTTTAAAAATTGCATTTCTGGCAGTGACGTTAGTCTCCGCACTTCTTATCTTGTTATCCATTCTATTAAACAACGCGATAGGCGGTTATTTATTGCTTCTGATAGGTTTTGCCAATTCGATTATGTACCCTATTATTTTTAGCCAAAGCATGGCAACGGTGCCTCACAGGGCAAATTTTGCGGCTGGCGTGTTAATTATGGCAGGGATTGGAGGCGCGATTATTCCTTATATTCAAGCGCTATTGATTGATAGCCTGACACTACGTTTTAGCTTTTTACTGCCGCTGGCGCTTTATATATTGCTAGCATGCTGGGGAGCAAAACACCTTCAGCCTGCCTCTTCGTCAATTTGTGCTTTGGAGTAAATAGTAGCAATAAATTTTAGCCACAGGGTAAACCTGTGGCTAAGATAATAACGATTAGAAATCAGCTTTAAGCACCACGCGGTAGCGGGCTTTGCCTTCACGCACATGTTTCAATGCTTGATTGATTTGCGACATCGGGTACAGCTCGGTTGTTGGCGCAACTTTAGTTCGTGCGGCAAACTTCATAAGCTTGCGCAGCTCATTTGGAGAGCCCGTTGCCGAACCAGAAATACTCCGATCGCCGCCGATAAGCGTGAACGCTGGCACCTCTAACGGTTTCATCACCGCTCCCACCGTATGGAAATGGCCACCGTAGGTTAGCGCTTCAAAGTACGGTAGCCAGTCTAGCGACACATTGACGGTATTGATGATCAAATCAAACTGTTTTGCCAGTGCGTTCAACGCCTGAGGATCGCGGCTATTGACGACGCGATCGGCCCCCATGGCCAAAACTTCCTGCTCTTTTGCTGGATTAGAACTAAATGCCGTCACTTCACAGCCCATCGCGTGGAGCAATTTAATGGCGATATGACCCAAACCGCCAATGCCAATCACGCCAACTTTGCTGGTTGCGGTAATGTGATGCATCAATAACGGTTTAAACACCGTAATGCCGCCGCAAAGCATCGGCCCAGCCGTTGCCATATCAATATCATCCGGTAACGGAATAGCCCACTGCCAGTTACAGCGCAGCTTATCGGCAAAACCACCTTTGTTCATAATGGTAGGTACGCTACCGTTCTGACAGTTAATTTGGTTTCCGCTAATACACGCATCGCAATGTTGGCAACTGTTTGCCGTCCAACCCACACCGACTCGCTGACCGACTTTCAGGCCTTTATTTTTGGCAGCATCGCCCAGCGCGTGGATATGCCCCACCACTTCATGACCTGCAATCAGAGGATAGTCAGAGAATCCCCACTCGTTATCGATCATCGATAAATCCGAATGACAGATACCGCAGTATTCGACTTTAACCTCAACGTCGTCTGGCTGTAACGCACCAGCGTCATACTCATAAAGTTCCAGATCTGCACCGGGTTTCAGCGCAGCATAGCTTTTGATTTTTGACATGTTGATGACCTTTGAGAAAGTACCAACTCAAGACTACGCCACCCGAGTAAAAATCGATACATCGCACAAACAGTTTTACCTTACAAATTTAAACATCAACGATCATTTTTAGAAACTCTCCGCAATAAACTGATCAGCGGATGCCGATTTTTCTTTGCAATTCCTCACCATGTGCGCATTCGTTCTGAGGGATAAAATTACACATCTATTTCAACGAATTACCACTATCATCAACAACTTTCTCCCCATCCTCTTTAGTAAACGCGCCTTTCTGAGTCTCGGTAAGAATACCCAAAACCACTTCGGAAGGACGACACAGCCGAGTTCCCAGCGGCGTCACCACAATCGGACGATTAATCAGGATCGGATGTTGCAACATAAAATCGACTAACTGGTCGTCAGTAAATTTATCTTCTGCAAGACCCAGTTCCTCATAAGGCTCGACGTTTTTACGCAGCAAAGCCCGTACTGAAATGCCCATGTTTGCAATAAGTTTCACCAGCTCATCGCGTGAAGATGGGGTCTCGAGGTAAAGAATAATGGTCGGCTCAGCACCGCTGTTGCGGATCATCTCCAGCGTATTACGTGACGTGCCGCAAGCCGGGTTGTGATAAATCGTAATATTGCTCATGTCAGTATCTCATTACGAAGTGAAAGAGAGACGTAGCGCCAGCGCGGCCAGCGTTACAAACAGCACAGGTAGAGTCATGATAATCCCGGTGCGGAAATAATATCCCCAGGTGATGGTCATGTTCTTCTGTGAAAGCACGTGCAGCCACAGCAGCGTTGCCAAGCTGCCAATCGGGGTGATTTTTGGCCCTAAATCGCAGCCAATCACGTTGGCATAAATCATCGCTTCTTTAATCACGCCAGACGCCGTGCTGCCATCAATCGACAGCGCACCAACCAGAACGGTCGGCATGTTGTTCATGATGGAAGAGAGGAAAGCTGTCAGGAATCCGGTGCCAAACGCCGCGGTCCAAAGACCTTTTTCTGCCAGCACATTCAGCACGCCAGAGAGGTATTCGGTTAATCCTGCGTTGCGCAAGCCGTAGACCACCAGATACATCCCGAGCGAAAAAATCACGATCTGCCATGGCGCACCGCGCAGCACTTTACCCGTGTTAATGGCATTGCCTCGCTTCGCCACCATCAGCAAGATAGCAGCCCCAACCGCCGCAATGGCGCTAACGGGAATGCCGAGCGGCTCCAGAACGAAAAAGCCAACCAGCAGAAGGATCAAAACTATCCAGCCAGTCCTGAACGTTGCCGGATCTTTGATTGCTTTTGCAGGCTCTTTAAGACGTTCAAGGTCATACGTTAACGGGATATCTTTGCGAAAGAACCAATGCAGCATCACCAGCGTGGCAGTAATCGCGGCAATATCCACTGGCACCATCACCGACGCATATTCGGTAAATCCTAGATGGAAGAAATCCGCCGAAACAATATTCACCAGATTCGAGACAATAAGCGGCAGGCTGGCGGTGTCGGCAATAAACCCAGCGGCCATCACGAATGCCAGCGTGGTTCTTTTACTAAAGCCAAGCGCCAACAGCATGGCGATAACTATCGGCGTTAAAATAAGCGCGGCGCCATCGTTGGCGAACAGAGCCGCCACCGCAGCTCCGAGCAAAACAATATAGGTAAACAGCAGGCGTCCTCGACCGTTTCCCCAACGAGAAACGTGCAGCGCCGCCCATTCGAAAAAGCCAGATTCATCCAGAAGCAGGCTGATGATGATCACAGCAATAAACGTTGCCGTAGCGTTCCAGACGATATTCCACACCAAAGGAATATCGCCGATATGTACAACGCCAGAGATTAACGCCAGTACCGCGCCCAGCGTAGCACTCCAGCCAATCCCTAATCCCTTCGGCTGCCAGATAACCAAAACGATGGTCAGGACAAAAATAGCGCCTGCCAGTAACATAATATCTCCCCCATTAAACCTTCATATTCATTAAAACATATGTATTTGGTTAAATTTTTTAGATACAGACAGCTTTGCCGCTACCAGAACAGTTAGCCACGGACAACTTACGGGCAAGCGCTTTAATATCGTCCTGCTGACTTAACCAAGCCTGCTCAATAACCTGAGCCGCCCAAGAAGGCATATGCGGGGATAAACGATAGTAAACCCACTTCCCCTGCTTGCGATCCAGTAAGAGCCCGCTCTCTCGTAGCATCGCCAGATGACGTGAGATTTTCGGCTGTGACTGTTCAAGCGCGGTGCACAAGTCGCACACGCACAGTTCTCCCATTTCCCTAAGCAATAACACAATGCCCAGACGGGTTTCATCAGATAGATTTTTGAAGAGTTGCAGACAAGCTAGCGGCATCGTTCCTCCTGAATATTTGGCAACAGGATACTCTGCGGGTTGATAAAATCAATGATACATTCGATAAAACATATGTTTTATAATTGCAATGAGGCGTTGTGATAAATTATTTTCGGTGGGGTTGTAGCGATTCCAAATGAGTGGCGCCATAGCTTTCGAGGCACTGAGTCTGCGTCATGGCAGAGTTATGAAAAAAAGTGATATTTGCTTCAGCATACGCATATCCACTTCCCCGCTGGGAACGGCGCTTATATTGTATGTAGGGAATATCGCCCCCGTATCTATTCCATGACAGAGGATTTGTAAGTGCGGTTGGTTGGTTTTGGATGACACTCAATGCTAAAAGCATAAAGCTATTAACTTGAGGCCTTGAAAAGGCTCATTACAACATAGAAGTAATGCTCATAGTTTAAAAAAACTTACATGTCTTTCTCAATCGATATACTTCGAAATTGTTAAAGAAATATCCATGGTGCACTAATTTACTAAAGAAAAATGGGAAGCGAGTGCACTCACAATACATACCTATGATCATCGTTGCGCCAAGGACAAACATGACAGTAAGTAATATAAACTTCACGACTTTATTCATTGTAATAAATAGTTTCAATAAATCATGAAGCAATAAGTTACACCAGATACAGTAAACGTATTGTATATAAAGCCATCATGAGGTCCGATTTACTCTTCTTCGCTGAATGATGTACTGAATAGAAAATATCCACTGAGATAACGACTTTGCATCTGCCAGACATTTCCTCTACTTGCGGCGGGATTCATCTCCTGCTTGCTTCTGCTGATTCTCTTTCTATCGTTTTTGGTGTTGGATAAGGGGCTTTCTTATTGGATGAACAAGGGACGCTAGCTGGAAGAAGCAAGAAAAGAGCTTGAACTTTTATACCCAAATTCAGGCAAAAAAAATCCCGACTTGATCAGGGGTGCATGTTCAAGTCGGGAAAGCTCATATGTCCGTATATGACAAGTCAAAGTTCACTTCTAGGATGGAAGGCAATCATATCAGCTAATCCTTACTTATTTTGTGCATATACCGAACGTTCATAAAGCGTTGATATACCCCACCTAAACAAACTTATTCATCGCAAAACGTCGGCGTTTTGCGATGAAATCAACAAAGAAGAGATACTACCAATGAGCGGGTTAGCGGAAGAAAAGTGAATCAAGGATGTAGACGCTAGCCGCGCAGCAAATATCGCTCACGTAAAGCAAATCAATAATGCAACCATGGCACTTCTTATGAATTCTGAGCTAGTTCAGGCCGGGGTACCGATCTCGGTTCTACAGGAAATGGGAGGATGGGAATCTATCGAGATGGTTCGGCGTTATACGCACTTGGCACCAAACCATTAAACTGAACACGCTAAGCAAATAGACACCATTTTTGGCAACGTTGTCCCAAATCGGTCCCATGTAGAAAGTTCAGAGCAATTAGTTTCGTATAAGTGATTGATTTTACTGGTGCCGATAAGAGGAGTCGAACCTCCGACCTTCGCATTACGAATGCGCTGCTCTACCAACTGAGCTATATCGGCACTGAGGGAAATATTGCTGAGGAAACGCCTGAAGTGCGGGAATTACGATAGTTAAATTCATCAGTAGCGTCAAGGTGCTAGGGATTCGTATGACTATTAAATCAACACAAAAAGCCATTTTGTTCTTAAGGTGATTTTCCTTAGGGAAATTATTTATATCCACAAATCCTATCAAGCCGCACACATACGACATCAGACCGGGCGTTTTTTAGTTAGTCTGGAACAAGTATTCCATTATTCGATGGATAATTGGAGTTGCCGTTAACCTATCACGGAGTCTGTTATGTCTATCTCATCTCGCCTCAATCGCCGGTACGTTCTGGCGCAGCGCCCTCAGGGGATGCCTTCCGATCAAGATATTCGTTTAGAGCAAATTGCTCAGCCAGAACCGGTACAAGGGCAGGTTTTACTGCGTACGCTTTATCTTTCGTTAGATCCTTATGTCCGTGGCCGTATGGATGATACGCCGTCTTATTCTCCTCCGTTGGCTATCGGTGAGGTGATCTGCGGCGGTACGGTGTGTCGCGTTGAGCAATCACTGAATGAGAAATATCAGGTTGGCGATCTGGTTTTGGCCTACACCGGTTGGCAAGACTATGCATTATCAGACGGTGAAGGGCTGCAAAAACTAGACGCCAATATGGATCATCCTTCCTACGCCTTGGGTCTATTGGGGATGCCTGGTTTTACGGGCTATATGGGCCTCACCGATATCGGCAATCCACAGCCGGGTGAAACCGTTGTTGTGGCCGCCGCAACCGGGGCCGTGGGCTCCGTTGTGGGTCAGGTAGCGAAACTACGCGGCTGCCATGCGGTCGGTATTGCCGGTGGTGCTGAAAAATGCCGCTATGCGGTTGAAACGCTGGGGTTTGATATTTGTCTTGATCATAAAGCACCGGATTTTGCCGTGCAGCTAAAACGTGCCTGTAGCAAAGGCATCGACGTTTATTATGAAAACGTCGGCGGCGCCGTTTTTGACGCGGTTCTGCCTCTGCTGAATACCAAAGCGAGAATCCCAGTATGCGGCATGATCAGCCAGTACAACGGCCATCATAGCGACCACCAGCAAGACCGTTTACCGCTGCTGATGTCGACCATCTTGAAAAAACGCATGCGCGTTGAAGGCTTTATTATTTCTCAGGACTATGGCGATCGTTATCCTGAATTTTATGCCCAGATGAGCACGTGGCTGGCGCAAGGAAAAATCGCTTTTAAAGAAGATATTGTGGAAGGACTGGAGAACGGCATTAGCGCCTTCCAAGGGCTATTGAGCGGTAAAAACTTTGGTAAGCTGATCATCAAAGTCGCGGAATAGCCAAGAATACAGTCCTGTTGAACGGGGGATATTTTGTAGATCGCGTAAATAGAAAAACGGCGCTCAATGCGCCGTTTTTATTCTGCAAGAGAAACCATTAGCGACGAATTAAATCATCACCGTAACCAATCCATTTATAGGTGGTTAAGGCTTCCAGACCCATCGGGCCTCGCGCGTGTAGCTTCTGAGTGCTCACCGCAACTTCAGCGCCTAAGCCAAACTGACCGCCGTCGGTGAAGCGCGTGCTGGCGTTAACGTAAACCGCTGAAGAATCCACTTCACGAACAAAACGATCGGCATGGTGCATATTGCGCGTCAAAATCGCATCAGAGTGCTGAGTACCGTGCTCACGGATGTGCTCAATCGCACCGTCCAGCCCATCAACCACCACTACATTTAGATCCAGCGACAGCCATTCGTCATCCAATTCCGCCTCTTGTACCGGCGTCACAGGCGCTGGCCCTTGGCTTAGCAACGGCAATGCACGTGGGCACGCGTGTAATGAAACTCCCACTTCGTGCATACGCTGGCTTAGCAGTGGTAAGAACTGCGCGGCGTCCTGTGAGTTCACCAACAGCGTTTCTACCGTATTGCAGGTGCTTGGGCGCTGAGTTTTCGCGTTTACAATAATCTTCAACGCCTGTTCAATATCCATGCCCTGATCGACATAGATATGACAAACACCAATACCACCGGTGATCACCGGGATCGTTGACTGCTCGCGGCACAATTTATGTAACCCCGCCCCACCGCGCGGGATCAGCATATCAACGTAACGATCCAGTTTAAGCAGTTCAGTGACCAACGCACGGTCAGGACTTTCAATCGCCTGCACCGCATCGGCTGGTAACCCTGCTTTCTCCAGCGCACGCTGAATCACTTTTACCGTTGCCTGATTAGTGCGGTGCGTCTCTTTGCCGCCGCGCAGGATCACCGCGTTGCCGGTTTTCAGGCACAGCGCCGCGGTATCAACGGTCACGTTCGGGCGTGCTTCATAAATCACCCCCACCACGCCTAACGGCACACGGCGGCGTTCGAGATTTAACCCGCTGTCTAATACGCTGCCATCAATCACTTTACCAACCGGATCGGTGAGGTTACACACCTGACGCACGTCGTTAGCGATACCTTCCAAACGGCTCTGCGTAAGCTGCAAACGATCGAGCATCGCTTCGCTCAAGCCGTTCTCACGCGCCTGCTGAACGTCCATCTGGTTCGCTTGCAGAATAGATTCACTATCCTGCTCTAAATAATCGGCAATCAGCGCAAGCGCCTGATTCTTCTGCGCCGAGCTAAGGACGGCTAAGTGATAGGATGCTCGTTTGGCCGCCTTACCCATTTCTTCTAACATATAAACCCCTTAGCTTACGATCATATCGTCGCGGTGAACGGCAACTGGGCCGTATTCATAGCCCAAAACACCGCTGATTTGCTGTGAATGGTGGCCGGCAATCATACGCAGCGCATCGCTGTTGTAGCGGCTCACGCCGTGGGCCAAATCGCGCCCTTCCAGATTGCGAATGCGGATAACTTCACCGCGTGAGAAATCACCGCTCACATCACGAATACCTTTCGGCAACAATGAGCTGCCACGTTCGAGAATCGCAGCCACGGCGCCATCATCCACGGTAATTTCACCCGCAGGTGGCGCACCAAAAATCCAGCGTTTGCGGTTTTCCAGCGGCGTTTCCAGCGCATGGAAACGTGTACCGACGGATACCCCTTCAATAACGTCACCCACAACGCCCGGCTTGCTACCCGCAGCGATAATCACGTCGATACCGGCGCGGCAGGCAACGTCGGCGGCCTGCAGTTTGGTGGTCATACCGCCAGTGCCTAAGCCCGATACGCTATCGCCCGCAATGCCACGCAGCGCGTCATCAATGCTATTCACTTCGCGGATAAGCTCTGCGGTTGGGTTATGGCGAGGATCGGCGGTAAATAGCCCAGCCTGATCGGTCAGCAGCAGCAGCTTGTCGGCCCCTGCCAAAATGGCGGCCAGCGCAGAAAGATTATCGTTGTCGCCAACTTTAATTTCCGCCGTTGCCACCGCATCGTTTTCATTAATTACGGGAACAATACGGTTGTCCATCAAGGCATGCAGAGTATCGCGCGCATTCAAGAAACGTTCGCGATCTTCCAAATCAGCACGCGTCAGCAGCATCTGCCCAATATGGATGCCGTAAATTGAGAACAGCTGTTCCCAAAGCTGAATCAAACGGCTCTGCCCAACGGCGGCCAATAACTGCTTAGAAGCTATGGTTGCGGGGAGTTCGGGGTAGCCCAAATGCTCACGTCCAGCGGCAATCGCACCGGAGGTTACAATCACAATACGATGCCCTGCCGCGTGCTGTTGCGCGCACTGGCGAACGAGTTCCACGATATGGGCACGGTTTAGACGGCGCGAACCGCCGGTCAATACGCTGGTACCTAGCTTTACAACTAGGGTTTGGCTGCCACTCATAATCTTTTTGCCGTTTATTGGTGTTGGAGAAATGGGGAGAAAGAGAAAAAGTATCAGGAGAGGCGCGTTATGCCAACAGGCATAACGCAAAAGCACACTTATTACTGCGCCCGATCAGGCTCGAAGGCGAACTAACTCTTCAGAAAAGTCGTCGGCTGGCTGAATTTTAATCTCGAGCGTGGTTAAAAGCTCTTTGAGGCGGTTATGAAAATTGAGTGAGGTTTGTTCTAATTTGTCAGTCACTTCAGGATCTTTAATCACCTGCTCCTGCCAAACACCGTTCTTATCAAACAATCCAAACGAATAGCGATAGGTAAAATGCGTTTCCTCGGCGGCAAGATCGAGCCACCATCCCCAAAACTCACGTTTTTCTGGATTGGGTTTAACGTTGACACACACGGCTAAACAGTCAAAAAAGAAATGATCATCCTGACACTGCCCCGAACGAATATAGGGGCCAAGCGCGGTGAATTTTTTGATTAAGCGGCTTTTAGAGTAACCACCTGGTAATGTCATGCTACATCCTCCTGTTGTGGTTACTCTTTTTTAACAAATTTCCAAACTTTAGCAATCAAATTAACGCGAATGTTCGCCAATCCAGTCACAAACCTGATGCAAAGCCTGGTTGAACCCCTCAAATAACGGGGAAGATGGCACCATCAATAATTTGCCATCCAGCGAAGAGTCCGCGATAAGTTTGGCTTCAGATTTAGGGCAAAACGGATCGCGCTCCCAATATCCGGCCAGCATCGGCGTATGACAGCGACGACCAAGCAGCCCTTGAGTCTTCAATGAATAACAGCTGAGTTCGGTGCGTAACGCGGCATCGGATACGCTGTTCATCCCCAAACGGCTGGCCAGTACATCGATATACATTTCGGGAACGCGTTCCTGAATGCATTTATCACACAGCAGGCTGTGCACCACGGGGCCTAATGTGGCAACCGCTCGCAAACGGCGAGGTTCCAAATAAGCTAAACGCACCGCCACGTTTGCGCCAAAGCGGAAACCAAATACCGAGACTCGGGTATGATCGACCCACGGCACATTCGGTAACGCTTGCAGCACTTGTTGATGCAAACGGCTCGAGTCCTGCGTCAGGCAAAAATGCGAAGACATTCCAACGGATGGCATATCAATCGTGAGCATCGCCATGCCAGCAGGCGCTAGATGGTCGCGGAACAGTCGGTAGCTGTCGCTCTGCATCATATCCAACCCACCGCAAATCAGCACCGTTGGGAATGGCCCTTTGCTGTTATCCGGCATATGCAGAAAACCGGTGATCTTTTTCCCACCGTCAATCGCAAACTCGACTTCTTTCAGTTCGTATGACAGCAGCTTAGCCGATTCTGCGTAGGCGCGATTGGCCAATGCTTCGGCCTGCTCAGCCAAATCATCACCTTTGAGATGAGGGTAAGCCGCGATGCTGTAAAGATTCGCCGCTTGCAGCCAGTATTCTCCGGCCAGCGCAGGATCTTTTTCTTCCTGAGCACGCTGCTGCCAAGACATCGCTTGATGCGACCACTCGTATATCCAGTTGCCGCTCCGATAACCCACTACGGTGTCGAGCAAGCGCTCATCGCTACGTTCGGCCGTTGAAGCGGCAATATGAGATAGCACATGCTCGATTTCGATAGGTGAGACACCGCGCCAAACCCACATCAGGCGATTGATGATGCGATACCAATTAGCCTGCGAGGTTCCATCCAGCGCAGAGGCAATCGAAGCCTGCGGAACGTGCCCATGACGCTTGACCAGCGTGGACGTTTCACGATGCTTGAATCGAGGTTTGAATAAGGTTTCAGAAAGGTTTGGTTGGGACATGATAGACGGCAGCCTCCGAGTACTGTCTTTTCAGCCGCAGACAAAAAGCGGCAGAGCTAAATCTCGCCCAGCGAGCGCTCGGAAGTAGTGTAACGAACTCGGACGCTAAAAAACAAACGTCCGGACAAAGCCGGACGTTTCTTTACATCTTATTGTGCTTTTATTGCATTGCCTAAAAGCAAATTAACGATTGCTGATTGGCTCAACAAACGTCACCGCCATATCCCATGGCTGTTCGATCCACGTATTCTGTGGAATATCGATAACGTAATCATCAACCAGAGGGCGACCTGCAGGCTTAGCGAAAATGGTGACGAAATGCGCTTTAGGATACATTTCGCGGATCGCCTGAGCGGTGCCGCCGGTATCGACTAAATCGTCAATCACGATGAAGCCTTCGCCATCACCTTCAGCACGCTTAACAACTTTGAGCTCACGCTGGTTATCATGGTCGTAGCTGGAGATACAAACGGTATCAACGTGACGGATACCCAGTTCACGTGCCAGTAATGCGGCAGGAACCAAACCACCGCGGCTTACCGCAATAATTCCAGTCCACTGTTCAGAAGGCATCAGGCGTGCAGCCAGCTTACGTGCGTGCATTTGTAGCACGTCCCAAGTTACAACGTATTTTTCGCTCATTAATAGTGTCCCAGCCATAATATTCATGGCTTAAAGATTGGTCGGGGGGGAAAAAAGGTTGCGCGAGATTATAGAGAGCCAGAGCAATAAAAACCAGTCTCTTTCGCAGAAAGCCGGCACCCCGATTGCGGATTTAGTGCCTTAGTCTGTCCACATAAGTAAATATAGTGGTATTCTCTGAAAAAATGGCTTTATCTCTTAACCCCCTATTGTGCCACTGTTATCGGCAGCACAACTGATTATCAGGAGACTTAACGTGTCTGAACTGTCTCAGCTATCTCCACAGCCACTGTGGCAAATTTTTGCGGATATCTGCTCTATTCCTCACCCTTCGTATCATGAAGAAGCGTTAGCCGCGCACATCGTTGCATGGGCTGAAGAAAAAGGTATCCACGTTGAACGTGACGAAGTCGGTAACGTCCTGCTGCGTAAACCTGCCTCTCGCGGCATGGAAAACCGTAAGCCCGTTGTGCTGCAAGCGCATCTGGACATGGTTCCACAAAAAAATAACGATACCGCACACGACTTCACTAAAGATCCTATCCAGCCATACATTGACGGTGATTGGGTAAAAGCACGCGGCACCACGCTGGGCGCAGATAACGGCATCGGTATGGCTTCTGCATTGGCCGTTTTAGCCGATGACAGCGTTTCTCATGGCCCAATCGAAGTGCTGCTGACCATGACCGAAGAAGCCGGCATGGAAGGCGCATTCGGCCTGAAAGCGGGCTGGTTGCAGGCTGATATTCTGATCAACACCGACTCTGAAGAAGAAGGTGAGATCTACATGGGCTGCGCAGGCGGTATTGACTTCATCACCACGCTGCCGTTGCAGCGCGAAGCCGTTCCTGCTGGACATGACATTGTTAAGCTGACACTGAAAGGACTGAAAGGCGGTCACTCCGGTGGTGATATTCATTTGGGCTTAGGCAACGCCAACAAACTGCTGGCGCGTTTCCTGTCTGGTCACGCTACCGAATTGGGCCTGCGCGTATTGGATCTGAACGGCGGTACGCTGCGCAACGCGATCCCACGCGAAGCCATCGCGGTTCTGGCTGTTCCTACGGCGAATCTGGCTAAGCTGAAAACGCTGGCCGAAGCTTTCCAAAACATTCTGAAAGTTGAGCTGGCTGCGGTAGAGAAAAACCTGAGCGTTCAGGTTGAAACTGCACAAAGCGATTCTCAGGCTCTGACCGCCGACAGCCAACAGCGCTTTATTGCCCTGCTGAACGCCACGCCAAACGGCGTGATCCGCATGAGCGACGAAGTGAAAGGCGTGGTTGAAACGTCTCTGAACGTGGGTGTTGTGACCACCGACGCAAAAGAAGCGCAAATTATCTGCCTGATCCGCTCGCTTATCGACAGCGGTAAAGATGCCGTGGTTAGCCAACTAAACTCTATTGGTGAACTGGCTGGTGCGCATGTGGAAGCCAAAGGCAGCTACCCAGGCTGGAAACCGGATGCAAATTCTCCGGTGATGCATTTGGTGCGTGAGACTTACCAGAAGCTGTTTGATACCACGCCAAACATCATGGTTATCCATGCGGGTCTGGAATGTGGTCTGTTCAAAAAGCCTTACCCAGAAATGGATATGGTGTCTATCGGCCCAACCATCACAGGCCCACATTCGCCGGATGAGCAAGTTCACATTGCCAGCGTAGGCCAATACTGGCAGCTGCTGACAGCTCTGCTGAAAGCGATCCCAGAGAAAGCCTAAGCGCTAAGTCTTTGCGTGTTACAGAAGCCAACCCTCGGGTTGGCTTTTTTTATCCCTTCACGCCCTCAAACCTAACCATCAATATCCAGCGAAAGCTGCTTTTCTAACTGTGGATCGAGCAGCGTGACGTGTAGTCCCACCAGCCGCACACCTCGGCTATTTCGACGCTCATCCCAAGCCTGCCGTGCCACCTGAAATAAATCGCGCTTATCCAGAATCGGCCACACATGCTCCTGCGTTGTCTGCTGAAAATCATGGAATTTGAGTTTTACGCCCTGTCGCGCGATATGCAGATCCGGCTGCACTTTCGCCAAGCGTCGCTCCAGTTCTTCATACAGTTTTTCCAGCAAAACCTCGCACTCTACCCAGCTATGAATATCTTCTGACAGCGTTCTTTCCACCCCAACGGACTTACGCAAGCGATCGGGCATCACTTCTCGTTCATCCTGACCGTGGCAGCGTTCCCAAAGTACGCGCCCAAACTTGCCAAAACGGCGTAACAGTTCGGCCAAATTATAGCGACGCACATCGGCACAGGTATTCAGCCCCAGCTCACTCAGTTTGGCGGCGGTTACCTTGCCAACGCCGGGGATCTTTTTCAGCGGCAACGTGAGAATAAAATCGTCAACCTGCGCGGGCGTAATTACATATTGGCCGTTAGGTTTATTTAAATCGGAGGCAATTTTCGCTAGAAATTTGATCGGTGCTATGCCTGCCGACGCAGTAAGATGGAGCTCCTCGGCGATTTCCTTGCGGATTTGCTCTGCAATCAACGTGGCTGAGCCGTAGCACTGGGTGCAGTCGGTAACATCAAGATAGGCCTCATCGAGCGACAGCGGCTCTATCAGCGACGTATAACGCTGGAAAATCTCACGTATATGGCGCGAGACATCTTTGTAGACCTCCATTCTCCCCGGACGCAACGTGAGATGCGGGCACAGCTTAAGCGCTTGTCCTGTCGGCATAGCACTACGCACCCCGAATTTACGCGCGGCGTAGTTTGCTGTGCTGATCACCCCTCGGCGATCGCGACTTCCGCCAATCGCCAGCGGTACATCGCGTAACTCAGGGAAATCACGCATTTCGACTGCGGCATAAAAGCAGTCCATATCGACATGTATGATTTTGCGCATAGAGAGAATGATGGAGTTAATGACTGTATAAGTATACAGGTTATTTGAAGGGAAAGGGAAGTGGGGGGGAGTTCGCCTGCCTTCCGTTTATGGGGCTACTGTGTAAGATTCCGCCCGCCTGTCATATCGATCTTCATTGATACATACGTGAAGGCGTACGGGCAGAGACCACCAGCGCGTGGTCTCTGCACTCGCGCGCTTTTATCCGAGACGCCATTTCCGCTCCGGTTTGGTATCGCCCATCTAGGGCGCCCCAAACTCCACCGGTACATCCTTGTACCGGTGGCTCGTCCAACCAAGACTAAAGCACGAGATATTGAGGGTTGCTTTTTTTCGGCACATTACCGAACAGCCGAGTAAATCATGAAGGTTAGGATTCGCCGATTGATATCGGCGAAAGAACGACGGAGGCAT
>NZ_JAVXIQ010000026.1:0-52498 GCF_036648275.1 Hafnia sp. | reverse complement strand
TGTACACCATGTCTCCAAACATCCGTCTACTATGTCTCCGGTCTGAACACCCTTCACAGGGGAGGGAACTGTTCGGCGGTGCTTAGAAGATCCTCGATCTGCCCCTCCCCCTGCGAAGGGGGAGGTTGGGAAGGGGTCAATTCCCCTTAGCAGGGGAGGGAACTGTTCGGCGGTGCTTAGAAGATCCTCGATCTGCTCCTCCCTCTGCGAAGGGGGAGGTTGGGAGGGGGTCAGTTCCTCTTCACAGGGGAGGAAACTGTTCGGCGGTGCTTAGAAGATCCTCGTTCTGCTCCTCCCCCTGCGAAGGGGGAGGTTGGGAGGGGGTCAGTTCCCCCCTCACAGTTCCCATTCAGATCGGACACTCCTGCATCTTATCCGCATCCGTCATCTTATCGACCTGTAGCAATTCCAGCATACTGTTCGCAATTTCGCGTTCACCCATTACCACCTGATTGGCGCCACGATCTGAAATGTAGGCCACTTCATCGTCGTAGTGCGCACGGGCAATAATATCCAGCGTATCGCGTTTAGTTCGGGCGAAGGCCACAATCTCACCGGCTTCATAGCCGTTTGGAATGGTGAGCAGCAGCCAGCGCGCGCAGTCAATTCTCGCCAACTCCATAATTTCAGGATTAGCCGCATTCCCTAGCACGGCATGAATACCTTGCTCACGCAGCGCTTCAACGCGTGGACGTGAATTCTCGATAACCACCAAAGGAACGCCGGCATCGTGTAGCTTAGCCCCAATTAGGCTGCCTACGCGCCCGTAACCAACCAACAGCACGTGGTTGCATAGGTCAACGGGGATCTGCTTCTCTTCTTCCTCTGTGACCTCTTGCAGGCTCTGGTCTTCGATAGTCTCGGTTTTGGCGAGATAGCGCTCTAACAGTGTAAAGAGCAGCGGGTTGATCATGATGGACAGGATCGCACCCGCCAGCACCAAATTCCGTCCTTCTGGCGATAGCATATTCAACGAGATGCCTAATCCCGCCAAAATAAAGGCGAACTCACCGATCTGCGCCAAGCTCACTGAAACGGTCAGGGCAGTACGCTTGGAGTGACCAAACATTTTTACTAAGAAGAATGCGGCAAGGGATTTACCAAAGACGATAATCGCCAAGCAGCCTAACACCGCCAACGGCTGTTCAACCAGAATCATCGGGTCAAACAGCATGCCCACGGAAACGAAGAACAGAACCGCAAAAGCATCGCGCAACGGAAGCGTGTCGTGAGCAGCACGATGGCTAAGCTCAGATTCGTTCAGAACCATCCCGGCAAAGAACGCGCCCAGCGCAAAGGAAACGTCGAAGATCGCCACGGCACCATACGCCACGCCCATCGCCAGCGCTAAAACGGAGAGCGTGAACAGTTCGCGTGAACCGGTACTGGCGGTTTTCGCTAAAATCCACGGCACCAAACGGCGACCCACCACAATCATAATGGTGATAAAGGCAACGACTTTACCCAGCGTAATACCCAGCTCGATCAACAAGTCTTTGAGCTGCATATCTTGGCCTTCGCCCATAATCCCGGCAAAAGCAGGTAGCAGAACCAGCGTAAGCACCATGGCCAGATCTTCAACGATCAGCCAGCCAATAGCTATTTGGCCACGTTGGCTGTCAATCAACTGCCGCTCTTCCAGAGCGCGCAGCAACACCACGGTACTCGCGGTGGATAAACATAGGCCAAACACTAAACCGGTGACTAAATCCCAACCCAACAACGACGAAAGCCCCATACCCAATAACGTCGCCACTGCAATTTGTGCAATAGCGCCGGGTATGGCGATGTTTTTAACCGCCATCAAATCTTTTAGAGAGAAATGCAAACCAACACCGAACATCAGCAGGATGACGCCAATTTCGGCCAGTTCAGGGGCAAGCGAGGTGTCTGCCACAAAACCGGGGGTGAATGGGCCAGCAAGCACGCCTGCGACGAGATAGCCCACCAGTGGGGATATTCGCAGACGATTCGCCAGCATACCTAAAAGAAAGGCGAGAACTAAGCCTCCAACGATTGTCGTAATAAGCGGGGTTGAGTGATGCATCTAGACTCCTTCTAGCACTGCACGAACAGCTAAATAATTAATACCCTTCTTAACTTGAAGCAGCGCTGGATAGCTCGCCGCAACTTCAATTAATGTGTGTATAAATCCGGCATTTTCCACTCTTTTATTGCAATCAATGTGTATTGGTTGAGTGAAACCCACCGGTATCTGTAATAAGTTTATTGTATTTATCGGAATTCTGCTGAGTTAATTTTGGGAAATAGGTCTGAATTTAGAAAAAAAACGCGCCAACGGCGCTAAAGAGAGGTTTTGTGATACAACCGCATGCAGCACGCGGCTTTGAGGAAAAGCAAACCCGACCAATCCTACAGGATAAGTCGGGTTATTAAGTCTAATTAGCGTCTTTATGTTCTATATTTGGCAATAACGCAGTCAAGATGCCGAGTAATGGTAGGAATGCGCAGATCTGATAAACCAAGTCAATGCTGGTTAAATCGGCAACATAGCCTAAAACTGCGGCACCTAAGCCACCCATACCAAAGGCAAAACCAAAGAAGAGGCCTGATACCATCCCAACTTTGCCAGGAATCAACTCTTGCGCGTAAACCAAGATGGCTGAAAACGCCGAGGCCAGAATCACACCGATGATCACGGTTAAAACCCCAGTCCAGTAAAGCGATGCATAGGGTAAAGCCAGCGTAAACGGTGCGACACCCAGAATAGAGCCCCAAATAACATATTTACGCCCTATCTTATCGCCCAGAGGCCCGCCAATAATGGTTCCGGCGGCAACGGCAAACAGGAAGGCAAACAAATGTATTTGCGCACTTTGTACCGAAACGCCGAACTTATGGATGAGATAAAAGGTGTAATAGCTACTAATACTGGTGAGATAGAAGTATTTCGAGAAAATCAGCACTAGCAGTATGGATAAAGAAACCACTACGGTGCGGCGTGGAAGCACTTTCACGTTGCCGTGGCCTTTAGGCTTACCTTTGCTTTGTCGGGTTTGCTGCTGATACCACTTGCTGACCTGAAGCAAAACAACAATTGCCAACAGCGCCGCCAGAGAGAACCACGCAATATTTGCCTGACCATAAGGTGCAATGATCGCTGCAGCTAGCAAGGGGCCGAGCGAGCTACCGAAGTTACCACCCACCTGAAACACCGACTGCGCGAGGCCGTGGCGTCCACCTGAAGCCATACGCGCGACACGGGAGGACTCAGGATGGAAAATAGACGACCCCGTACCCACTAATGCGGCGGCGATCAGCACAATTTCAAAACTAGGCGCAACGGAAAGCAGTAAAAGCCCCGCTAAGGTGAATCCCATACCGATTGGCAGAGAGTAGGGTTTCGGATGTTTATCGGTGTACATACCGATCAACGGTTGCAGCATAGAGGCAGTCAGTTGATAGGTCAGAGTGATAAGACCTATCTGTGCAAAATTCAGTGAAAACTCACCGCGCAGAATAGGGTAGATCGCCAGAATCAGCGATTGGATCATATCGTTTAGCAAATGGGACACGCTGATAGCGCCCAGTATGGAAAACGAGGTGCGATTGACAGGCTTTTGTGTCACGTAGTCGGACACCGGATCGATGCGGTCAGTCATAGTCTGTTTTTATGATTTAGTCAGTTAAGGAGCTATTTATGCAGGCAGATAAATAGGGATAGACATCACGCTAACAATGACAAAGTTTATCATTCTTGGTCAACCGTTGTTTTGCCTTCATATGGACTATTTACCGGTTATTGACGCAAAACGGACTGCGTAATTTGAAATGGCTCGCAAAAAAATGAAAAGATCTCCTTATCTTGCCGTTAGAATTTTAGACTTGGTATCAAGCACAGTGATTTGAATTTGATAATCATAATAATGAGAAAGTCTTTGGGATGATGAATATGACGACACGGAGAATCCGTATGAAATTGGCTTTAAAGGGTAGCGCATGTGCGTTAGCGGTCACTTTGGCACTGGTGCCTACGTGGGCGGCAGCATGGGAAAAAGATAAAACCTATAACATCACCATTCTGCATACTAACGATCATCACGGCCATTTTTGGCAGAACGCCAACGGTGAATATGGCTTAGCGGCACAAAAGACGCTGGTGGATCAGATTCGCCATGAAGTGGCTGCGCAGGGCGGCAGTGTTTTATTGCTTTCTGGCGGCGACATTAATACCGGTGTTCCTGAATCTGATTTACAGGATGCCGAGCCTGATTTCCGTGGCATGAACCTCGTGGGTTATGACGCGATGGCTATCGGTAATCATGAATTCGATAACCCACTGTCGGTCCTGCGCCAGCAGGAAAAATGGGCTACGTTCCCATTACTTTCCGCCAATATTTATCAGCAAGGCACGGAAAAGCGTCTGTTTAAGCCGTATGAAATTTTCGATAAGCAGGATATCAAAATTGCGGTAATTGGCTTAACGACCGACGATACGGCCAAAATTGGTAATCCTGAACTGCTGAAAGGTATTGAGTTCCGCGATCCCGCCGTGGAGGCCAAAACGCTGATCCAGCAGATCAAACAAAACGAAAAGCCGGATGTGATTATTGCCGCCACCCATATGGGACATTATGACAACGGCAACCACGGTTCGAATGCGCCGGGCGACGTTGAAATGGCGAGAAAATTGCCAGCCGGGTATCTTGATATGATCGTCGGTGGTCATTCACAGGATCCCGTGTGTATGGCATCCGAGAACAAAAAACAGGCTGATTATGTACCGGGAACGCCGTGTGCGCCCGATCGTCAAAATGGAACGTGGATCGTACAGGCGCATGAGTGGGGGAAATACGTTGGGCGCGCTGATTTCAGCTTCCGTAACGGTGAGCTGACTTTGCAACACTACCAGCTCATTCCGGTCAATTTGAGTCAGAAAGTGACGAAAAACGATGGCACTACGGAACGCGCTTACTACACCCACAAGATTGACGAAAACCCGCAGATGCTCAAGCTGCTAACGCCGTTTGAAGAGAAGGGTAAAGCGCAGTTAGAGGTTAACGTTGGCAGCGTAGACGGCAAATTGATGGGCGATCGCAGCAAAGTTCGCTTCGAACAAACCAATATGGCGCGTTTACTGCTTGCCGCTCAGATGGAGCGCACACAGGCAGATTTAGCCGTGATGAGCGGTGGCGGTGTGCGGGATTCAATTGAGCCGGGCGATATCACCTACAAAGATGTGCTGAAGGTTCAGCCTTTTGGCAATTTGGTAGCCTACGTCGAGTTGAACGGCCACGACCTTGAAAAATATCTGGCGGTAGTTGCCAATAAAAAAGTCGATTCTGGTGCGTATGCGCAGTTTGCTAACGTGAGCCTCGTTGCCGACGGGCAAGGCGTAAGCGATGTGAAAATCAAGGGCGAATCTTTGCAGGCAGACAAAACGTATCGTTTAGCTTTGCTGAGTTTTAACGCCACCGGCGGTGATGATTACCCGATTGTGAGCGATCGACCAAGCTATGTGAACACGGGGTTTGTCGATGCAGAAGTGCTAAAACAGTACATCGAAAAACACTCTCCGCTTAAAGTTGCTGACTATGAGCCGAAGGGTGAGATTGTTTATAAATCGGCGAATTAATCTGTAGAAACTACGCTGATTCAGAGGGCAGATTTCTGCCCTCTGAGCGGTGCAAACATCGTCCTCATCTAAACTTCCACCAGTCTAGCCGTCTAGATGAGAAAATTATTATTTGAAAATAGTTCTTGATAAGCAAGGGTGGGTGTGAGTAAATAGCGTCATCGGTTTGAAACACAGACCTTATGAACGCAGTTTTAGTAAAGCAGTCCTCAGTTCAAGCGTTATCCGCATAGATACCTCTTCTTCTTGTGAGTCTTCTCCTAAGTGCTAAGTAAGAACTTTTCAATAAGTAACTCTTTGAAGACGACCACCTTCGCTGCACGATTTATTTGAATCATGGCGGCACACAAAACAAATAAAGGAAGTATCTATGTCTAATAAAATGACTGGTTTAGTAAAATGGTTTGACGCTGGTAAAGGTTTCGGTTTCATCTCTCCTGAAGATGGCAGCAAAGATGTATTCGTACATTTCTCTGCAATCCAGAGCAATGATTTCAAAACTCTTGATGAAGGCCAAAAAGTTGAGTTCTCTATCGAGAACGGCGCTAAAGGTCCATCAGCAGTAAACGTTGTTGCGCTGTAATAGCCAACAGCCATCGCAGTAACCTCTGAGTTACCGCGAACCAAAAACCCGCCTTGTGCGGGTTTTTGCGTTTCAAAGGATTGTACTCTTCTGTTCAACGGTACTTTTACTCTAGTTATCAAATATCTATTCTCATTTGTGGCGCAAATGTTATCGCTGTCACGGTCAGACAATAGAAGAGTGATTAAGATGCCAAACAGGAGGAAACACACTGATGAAGAAAATTGTTTTAGCGACGTTAGTTGGTTTATTAGTTTCTGGTTACGGCATGGCTGCCGACGATCACTATCTTAAATATGAACAAGCCCCTGACAGCTTAAAGCTGTTACCACCGCCGCCGTCTTATACCAGCATTGATTTCTTGAGCGATAAAGCTCATTACGATGAAGGTAAGGCGCTGCGTAGCACCGAGCGTGGTAAACAGGCTTATGATGATGCTGATGTATCTAAAGATAGCTTGGCGAGAAATTTCTCCACCGCTTTTGGCATTCCTATTTCTAAAGAAAAAACACCTGAAACGTTCACGCTGATCACGACGATGAAAGAAGATGCGGGTGAATACGCAACGCGTTCTGCGAAGCAGCACTATAATCGTGTGCGTCCTTTTGCTTTCTATAAAGAAGCAACCTGTCGCCCAGAAGATGAAAAAGAGCTCTCCACCAATGGTTCATATCCTTCGGGCCATACCACGATCGGCTGGTCAGTGGCGCTGGTGTTAGCGGAAGTGAACCCAGCAAGACAGAATGAAATTCTCAAGCGTGGCTATGAGCTTGGGCAAAGCCGTGTGATCTGCGGTTATCACTGGCAGAGCGACGTCAATGCTGCGCGTGTAGTTGGAAGCGCGGTTGTTGCCACTCTGCATAATAATCCAGCGTTTGAAGCTCAGTTGGCGAAGGCCAAGGCTGAAGTGCAAAAGCTAAATACTCAAAACTAATCCTGCCTTAAATATTTAACGAGCCTTGCCGCATGCGGGGCTCGTTAATCTCGCTTGGCAATCTCCGCAAAGCTGCCGCTGGTCATACGGCTAAGATCCTGAGCTGCAAGTTCGATATCCAGACCGCGCTTTCCGCCTGAAATAAAGATCGTGGCAAACTCTTGAGCGCCGCTGTCGATCACGGTAGGCAAGCGTTTCTTTTGCCCAAGTGGACTAATGCCGCCGACCAGATAGCCTGTTACGCGCTGAGCAATCTGAGGATCGGCCATGTCAGCCTTTTTAGCCGATAACGCTTTGGCGACCTTTTTTAAATCCAGCATTGAAGCAACCGGTGTTACCGCCACGGCTAAATTCTTGCTATCACCGTTGAGCGAAACTAACAGCGTTTTGTAGACTTGTTCGGCGTTTAAACCCAATTTACGGACAACTTCATCGCCGAAATTAGTTTCGTCGCTATCGTGGTGATACTGATGGAGGGTAAAAGGAACCTTGTTTTTTTCAAGAAGAAGAACTGCGGGAGTCATTTTCTAAGCCTCTACGATGACGAATCACGCAATGATAGCGCTGTTATTTCGCGGAGTCAGTTTCGGAGAGTTATTTATTCGTGCGTTATATGCATACGCGAGACACCATCTGGCGAATAACCATTGCCAGAATCACTGCTGGATTGTTAATCTATGTGTGAAACTGTAAGAGTAAACGCCATGTTTGCGCTTACAGCATAACGATAATAATGAAATTCCTCTTTGACTGGCCAATAGAAATATTGGCCATTTTTTTCGTCTAATGAATCACATACGGCGTCAGCAGCTCGGGCAGGTTTCCTTCACTGTAAAGATGCAATGCGCCTACCGCCACCACATAATTTCCTGCCGGTAGGGCGAGCAACATTTTTTGCCATTTGCGATTTCGTTCGCCCATCAGAACCTGATAAAGATCGTCACTAAAGGTCGCGGGTAGGTCTGTCGTTGCTATAGATTCCGTCGGTGAAATCCACCAGCCGATCAGCGTTTGCAGCAGGCGAGCGTTGGTATGCCAGTGCGCCAAGGTGTCTTTTAACAAGACGATCCCGTTATCGGGCAGCGCATGCAGCAGGGCCATTTGAGTATCGGCGCCTTCCAACTCAATGGTTTTTAGCGACGTTTGCTGGGCAAAACGCAGCATTTGATAGTCGATACCATATTCAGAGCGCAAACCGAGCTGATGTGCCTGCTGTGCCTGTAGGGTCAACGCCGTACGCCACGCCGGATAATGTTGAATCGCGTTAGCGGGAATACCGGTTTCCTGACAGCGCTGTAAAACTTGCTGCCAAAGTTCAGGCGAAAGCTGTGACTCCAAAGCCTCAGCAACTTCAGCAGTATCAAACGAAGGTGATGCTTGGGTTATGTCTGCTTCAACAATCAGCGCATCCGCGCGTTTAAGGCGCTGAATTAATGCCGCGGGCAGGGGCGACATGTTTTCAGTGCCCATATGAATACTTCCCACCAGATGCAGATGAATGCCGCCTTGCAGATGGATATCAAGCGCGGGATAGGCATAGGTGGTCGTCGGAATAATTCCCAACCAGAGAGCGAGTTTTCTCAGCCATTGAGTCATAAGTCACCTTTGCCTTTTTTTTCTATGCTACGTGCAGTGTGGAGGTAAAGGCAAAAAAAAAGCACTGAAACTTCGGTGCTTTTTGTGTCTTTTCATTGCCCCCGTTCCTTTTCATTGTCCTTTTCATTGTCCATTTCATTGCCCATATAGTTGAATCGTGAACTGGCCAAAAAAGGTGAAAGACCTCGCGTCAGACTCAACGTGGTTACAGCGGCTACACAAAATGTGAAGCCCAACTAGCCTGAATATGATAAAAGTTATCATTATCAAAAAATGTTCAGAGAGGGAATATTATGCCTGGATACCGCTATCGCATCACCGTAGAGCCGATCGCCGACCGCAAAGGCGATCCGATTGATAAAGCGCCAATCAGCTTTGAAGTTGAAAACCATGATGAGATTTTATCTATCGTCGAAAGATTGGGTGCCCGAGACGATTTGCCGTTCACCGGCGATAAATCGAAGGCCTTTGCCGTTGGGTTAAAACTGTTTTCTGAATCGCTGTTGGAGAACCGCAAACATCCGCTGTTTGACGATTTGCGTGATTCATTCCGCGCTTTTATGATGACCTTAAAAGGCATCAAGCGCGGTGAGAGCCCCGAAGATGCAAAAGAAGAGCAAAAAGAAGGCTAAAAATTACAGCATAAACCGGTAACCCACGCCGGTTTCAGTCAGTAAATGCTTGGGGCGTGCTGGTTCTGCTTCTAGTTTCTGCCGTAAATGCCCCATATAGATCCGCAGATAGTGGCTGTGCTCAACGTAGTTTGGCCCCCAAACCGTGCTAAGCAGTTGGCGCTGAGTAAGCACTTTCCCCGCGTTGGCAATAAGCTCAGTCAGTAAACGGAACTCCAACGGGGTGAGATGCAAATCCTCACCGGCTCGAGAGACTCGACGGTTAATCAAATCCACCTCAACGTCTGAGAATTGAATCAGCGGACTTTCCTGATTTTGCTGAGCATGGCGGCGCAAAGAGACGCGTACGCGTGCCAATAATTCCGCAACGCCAAAGGGTTTACTCAGATAATCATCGGCTCCGGCATCTAGCGCCAGCACCTTGTCCGACTCCTCGCTGCGCGCAGAAAGCACAATCACCGGAATTGAACTCCACTGGCGCAAATCGCGGATAAAATCCAGACCATCTCCATCCGGCAGGCCTAAATCGAGAATAATGAGGTCCGGTTTGCGTGTACCCGCTTCGATCAGCCCACGCTGCAATGTATCGGCGTCAAAAACCCGCCAGCCCTCACTCTCAAGCGCAGACCGGACAAAGCGGCGGATCTCTTTTTCATCTTCAACGATGAGCACATTTATCGGAGTCTGATTCACGTTATCTCTCTGTTTTGCCGCTCTCTATTTCTCAAGAACTGGGATGATTAAGCTCATCTTCAATATCAGGCGGTGCTTCGAGCGGTAGGGTGAAGTGGAAGCAGGCCCCGCCTTGGGCAATATTTTCCGCCCATATTTTACCATCATGTACTTCTATAATGGCACGACAAATGGCTAAGCCCAAACCTACTCCAGGAATCGCCGACTCTTTATCGCCGCGGGTAAATTTATTGAATATGAGCTGTAGCTGCTCGGCAGGAATACCGTTGCCGCGATCTTCAATTTCGACTTCTAACCAATCTTCTGAGGCTCTGGCCCGAATCGCCAACGGTGATTCTAATCCGGCATATTTGCCCGCGTTTTCTAGCAGGTTTTGTATCACTCGTTCAATCAAGCTGCCGTCGCAATTCACCAAGGGAAGATCCGCGGGTAAATCAATCGTGAGTGGGTGCGAATTCAACATTGGTTCCAGCGTATTAACGGCGCTGCCCACGATTTCTTCCAGTGATTGCCACTCTTTGCGCAGGTTAAATCCGCCGGACTGAATGCGCGCCATATCCAGTAAATTATTGACCAGCCGCGTGGTATTAAGGATCTGCTGGCGGATTTGATTAGCCTGCTGGGCATGCGGCGATTTTTCAGCGGCCAGATCGAGCGTTAGAATTTCAGCCTGACCAAACAACACGGTGAGCGGAGTACGCAGGTCGTGCGAAAGGGCGGCCAACAGCGAGTTTCTGAGCTGTTCGCGCTCGGTGTCCATACGAGCGCTCGCCGCCGTTTGGGCCAGATGCAAACGTTCAAGCGCGCTGGCAATCATCACCGCATAGGTTTGTAACAGACGTTGCTGTTCCGGCACCATTAATTGACGCATATTCATGGGTTCGATAGCTAGCACGCCAAAGGTCTGTTGTGAGGTGCTCAGGGGCAATAGCTGATAAGGAACACCGGGTAGCGTATCGGTGCCTGCTCCTGCCGGTTGCTGCTTATCGAAACACCAGTGCGCAATAGCAAAGTCAACGCCTGATACCCCTTCCTGCGGCGGCGTCACCTGAACTAACGGCGTATCATCGCTGGGAATTAATACTGATGTCCGTGCGTTGAAACTGCTGTTAAGAAAATAGCTGCCGCTGCGAGCGATATCTTCATTAGTGATGGCATTGCTCAGGGCTTTGGACAGTTCATACATATGGCGCGCACGTTGCTCGCGATAACGTGCAACCCGCGCCTGATAGCGAACACCGGCGGTCAGATTACCAATCACGATCCCGACGGTCAGCATCACGCCAAAGGTCACGAGATATTGAACGTCGGTAACGGCGAACGACCACTGAGGTTGGATGAAAAACAGATCGAAGCTGGCAACGCTAACTACGGCGGAAAGCACAGAAGGCCAACGGCCATAAAACAGCGCCACAATCACGACCCCCAGTAGATAGACCATGACGATATTGGCCTGATCGAAATTGGGGAAAATCATTCTCGCCAGCAGTGTAATTAACGCACATAGAGCAATGGCAACCAGACATCCGCGAATTTGTATCCGCCACTTTTCGCTGAAAGGGCGGTTATCGGACTCTTTGCTGGTGGTGCGAGGCTTATCCTCAACGGCGACGATAATTAAATCCAGATCCGGCCCGAGTTTAGCTAGCCGGTCAGCAAAGCTTTCATGCCACCACCAACGCCGCTCTTTCTTATTGCGTCGGCCAATAATAATTTTGCCGAGATTATGCTCACGGGCGTAGCGCAGGATGGCTTTTTCTTCATTGGGATCGGATAGCGTGGTGGTTTCTGCACCTAATTCTTGTGCCAGCTTAACGCTGCGCAAAATAGCTCGTCGCTGATTTTCAGGTAATCGATGCAGGCGCGGTGTTTCTACATAAACCGCATGCCAAATACAGCCAAGGCGAGCCGCCAATCGAGACGCGGTGCGAACCAGCTTGTCGTTATCAACGTTGTGACCAATACACAGTAAAATGGCATCTCGAGTATGCCAAACGCGTTCTTTATCTTGGCTATTACGAAACTCGCGCATTTGCTCATCAACGCGGTCTGCGGTGCGACGCAGCGCCAATTCACGCAAGGCAATCAAATTCCCTTTACGGAAGAAGTGCTCGATGGCGCGTTCTGCCTGCCCGGGGATGTAGACTTTTCCTTCGTTGAGACGTTGACGTAAATCGTCTGGCGGTAAGTCCACCAGCACGATTTCGCTGGCGTCATCGAAGATGCGGTCGGGCACGGTTTCGCGCACGCGAATGCCGGTGACGGAACCGACGACATCATTAAGGCTTTCAAGATGCTGCACGTTCACGGTGGTGAGTACGTCAATGCCCGCATCCAGCAGCTCTTCGACGTCTTGCCAGCGTTTAGGATGACGCGAACCGGCGGCGTTACTGTGCGCCAACTCATCCATCAGGATCAGCGCAGGGTGGCGAGCCAGCGCCTGATCGAGTGCGAACTCCCGTACTTGACGCCCACGATGATGAATCCGCTTGAGGGGCAGGATATCCAGTCCCTCAAGCTGCGCGGCCGTTTCCGCTCGGCCATGGGTTTCCACCACGCCAACCAGCACGTCTAAGCCTTGTGCACGAAGACGCTGCGCTTCTTGCAGCATCGCGTAGGTTTTTCCAACGCCAGCGCAGGCGCCGAAAAAGACTTTTAGTTTTCCGCGTGGCTTTTCACAAACCTGAGCCAGTAAGGTATCTGGATCGGGGCGGCGCAGCTCTTCATCGTCTAGCATGTCGTTCTCTTTATGATCGGGCTGGTGGCGTTATGAATGCGTGTTAGATGCATTGTGGGGCAATAATGCATCCAGTGCCATGTTCAGTTCTAATACGTTAACCACCGGCTGACCAATAAACTGCGGCAGGCTGTATTTTGTGTTAGCGGCGATCAGCTTCTCAACGCTGGCCTGCGGCAAATTGCGAACCTTGGCGATGCGTGCTGCCTGATAATAAGCTGCCTGCGGTGAGATGTGGGGATCTAATCCACTGGCTGAGCTGGTCATTAGATCGACCGGAATCGCCGTTGGCGCTGAAGGATCTGCCTGACGCAATAACGCTGCACGCTCCTGCAAATTTTTATCCAACTGCGGATTGGATGCCGCCAAATTGCTGCCGCCGGAAGCCTGTGGGTTATAGGCTGCGTCAGCGGTCGCTGATGGGCGATCCCAAAAGTATTTAGGCTGAGTAAAGTTTTGGCCAATCAAACGGGAACCCACGATGACGCCATCGTGTTCGATCAACGATCCTTCAGCCTGAGAGTGAAACATCACCTGCGCTAACCCCGTGGTTAGCAACGGGTAGGCAATGCCGGTGATGGCGGTCAATATCAGCATCATCATGATAGAGGGGCGTAGTAACGACATTATTCATTCCTTAAAACATTATGTACTTCATATGCTTAGCTAAGAATGTCTTCAGCAAATAATAGAACTTTCTGAAGCCTGATTTTAGGGGAAGTACACCGATGGGGTCGTAGCGGCGAAGCCGCCGGAGCGCCCCGCGGTGTGCTAGCCCCGTGTATCTCGATCTTATAAACGGCTGGCGTTAACTCATGAGCGTATTAAGCCAAACCACAAACGGTCAGCAACATATCGATCAATTTGATCCCGACAAACGGCACTAACAGCCCGCCTGCGCCATAAACCCATAAATTTCGACGCAGCAATGCGCTGGCGCTTAGCGGTTTATAGCTCACGCCTTTCAACGCCAGCGGGATCAAGAACACAATGATCAACGCGTTGAAAATGACCGCTGACATAATGGCCGACGCCGGTGACGTTAGGTGCATGACGTTGAGCGCATTCAACTGAGGATAAGTGGCTGCAAAGGCCGCAGGAATAATGGCGAAATATTTCGCCACGTCATTGGCGATGCTAAAGGTGGTTAGCGAGCCACGCGTCATCAGCATTTGTTTGCCGATATGCACCACTTCAATCAGCTTGGTTGGGTTAGAGTCTAAATCAACCATGTTGCCCGCTTCTTTGGCGGCCTGAGTACCTGAGTTCATGGCGACCGCCACGTCAGCCTGTGCCAGCGCTGGCGCATCGTTGGTGCCGTCACCGGTCATTGCCACTAAGCGGCCTTCGGCCTGATACTGGCGGATCAGCGCCAATTTGGCTTCGGGCGTCGCTTCCGCCAGAAAGTCATCCACGCCCGCTTCGGCCGCGATAGCCGCAGCGGTTAAGCGGTTATCCCCGGTAATCATGACCGTTTTGATACCCATGCGGCGTAGCTCAGAGAATCGCTCTTTAATACCGCCTTTGACGATATCTTTTAGCGCCACCACGCCAAGAATGCGGCCATCTTCTGCAACCACCAGCGGTGTGCCGCCGGTGCGTGCAACGCTTTCCACGCGTTCATCAACCGCACGTGGGAAGTGGCCTTGGTTAGATTCAACGTGGCGGCGTATTGCGTCCACCGAACCTTTACGAATCATTCTTCCCTGCACGTTAACGCCGCTCATGCGGGTTTGCGCCGAGAAGGGCACAAAGGTTGCACCTAGGCTTGCCAAATCACGTTCGCGTAAATTAAAACGCTGCTTTGCCAGCACCACAATGCTGCGGCCTTCAGGCGTTTCATCTGCTAGCGAAGCGAGTTGCGCCGCGCTGGCAAGCTCTTCCTCACTCACGCCGGGGACGGGTAAGAATTCGGTAGCCTGACGGTTACCCAACGTGATGGTGCCCGTTTTATCCAACAGCAGCACATCGACGTCACCGGCGGCTTCCACGGCGCGCCCGCTGGTAGCAATGACGTTTGCGCCCAGCATGCGGCTCATACCCGCCACGCCAATGGCTGACAGCAGGCCGCCAATGGTGGTTGGGATTAAACAGACCAACAGGGCAACCAGCACGGTAATGGTGACCGGAACCCCAACGTGGCTGGCCTGCGCGCTAAATAGCGAGAAGGGGTAAAGCGTTGCCGTTGCCAGTAAAAACACCAGCGTTAAGGCAATAAGTAAAATGGTTAGCGCGATTTCGTTCGGGGTTTTGCGCCGCTTAGCGCCTTCAACCATCGCAATCATGCGGTCGAGGAAGGTTTCACCCGGGTTAACGGTGCATTGGATCACCAGCCAATCCGACAGGATACGCGTGCCGCCGGTGACGGAAGAAAAGTCGCCGCCAGATTCGCGAATGACCGGCGCGGATTCACCGGTAATCGCGCTTTCGTCAACGGAGGCACCGCCTTCCAACACTTCACCATCGCAGGGAATAGTGTCACCGGCTTCAACCAGCACAATATCGCCTTTGCGCAGAGAGTCCGCAGACACTTTTTCCTGCTGTGAATCATGTTGCTGTGAGGCCAGTTTTTTAGCCCAGCTGGTTTTTTTCACTCCTTTCAGGCTTTCGGCCTGAGCTTTACTGCGCCCTTCAGCCAGAGCTTCGGCAAAGTTAGCAAACAGAACCGTGAACCAAAGCCAAATCGTCACGCTTCCGGTAAATGCGGCGCTACCATCACTTTGCCCGCTGAGAATGGAGGCCCAGATAATGGTGGTGAGAATGCTGCCCAAATACACCACAAACATTACAGGATTGCGCCACTGCACGCGGGGATCGAGTTTTTTAACAGCATCTTTGATAGCGGTACGGACCAGTTTTGGTTCGAACAACGCGCGTTGTTTACGAGTCATTATTTTATCTCTCAACGTGTTAACCAAACTTGCAGGTGTTCAGCTACCGGCCCCAGCGCCAGCGCCGGAATAAACGTTAATGCGCCGACCAATAAAATGGTGCCAACCAATAGTCCAATGAACAGTGCACCTTGAGTCGGTAGCGTTCCGTTTCCGGCGGGTTGGCGTTTTTTCGCGACTAAAGAACCCGCAATCGCCATCACCGGAATGATGACGCCGAAGCGACCAAGGAACATGGCAATCGCCAATAGAACGTTATAGAACGGCGTATTCACACTTAGACCCGCGAAAGCACTGCCGTTGTTGTTAGCCGCTGAAGAAAGGGCATAAAGCACCTCGCTAAACCCATGCGCGCCTGGGTTAAGAATGCCGGCGCGGCCTGCATCGCTCATCAGCGCGATGGCAGAGCCAATCAGCACCAGCGCAGGGGTAACCAAAATGGCCACCGCGGTCATTTTCATATCGAAAACTTCGATTTTCTTGCCCAGATACTCAGGCGTACGGCCAATCATCAGACCGGCAATAAATACCGTCAGCAGCACGAAGAGCAGCATGCCGTAGAGACCAGAGCCCACGCCGCCAAAGACGACTTCACCGATCTGCATCAGCCACATCGGCACCATACCGCCGAGCGCCGTGAAGGAATCATGCATGGCATTCACCGCACCGCAGGACGCGGCGGTAGTGACAACCGAATACATCGCCGTTGCCAGAATGCCAAAGCGAGTTTCTTTCCCTTCCATGTTGAAATTGCTGGTTGCGCCAAAGTCGGATAAATGCGGGTTTCCCTGCAGCTCGGCGTACATCACCACGATAACCGCCACCACAAAAATCAGGCTCATGGCCCACAGCAGCGTATGGCCTTGGCGGTTTTCTCCCACCGCTTGTCCGAAGGCAAAACAGAGCGCGGCGGGGATCAAGAAGATCGCCAGCATTTGCACCATATTGCTCAGTGCGGTTGGGTTTTCGAATGGGTGCGCTGAGTTTGCACCAAAGAAACCGCCGCCGTTGGTGCCGAGTAATTTAATGGCTTCCTGTGAAGCCACTGGCCCCATAGGTAGCAGCTGAGTACCGCCTTCCAGCGTATGCACTGTGATATAGCTATGCAGGTTTTGCAGCACGCCTTGGCTGACGAAAAACAATGCCAGAATGATCGACAGCGGCAGAAGAACGTAAAGCGTCACGCGGAACAAATCGACCCATGCATTTCCTAGCGTGCTTGCCGAGTGACGAGCAAATCCGCGGATCAACGCAAAGACCACGGCAATTCCCGTTGCGGCAGAAAGGAAGTTTTGTACGCTCAATCCAACCATTTGGCTGAAATAGCTCAAGGTGTTTTCGCCGCTGTATGCCTGCCAGTTAGTGTTAGTCACGAAACTGACCGCGGTATTAAGCGCGAGGTGCCAAGACATCCCCGGCATCTGCTGTGGGTTCAGCGGCAATATGCCTTGTGCCATGAGTAGAGCGAAGAGCAGCAAAATGCCCAGTAGGTTGAAGGCGATTATCGCGAGCAAATACTGTAACCAGCTCATTTCCTGCGGTTGAATCCCACAGCAACGCCAAAAACCATTTTCCACGCCGCGCAGAGCAACAAAGGGTTCGCCATCGATTAGGCGAGCCAATAGTCTTCCCAAAGGCAATGCCAAGGCAAAAAGCACCAGCAGAAATACCGCGATCATCAGAAACGCAGAAGCAGCCATCAGAATTCCTCCGCGTTAAATAATGCATAAATCAGATAAGCCAGCAGTAATACAACTAAGACTGCACAGGCAATCACCCCGATATTCATACAACCTCTCCAAAGGCATTTTTGATACTGCTTAGCCTAGGTAACTTAGGGAATAAATAGCGTAAAAAGGTAGGGGATGGGTGTAAAAAAAGTATAAAAATGATGGAAAAACAGTCGATATCTGAGTGTTTTGCAAGCGCAGTGTCGTTAAATGAAAAAGCGTGGAATGCGTTTCGCAAATCTTATTGGAGCCGCTGGCATCGCTTTTCATCTGCTACTAGGGTGATGCAAATTCGTGGAGTGATGAGGAAAGAAGGGATGCTGCCGGTTTATCAGATAAATACATTTTTATATGCGGTGTTGCAGCAGGCGCAGGCTGCTCTTCAACAACAGGATATCCAACGCTTTGTGTGTGATGCTGCGGAGGCTTCTCGACATGGCGCTGTTGCTGAACGTTCGCCAACGGCGCAGTTGCTGTCTGCGTTACCTTTTAACCGACAGCTGAAAAGGCTACAGGCAAGCGGCAAAGAGCAGGCCTTTTTTGTATGGAAAATGCTGTGTCTGCCTTTGAAGCAATTCCCGAGTTCAGGAAGGCTGGTTTTAAATCAGCAAACGAATGAACCTGAATTAAATCGGCGGTTAAAAAATCTTGCGGCAGAGCTGGGACCCGTTGAGTTACGTATCCTCCGGGGCTATCCATGGCTCGTGCTGTATTTATTTAATGGCCGCGAAGTGTGTTTGCTGCGTTTGCTTGATGCGTCGTTGTTTAGTGAAGCTTTTCTGAATGGCTATTTTTCATAGTGAAATAAAAAGCGAAATAAAATGTTAAATAAAAGTATTAGTAAAATAACTAATGTTAAGTTTTTATTTAACTATAAAGTAACAAAATTACATAAAGGCACAATAAAGGCGAAAAAAACAGCAAATATAGTGGTCGGATGAGTGGTAAACTTTCAGCGGATGGGGTAATATTTTGTTCAGATTACAGGCAAACTTAAATTTGAATCATTTTAATTTATAACGTCCGCTGCTTTAGTGATCCCTTTGGGGAAACAGCTACGTTTTAAGGAGGACTCAATGTACCAACAGTATTCATTATCTCGCATTCTCCTGCGTCGTTGTGGCGTTGTTATTGCCGGTGTTTTGGCACTGCCAGTGATGTTATTCCGCAGCGATCGCGCACGTTTCTATAGCTATCTGCACCGCGTTTGGTCTAAAACCAGCGATAAGCCGGTTTGGTTGGCGCAGTCGGAGCAGGTCACCGCTGATTTTTATTAATCGCTGCTAGCGAAACGGTAAACGTGAAGAAACCACCTCAATGCAGGTGGTTTTTTGCTATCTGGAACCATTAAAAGCAATTTTCTGCATCTGGTTTAACTTCGATTGTCCATATCCCTATCTTTTCTTGGTGTAATTCCTTCTCTTCTGCACCTACACTGAAAGTGCACAACCCATAAATATCAATAAATAGAGGTGCGCGATGTCAGATAAAATACCCGTTGGTGTGAGTGCCTGTTTGCTGGGCGAAAATGTTCGTTTTGATGGTGGCCATAAACGATTACCGTTTGCGGTGGATGAGCTGTCACCCTTTGTGCGCTTCGAAGCCGTGTGCCCTGAAATGGCGATTGGTTTACCGTCGCCGCGCCCAACGCTTCGTTTGATAAAACAGGGCGATGATGTGGCACTGGTGAACAGCCGCGATGGGGAAGGGGATGTGACGCAAAAAATGCGTGATTTCTCCAAACAGAAAGTGGCGAGTCTTGAACATCTGTGCGGCTATCTGGTCTGTGCGAAGTCGCCCAGCTGTGGCATGGAAAGAGTGAAGGTGTATACCGAGCATGACGCGCGTAAAAGCGGGGTGGGAATTTTCACCCAGCAGCTGATGGCGCATATGCCTTGGCTGCCGGTAGAAGAGGACGGCAGATTATATGACCCCGAACTACGAGAGAATTTTGTTGAACGTATTTACGCGCTACACGAGTTTAACCAGCTTTGGAAAAGCGGTTTAACCCGTGGTGCGTTAGTGGCTTTCCACAGCCGCTATAAGCTCTCTCTGCTGGCTCATTCACAGCCAGAATATCGCGAACTGGGGCGTTTTGTTGCGGCGATGGAGCAGTGGGAATCCTTAGATGAATACGCGCACGAATACCGAAATCGTTTTATGGCTTTGCTCAAGCATAAAGCCTCGCGTCGTAATCATACCAACGTGTTACAGCACGTTCAGGGCTATTTCCGTCGCCAGCTCACCAGCAGTCAGCGACAGGAGCTGGCCGATCTGATCCTGCGTTATCGGCAGGGAACCCAACCGTTGTTGGCACCGATCACGCTGCTACGCCATTATCTCAAAGAATATCCAGACAGCTATTTAGCCGGGCAGCGTTATTTTGACCCTTACCCTGAAGTACTGCGTTTGCGGTATGGCCACTAGCATTGACAAGGAAAGGTAATGACTGCCACACATTTAGTTTGGTTTCGTAACGATCTACGGATAACGGATAATCGTGCGCTGCATGCGGCCTGTCAGGATATTCACGCTAAGGTGATCGCGGTTTATATCGCGACGCCTGAGCAGTGGCAGCAGCATGATATGGCACCGCGTCAGGCGGCGTTTATTCAGCAAAATCTGCACTGCCTAGACGCCTCGCTAGCAGAAAAAAACATCACTCTTTTCTCTCATCAATGCGCTGATTTTGCCGAGAGCGTTGAGTGGCTCAGTGATTTTTGCCAGAAAAACCACGTCACCGACCTGTTTTACAACCGCCAATATGAACTGAATGAGCGACACCGTGACGACCGTGTAGGTGAGTTATTGCAGGGAAAGTGCACGCTACATGTCTTTGATGACAGTTTGCTTCTGCCACCCGGTAGCGTGGTGACCGGTAGCGGCGAAATGTATAAGGTGTTTACTCCCTTCCGTAAGTCTTTCCTACAACGCGTAAGCCATTCAGATACACGCTGTTTGCCTGTCCCCAAACCGAGAGCAGATAAGGCTGAACGGTTGCCGGTCGTGCCTTTTGGTTATCCCTTAGAGCAACCCGACCCGTCACTATTCCCTGCGGGAGAGGACGCCGCGTTACAGCGTTTGCGGAGTTTCTGCCGAGAACGCGTGCAGGATTATCAGCAGCAGCGTGATATTCCGGCCATTGATGGCACGAGTTGCCTATCGCCTTATTTGGCTATCGGCGTGCTGTCGCCACGTCAGTGTTTTAACCGGCTTTTGGCTGAGTGTCCGCAAGCGCTGGAAGACGATCAAAGCGGTGCCTTTGTTTGGCTCAATGAGCTGGTTTGGCGCGAGTTTTATCGCCACCTGCTGGTGGCTTATCCCAAGCTCTGTCGGCATAAGACATTTATTACGTGGACCGACAATGTGCGCTGGAGCGGTGACGCCGATCATTTAGCGGCATGGAAAGCAGGGAAAACCGGTTTTCCGATTGTGGATGCTGCGATGCGGCAATTAAACCAAACGGGGTGGATGCATAATCGGCTGCGCATGATTGTCGCGAGCTTTTTAGTTAAAGATCTGCTGATAAACTGGCGGGCGGGAGAGCGTTACTTTATGTCTCAACTGCTGGACGGAGATTTGGCGGCGAATAACGGCGGTTGGCAGTGGGCGGCATCTTCGGGAACCGATGCAGCACCCTATTTTCGTATTTTTAACCCGACTACGCAGGGAGAGCGCTTTGACAAAAAGGGCGATTTTATTCGTCGCTGGCTGCCAGAGCTTGCGGATGTACCAGACAGTGATATTCATCACCCCCATCAATGGGCGATTAAACAAGGTCGCGTGTTAGACTACCCTGAACCACTGGTGGATCATGCCGTTGCGCGTAAGCAAACCCTTCAAGCTTTTGAAGAGGCTAAGCGAGGCGCGGGCTGATATTTCCAGCCGCTTTTACTGCAAGGAGCACATAACAAATGCGAAAGACACTCATAGCTGTGGTGCTGGCGGGCTATTCCGCATTTACCTGGGCCAGTTTTGACGTAGTCGCGTTAGGCACCCAGGGAGGATTATCGGGAGATAACCTGACTTCCTACCTTATTCGCACCGAAGGGGATGCCCGCTATATTGCGTTAGATGCGGGCAGCACTTTACCCGGCATTGCGAAGGGTATTGAAAAAGGGAGTTTCCCAGACGTCACGCCAGAAAAAGCCGCACCGCTCACGCCGCAGGGCTACATTTTCCGTGAGCAGATTAACGCTTACTTCATCAGCCACCCTCATCTGGATCACGTTGCCGGTCTGATTTTGGGCTCGCCCGATGACAAAAAGAAGACTATCTATACCCTTGCCGACAGTGCGAATACGCTGCATAACCACTATTTCAACTGGAAAAGTTGGCCAAATTTCAGCGATGCAGGCAACGGTGAACGATTAGGCACTTATCGAATTAATTCGCCGCGCGTCGGTCAGACCTTTACCCTAGGCGTAACGCCGATGCGCGGAGTAATTTATCCGCTGAGCCATAATGGAACGGCATCGTCGATGCTGTTGATTAGCGCGCGCGGGGAGTCTTTTGCCTACTTTGGCGATACCGGCGCTGATGCCGTAGAACGCTCTAAAAATCTAGATGCAATTTGGCGTGTTTTAGGGCCTCTCATCCAGCAAAAAGCGCTTAAAGGGATGATTATTGAAACGTCCTATGATGACGCGCAGCCTGACAATAAACTGCTTGGACATCTGACGCCAAAATTACTGCTTTCCGAACTGACTCAGTTGGAGAAATACAGCGGCGGCGCAGGTTCGTTGAAAGATTTACCGATTGTGATTAGCCATATTAAACCCACGCTGGTGGCGGGGAAGGATCCGCAAGCGTTGATTCAGCAACAGCTGAGCGCAGGGAATTCATTAGGCGTGAAGTTTATGTTTATGCAACAGGGCGACAAAGCCGTTTTCTAATGATTAATCAAAATTTTTGTGACTAGACACTATGAATAATATTGAACTGGAAAAACTGCTCGATCAGCATCTTAGCGTTAATGATTTCCGTGACTATGCACCCAATGGTTTGCAGGTTGAGGGGCGACAGGAAATTAAGAAAGTCATTACCGGTGTGACCGCCTGTCAGGCGTTGCTCGACGCCGCCGTGGCAGAGCAGGCCGATGCTATTTTGGTGCACCACGGTTATTTCTGGAAAAACGATGCGCCAACCGTGCGCGGTATGCGTCGTCATCGTTTGAAAACTCTGCTGATTAATGACATTAACCTGTATGGCTATCATCTGCCGTTGGATGCCCACCCGGTGCTGGGCAACAATGCGCAGCTGGCGCGTGTGATGAACATTAAGCCATTAGGGATGATCGACCCTTTACTGCCTTACGGTGAGTTTGAGCAACCGATGAGCGCGGGTGAGGTGATTGGTCGCTTAGAGCGTAAGTTACAGCATGCCGTGTTACACAGTGGAGACAATGCGCCACAGGAGATCCGTCGCGTTGCGTGGTGTACCGGCGGTGGTCAGAGCTATATTGAACAAGCCGCTGAGTTTGGCGTTGACGCGTTTATTAGCGGTGAAGTTTCAGAGAAAACCATTCATATCGCACGTGAGATGGGGCTGCATTTCTTTGCGGCGGGTCATCATGCGACAGAACGTGGTGGCATTCGTGCGTTAGGCGAGTGGTTAGCGGCGGAACATGGATTAGACGTGAAGTTTATTGATATCCCTAATCCAGCGTAAAAGCGTTATGCAGTAATGAAAACACTCCGTTGCTATCGGTATTTGTCTGATAACAACGGAGGTAATAATTTTAGCTCTTTTTCACAAACTCAGATTTCAGCTTCATTTGGCCGAAACCGTCGATTTTACAATCGATGTTGTGGTCGCCTTCAACCAGACGAATTCCCTTCACTTTGGTGCCGATCTTCAGCATAGACGAGCTGCCTTTTACCTTCAGATCTTTGATTACGGTGACGGAATCGCCATCAACCAGCAGATTGCCGTTGGCGTCTTTCACCACCAGTTCATCGCTTTCTTCTGCCGGTGCGCTGTCATTCCATTCGTAAGCACATTCAGGGCAAATGTACATATCGTTGTCCTGATAGGTGTATTCAGAGTTGCACTTCGGGCAGTTTGGTAATTGCATGCTAAGGTCGCCTTTAACAGAAAATAAAAAAATGCAGCGCTGCTATTGTGATGATTGATACCCACGGTCTTGGTGTCGTCTCAAGTCGGCTAGGGATCTAACAGTGATTCCGCAGGGCGGATCTGCAAAGCGCGCGATCATACAACTTTTGACCAATATCGAAAATGATTTATGTTAAAAAGATCGCAATTAGAGCACTTCTTATAACCTAAATAGCGTAAAGAGTCTATTTTATCGCCGTTAGGCCGCAATGTGTCCGAGCGCCTGCAGAAAGGCGTGCGCAATCGGTGATTGGAGTTCGCGATGATAGAGCGCATAGAGATCGGCGGGGATCGGCTGTTTTAGGGGAACAAACGTTACGCCTGGCCAGTGAATAAGCGAGCAGGTTTCCGGTAATAGGGCGATGCCCAAGCCTGCGCTGACCAGCGCCAGCACCGTTTGCGGCTCCATGGCCTGTTGGGCAATGAGCGGATAGAAACCAGTTTGTACACAGTAATCATAAAGCTGCTGGGCAAAATCGCTGTGGCTGAATGAGAGTGAGATAAACGGACGTTCGGCAAGCTGCATAAGGTCGAGGCTAGGAAACTGGCATAGAGGATCGTGCTCGAGCAACGCAACCATGACTGATTCGCGTGCAATATGCTGGTAGCAGATATTGGGCGTGGACTCTACGGCTACATTTCGGTTGATGCCGATATCAATGGTGTGCTGCATGATCTGCTCAATTTGGCGCTGCTGTGGCAGTTCATGTAACGTCCACGTGGCGTGGGGATAATCAGTGCGAAATGATTTCAGTGCGGGTAGCAGTGCGCCCCACAGTGCGGTACCGATAATACCGATATTCAAGTGTTGGTTTTCATTGCGTCCGATCTGACGCACATAGTTCAATGAGGTTTCGGTGGCATTCAAAATGCGATCGACCTCGGTCTTGAGCACGCGCCCAGCGTGCGTTAGCGCCACTTTTCGGCTGTTACGTTCGAGCAGCTTAACCTCAAGAATATCTTCCAGCTCTTTAATCTGCGTGCTGAGCGGCGGCTGGGAAATATTCAGCAGTGCGGCAGCGCGGCCAAAATGCAGTTCATCCGCCAACACCTGAAAATAGCGCAACATGCGCAGACTGATACGGCCGTTGCTGTGTACGTGATGGGTAAGTTGAGCGATGGGCGTGGTTGGCATGAGGCACCTGAAGGAAAAAAGGCAGTACTGCATGATGCAGACCGCCTTGGAGGGAGTCAAATAATCAGAAAAATATCGTTAAGCCGAGGCTTGGGTTGCTTTGGCATGAGAGATTTTTTCAGCACGGCTGAGTGCGATGGCGGCCAATAACGCAATCAGCAATAAACCATATGAAATTGCCGCAGTTCCCAATGCCCAATGCAGCCCGTAGTAGGAATTCATCAGCGATGACACGGTTGCAAACAGCAATGTCCCCACGGTGCCACAGGTGAGTAGGGCAGAGATAAGGGTTGGCGGGCTGTGGCGCACCTGAAGTGAACCATAGCTCATCAATCCAGAGAATAATCCGGAGTTGAAGAAGCCAAATACGCCGCAGGCCACCATGATGAGCTGGGTATTAGTGCTGGTGGTAATCACTAAAATGGAGGCCATTCCGATCAGCGCGCAAACCAGCAGGAAGGTGCGTAGCTTCATCAACTTGACGGTGAACTGATTAACGAACAGACCCGTGGCTTTCGCCCACCAGTAGCAGGCCGTGAACAGCGCAGCGTTTTCCGGCGTGATGTGGAAGCGATCTTGCAGATAGGTGGGTGTCCACATGGTGAAAATAGGTTCAGCCAATAAGAAGGCGAACAGCGCAAAGCAAAGCAGATAAATAGCAGCTCCCCAAGGTTCTGCCGTGGTTTGGACGGCGTGTGTTGAGGTCTCAGCCGGTGCTTCGGTGGTTGGGAAGCGGCTGCGCAAGGTGATGGACAACATTAAGGCACCGATTGCGCCCATAATCGCGTACATGGCTAACCAGTTTGCACCGAGTTTAAACATCCATGCGAGCACGACCGAGAGCGTTGCCCCCGCTAAACTGAAGAAAAAATCGGTAAAAATCAGGCTGGAAGAACGTTTTTTCTCTTCAGGATTGATACGAACCACCAAATAACTACCGATAGTCATAAATACGCCACCACAGGCACCAATCAAGGTGACGGCGACGCTGAATACGGTGAGCGTTGGGCTGAGAAATAGCACGATGCTGACGATCACGGTGATGGCAGAGGCGATCACCAATGGCTTTTGCAGACCCCATTTTTTCATCAGGATCCCGCCGAGCATGATCGGTAGGAACATCCCCAGATTCATCAGCGTAAAAACCTGACCAATGAAACTGTAGTCTTTGTGAAATGCGTCGCACAGCGGGCCGAGAACGATACCCAAGGTAGAAACCAGTGCGCCCACAAAATAGTAACTGAGGTAGGAAATCGCGTTCATATTCACGCGAGAGAAAGATGACTCTGTCATAGCGAAACTCCAAGCAGGAGAATGAATAAGGCGGGCTTATGCTGCCCGCTATTGGCCTAAATTACTGCGCATAGCCCGCAACAAATGTGCCGATCAGGCGGACAAAGTCGTCTGTCACCATCGCCGCGCATTTCAACGTTTGTTCGTGCGAAAGCTCGACGTCGCTCAGACCCTCTGCCATGTTAGTGATGGCGGAAACCGCCAGCACTTTCAGGCCGCAGTGACGAGCAGCAATCACTTCAGGCACCACCGACATCCCTACCACGTCGCCGCCGATCATTTGCATCATGCGTATTTCAGCGGCGGTTTCGAAATTAGGCCCCGGATAGGAAACGAATACGCCTTCGTGCAGTTTTAGTGATAAAGACTCGGCGGTTTGATGTAAGCGGCTACGCAGGTCGGCGTCATAGGCGTTGGCAAGGCTGAAGAAACGTGGGCCAAAGCGCTCATCATTGGGACCCACCAGCGGCGTAGAAGGCATGGTATTAATGTGATCGTTGAGTGCCACCAGACTCCCTGCTGCAATCCCCGTATTCAGAGAACCGGCCGCGTTGGTGCAAAATAGGAATTCACACCCCAGAAGTTTGAAGGTACGTACCGCTGGCGTCATGATCCCCATGCCTTTGCCTTCATAGAAATGGCCGCGCCCTTTCATACAGACAACGTCTACGCCGTTGATGGAACCCAACACTAACTCTCCGGCATGGCCGACGACGGTGCTCACGGGAAAACCAGGCAGATCCTGATAGGAAATAGCAACTTTGTTATCAAGCTGGTCGGCAAATACGCCTAAACCAGAGCCGAGAATGAGCGCAATGCGTGGTTTGAATCCGGGCTTAGCCGCGCGGATGATCTCTGCGGCATGAAAAGGGAAATTATCACAATGTGAGAAAGACATAGTCGACTCCAGAACAGGAAAGGTATGCCCGCATTGTGTGTATGGCTTCGATTGGCAATCCAATATTAAAAATGCTTTGATTGATACGAAAATCGAATTGATAGTGCGTTTAGGCAATTTATATTTCAGATTCAGCGCATTGTGAAAGCGCCGAGGAAGAGGTGCTCGCGGATGGGTGCCAACTCAAATTGCCATTCTGTGATCGGAATCTCACTGGCGGATTTATTGACGGCAGTGTTGTCTTTGCGCATAAGTTAACGTAGTGATTGATTATTTGTGGGTGAAATCCATAGGGAGGCGGTCTTGCAAAAAGCACGATGTTATCTGTTAGGTGAACGCGCGGCGGTGTTAGAACTTGAGCCCCCTTTGTCTTTAGAGAGTCAAAAGCGTATTTGGTCGTTAACCACGCGTCTGCGCGAGTATCCGAACGTAGCGGAAGTGATCCCCGGCATGAACAACATTACGCTGCTGCTATCGGTACCGCAGGCCGATCCGGTTGAAGCGCTGGAAAAACTACAGCAGTGGTGGGAAGAGAGCGAGTCTGCCCAGCCAGAGGTGCGCCACATTGATATTCCCGTGATTTATGGGGGAGCAGAAGGGCCCGATCTCGAAGAGGTGGCTCGGTTGCATAATCTGACCGCACGTCAGACCGTCGAGCTGCACAGCAGCGCCGAATATGTGGTCTATTTCCTCGGTTTTCAGCCGGGATTTGGCTATTTAGGCGGTTTGCCTGAGGCGTTGCATACGCCACGGCGCGCTGTTCCCAGAGTTAAAGTACCGCAGGGCTCGGTGGGTATCGGCGGCAGCCATACCGGCGTTTATCCGTTAGCCTCTCCCGGTGGTTGGCAGATTATTGGCAATACGCCGCTGGCGTTATTTGATCCTCAGGCTTCGTCATCAACCTTGCTACGTCCCGGTGATAGCGTGCGCTTTGTACCGCAGAAGGAGGGAGTATGTTGAAAATTATTCGTGCGGGTCTACAAACGACGGTACAGGATCAGGGGCGTCATGGCTTTCGTGGACAAGGCGTGAGTTTAGGCGGTGCCTTGGATGCGCCCGCGCTGTACGCCGCGAATATCTTGGTAGGAAATAAAGGCACTGACGCAGGGCTTGAGATCACCCTAGGTGAATGTACGGTGGAGTTTGCCCGTGATGGCTGGATGGCGTTAACCGGTGCGGGGTGCGATGCCTATCTGGACCAGCAGCGTATTTGGACCGGCTGGAATTATCCGGTTCGGGCAGGACAGCGTTTGGTGTTACACCGTCCTAAGCGCGGCATGCGCAGCTATCTTGCCGTCAGCGGAGGGATTGATGTGCCCGAAGTGTTGGGATCGCGAAGCACCGATCTCACTGGGGGATTTGGCGGATTGGAAGGGCGTAAATTAAAGGATGGCGATAGCTTGCCTTTAGGTGACATTCACTTTGTGCCGAAAAAATCCCAAGGTATTAAGCAACTACTTTTCAACAACTATATCCGTGTGTTGCCGGGGCCAGAGTTTCAGGAGTTTAGCCCGCAGGAGCAGGACTTTTTCTGGCGTACACCGTGGCATCTGAGTCCGCAAAGTAATCGTATGGGCTATCGCTTAACCGGACATTCGTTGAAGCGCGAGAGTTCACGCGAGATGTTTGCACATGGTCTATTGCCCGGCGTTATTCAGGTGCCGCACGGCGGTCAGCCGATTGTGCTGATGGCTGATGCGCAAACCACCGGCGGATATCCGCGTATTGCCTGTGTGATCGAAGCCGATCTCTATCATTTGGCACAGATCCGCCTCGGTGAGCCGATTCACTTTATTCGTTGCACGCTGGCACAGGCGCAGCAGGCGTATAAAGAACAGAGAATTTATCTGCGCCAGCTTGAGCGAGGGATTCAGGGTGATTGATCTCAATGCGGATTTAGGCGAAGGCGGGGCGAACGACTACGCGCTGCTAAAGCTGGTTAGCTCAGCCAATATCGCCTGTGGATACCACGCCGGTGATGATGCAACCATGCGACAGTCGGTTATTTGGGCCAAGGAGTTGGGCGTCGATATCGGCGCGCATCCGAGTTTTGCTGACCGAGAAAACTTTGGCCGCAGCCGTCAAAATCTGCATCCCGATGAGGTTTATCAGTTGGTCACTGAACAGCTTCATGCGCTCAATCGACATTGTTTGGCGCTGGGTGCCACCCTGCGGCACGTTAAACCCCATGGCATGCTCTACAACCAAGCTGCGGTTGACCCCGCGCTGGCGCATGCCATTGCGCGTGCCGTGCTGGATTTCAACCCCGCGCTGCGGTTGGTTGGTCTGGCGGGAAGCGCGCTGATAAGTGAGGGGCAAGCATTAGGCTTAACCACATGGCAGGAAGTTTTTGCCGATCGCAACTATCAGGCTGATGGTAGTTTAGTTCCGCGTAGTGAACCTGATGCGCTAATCACCGACGATCAACAAGCGCTGCGCCACACCCTGATGATGGTGCAGCATCATCAGGTTGTTACCCCTCAGGGCGATATTGTGCCTGTTCAGGCTGACACCGTGTGTTTGCACGGCGACAATGCACATGCGTTGGATTTCGCACGTTTGTTACGCGCCCATTTTTCACAGCAAGGGATTAAGGTCAGCGCTGAGTGAGGTTTGGCACGCTATGCCGATCGCGCTATTCTGGCCTTAGGTTTTAGCCAGATTAAGAGAGTTCAGATGCCAGAAGGCCCAGAGATTCGTCGCGCTGCGGATAAGCTCACCGATGCCGTAGTAGGCAAAACGCTGACCGAAGTATGGTTTGCGTTTCCGCAGTTAAAGCATTATCAATCACAGCTGGTCGGCGAAAAAATAGAAGATATTGAAACGCGTGGCAAAGCGCTACTGACACACTTTTCCAATGGCTTAACCATGTATAGCCATAATCAGCTGTATGGGGTGTGGAAAATCGTTGATGCGGGCGAAACGCCGGATACCAAACGCGATCTGCGCGTTCGTCTTGAAACTGAAGATAAAGCCATTTTGTTGTATAGCGCGTCGGATATCACCATCGCACCGCGCGAGGAGATTGCGCAGCATCCGTTTTTACAACGCGTTGGACCGGATGTTTTAGATTTGCGACTGAATGCGGCGCAGGTCAAAGAGCGTTTGATGCAGCCTGCGTTTCGCCGCCGTCAGTTTGGCGGGTTATTACTGGATCAGCGTTTTTTGGCGGGCTTAGGTAACTATCTGCGGGTTGAGATTTTGTGGGATGCTGAACTGGCTCCAACGCATAACGCTCAGTCGCTGCGTGAAGATCAGCTTGAGCACTTATCCCATGCGCTGTTGGATATTCCTCGCCTTTCGTATAACACCCGTGGAACGATGGATGACGACGTGCATCATGGTGCACTGTTTCAATTCAAAGTCTTTCACCGCGCCGGTGAACCTTGTCTGCGCTGCGGTGAGATGATTGAGAAAACGATGATTTCGTCTAGACCGTTTTATTGGTGCCCGAATTGCCAGCGGTGATGGTTAGGAATAATACGCCATCCCAGTCCTCCCCTTGGTCGGGGAGGGAGCAGATCGAAATAGGTTCTCGGTATGCTTATCCCCCTGAAAAGGGGGAGTCTGGGAGGGCGTTTTAGCTAAATTATTTCTTCAACTGAGACGCAAACGGACGTTTGTCGTAACCGGTGTACAGCTGACGAGGACGCGCAATTTTAATGCCGTCGTCGTGCATTTCGTTCCAGTGGGCAATCCAGCCTACGGTACGTGCCATAGCGAAGATAACGGTAAACATTGAAGACGGAATACCCATAGCTTTCAAAATGATGCCTGAGTAGAAGTCGACGTTTGGATACAGTTTTTTCTCGATGAAGTACGGGTCGTTCAGCGCGATGTGTTCCAGCTCCATCGCCACTTCCAGCAGGTCATCTTGCAGGTTCAATTCTTTCAGCACTTCGTGACAGGTTTCACGCATGACGGTAGCGCGTGGGTCATAGTTTTTATAAACACGGTGACCGAAGCCCATCAGGCGGAAAGAGTCGTTTTTGTCTTTGGCACGACGAACAAACTCTGGAATGTGATCAACTGAGCTGATTTCTTCCAGCATCTTCAGTGCCGCTTCGTTTGCACCGCCGTGCGCAGGTCCCCACAGCGAGGCAATACCCGCAGCGATACAGGCAAATGGATTAGCGCCGGAAGAGCCCGCGGTACGAACGGTTGAGGTTGAAGCGTTTTGTTCGTGGTCAGCGTGCAGGATCAAAATACGATCCATCGCGCGCTCAAGAATTGGGTTGACCACATATTCTTCACATGGCGTTGAGAACATCATGTTCAAGAAGTTGCCGGAGTAAGACAGGTCATTCCTCGGATAAACAAACGGTTGGCCGAGTGAATACTTGTAGCACATCGCCGCCAGCGTTGGCATTTTTGACAACAGACGATAAGCCGCAATCTCACGATGGCGCTCGTTATTAACGTCTAAGGAGTCATGGTAGAACGCCGCCAGAGAGGCGGTAACACCGCACATCACCGCCATTGGGTGAGAGTCACGACGGAAACCGTGGAACAGACGGGTAATCTGTTCGTGGATCATGGTGTGGCGAGTGACCGTGGTTTTAAAGGTTTCGTACTCTTTTGGCGTTGGTGCTTCGCCGTAAAGCAGGATGTAGCAAACTTCCAAATAGTTGGAGTTTTTTGCCAGCTCATCGATAGGGAAACCGCGGTGTAGCAGGATGCCTTCGTCACCGTCGATATAGGTGATTTTAGATTCGCAAGAGGCCGTGGAGGTAAATCCTGGGTCAAACGTGAAGTAGCCCTTTGAACCGAGGCTACGAATATCAATCTCATCCGCACCTAACGTGCCCGAAAGTACATCAAGTTCAATTGTTTCGGAATCGAGCGTCAGCGTCGCTTTCTTGTTAGCCATTACAGTCTCCTTAGCGCCTCTAGATTTAAGAACCATTAACGACCGACACACCGTTAGTGGGTACCAGCCTCCCTGTTAGCGGTTCTTCGCGCTCTGTTGACCACCGTCGAATGTCGTGGGGGTCTTAAATTATAGGGTACAGAGTGCAATTTATCCTGCTAACGGCCAGTTTGTCGTTCGACGACTACTCGCTCGTCGATGTTTAGAATGTTAATGATTCGTTGGTATTCTTTATAACATAATTAATTATTGCCTACGCTAAACCTATGGGTATTCACATATCCCACTGTTGCATAACTTTGCATTTGGGGAAAGAGTTTGCTCATCAATAGTACAACGTAGGTCTATTTGCCACCCTGTTGTAACGGAAATGTTGATTCCTTGTCAAATCATGTAATTAATTTTGGCGTATTTGTTACTTTCGTGACTCATGTCACTGTTCCGGTCAAATGTCTTTAATCAGGTTGTATTCGAATTGTAATCAAATTGTGATACTTCTATACTGCCGCCAGGTCTCCGGGACTTATTGTTTTTTAGGGTTGTACCCTCTAAGAAACTGCCCTGAAGTAGGAGCACCCAGCGTGAATATGAAGCGCGCCGTTTTAGCACAGTGGAAGCTGTAGGCGCGTGACGTGATGGATTACCCAACTTATTGGGTTGCGATAGGTAAACGCCGAAGCAACTTTAATCAGACAGGTAAAGCGCTGCTTGACCCCGCCCAGGCCCGGAGGAAGGAAAAATAATAAAAGAGCTGTGTGGGCGCTATGATAAAAAATGTCAAAAAGCTTTCAAAAAAACAAAGACCCGTCAATCTGGATCTGCAAACGATCCGATTTCCCGTCACTGCGATAGCCTCCATATTACACCGCGCTTCAGGTGTGATTACCTTTGTATCACTCGGTATTCTGCTTTGGTTACTGGGACTTTCTCTTTCTTCTCCAGAAGGGTTTGTTCAGGCCGCAGCGGTTATGGATAGCTTTATCGTTAAATTCATTGTGTGGGGCATCCTCACCGCATTGGCGTACCACATCTGTGGTGGTATTCGTCACATGTTGATGGATTTTGGCTACATCGAAGAGAGTTTCGCCGCAGGTAGTCGCACAGCTTATGTTTCATTTGCGATCACCGTCGTACTTTCTATTTTAGCTGGAGTCCTCGTATGGTAACCCCAAACTCAAAAACCAGTGCATCAGCCTTAGGCCGTAATGGTATTCATGATTGGTTACTGCTGCGTGCGGCGGCCATCGTTATTACCTTATATGTCCTCTACATTCTCGGTTTTATCTTCACCGCAGATTCTCTGACCTATGAAATCTGGCGCGGATTCTTCGCCTCTAACATCACTAAAGTCTTTACCGTGCTCACGTTGGTATCAATTCTGGCTCACGCTTGGATTGGTATGTGGCAAGTGTTAACGGATTACATTAAACCGCTGGCATTACGGCTGATTTTGCAGCTGATTATCGTTGTCGCGTTAGTGGTTTATTTGGTTTATGGAACATTAGTTGTGTGGGGTGCCTAACATGAGTCAGTCAGTTAGTGGTCTTGAAGTAAGAGAATTTGATGCTGTTGTTATCGGTGCGGGTGGCGCAGGTATGCGTGCCGCGCTGCAAATTTCCCAGATGGGACTGTCTTGCGCTCTGTTATCTAAAGTATTCCCGACGCGTTCTCATACCGTATCCGCTCAGGGCGGTATTACGGTTGCACTGGGTAACACCCATGAAGATAACTGGGAATGGCATATGTATGACACGGTGAAAGGCTCCGACTATATCGGTGACCAAGACGCCATTGAATATATGTGTAAAACCGGCCCAGAGGCGATTCTAGAATTAGAACACATGGGGCTGCCATTCTCGCGTTTAGACGATGGCAAAATTTATCAGCGTCCGTTTGGTGGCCAGTCTAAAAACTTTGGCGGCGAGCAAGCGGCACGTACCGCAGCGGCGGCTGACCGTACCGGTCATGCGCTGTTGCATACGCTTTATCAGCAGAACCTGAAAAACCACACCACGATTTTCTCCGAGTGGTATGCGCTGGATCTGGTGAAAAACCAAGACGGCGCCGTGGTTGGCACAACGGCTATCTGTATCGAAACCGGTGAAGTGGTTTACTTCAAAGCGAAAGCCACAATTTTGGCGACCGGCGGTGCAGGGCGTATTTACCAGTCAACCACTAACGCGCATATCAACACCGGTGACGGCGTGGGTATGGCGCTGCGTGCCGGGGTTCCGGTGCAGGATATGGAAATGTGGCAGTTCCACCCAACCGGTATCGCCGGTGCGGGGGTTCTGGTTACAGAAGGTTGCCGTGGCGAAGGCGGTTATTTGCTGAATAAACACGGTGAGCGTTTCATGGAGCGTTATGCGCCAAACGCGAAAGACCTTGCTGGTCGTGACGTGGTTGCACGCTCCATCATGATTGAAATTCGTGAAGGCCGTGGCTGTGATGGCCCTTGGGGGCCGCATGCCAAACTGAAACTGGATCATCTGGGCAAAGATGTGCTTGAAGCGCGCTTGCCGGGGATCTTGGAACTGTCGCGTACCTTTGCGCACGTGGATCCGGTGAAAGAGCCGATTCCTGTTATCCCAACCTGCCACTATATGATGGGTGGGATCCCAACCAAAGTCACCGGTCAAGCATTAACCGTGAATGAGAAGGGTGAAGACGTCGTGATCCCTGGGCTGTTTGCGGTTGGCGAAATTGCCTGCGTATCGGTCCATGGGGCTAACCGTCTAGGCGGTAACTCACTGCTCGACCTCGTGGTATTTGGCCGTTCTGCTGGCCTGCATTTGCAAGAGTGCCTGACCGAGCAGGGTCCAAGCCGCGATGCGAGCGAATCTGATATCGAAGCTTCTCTGGATCGTATGAATCGTTGGAACAACACCCGCAGCGGTGAAGATCCGGTTCAAATCCGTAAAGATCTCCAGTCTTGCATGCAGCACAACTTCTCGGTATTCCGCGAAGGTGATGCGATGGCGAAAGGCTTGGAAGAACTGAAAGTGATCCGTGAGCGTCTGAAAAGCGCGCGTCTGGACGATACTTCTAGCGATTTCAATACCCAACGCGTTGAGTGCTTGGAATTGGATAACCTGATGGAAACTGCTTTTGCGACCGCAGTTTCAGCGAACTTCCGTACCGAAAGCCGTGGCGCACATAGCCGCTTCGACTTCCCAGATCGTGATGACGCTAACTGGCTGTGCCATAGCCTGTATCTGCCGCAAACCGAGAGCATGACACGCCGCAGCGTGAACATGGAACCTAAGCTACGTCCGGCGTTCCCGCCGAAGATCCGTACTTATTGATTGTTCCATCAATCACTCGGTTAGTTACCCATTTTTTGCGGAGAAACGGTCATGAAAGTAGAGTTTTCTGTATATCGCTATAACCCGGACGTCGATAACGCGCCACGGATGCAAGATTACACCCTAGAGGCCGAAGAAGGCCGCGACATGATGCTGCTCGATGCGCTGATTTTGCTTAAAGAGCAAGATCCAACGCTGGCCTTCCGTCGCTCTTGTCGTGAAGGGGTTTGCGGTTCTGACGGTGTGAACATGAACGGTAAGAACGGGCTGGCTTGTATCACGCCGGTTTCAACCCTACAGCGTTCAGGCAAAAAAATTGTGATCCGTCCGCTACCAGGTTTGCCCGTCGTGCGCGATCTGGTGGTCGATATGGGGCAGTTTTACACCCAATACGAAAAAATTAAGCCTTATCTGCTTAACGACGGTAAAAATCCTCCGGCACGTGAGCATTTGCAGATGCCGGAACAGCGTGAGAAGTTAGATGGTTTGTACGAATGTATTCTTTGTGCATGCTGTTCAACCTCATGCCCATCGTTCTGGTGGAACCCTGATAAGTTTATCGGCCCAGCGGGTCTATTGGCATCGTATCGTTTCTTAATCGATAGCCGTGACACCGAAACGGATAGCCGTTTAGACGATTTAGACGACGCTTTCAGCGTATTCCGCTGCCATAGCATTATGAACTGCGTCAATGTGTGTCCAAAAGGCTTGAACCCGACCCGTGCAATTGGTCATATTAAGTCTATGTTGCTTCACCGCAGCGCGTAAGGCTTACCCCGTCATACTTCAAGCTGCATGGGTATTGGCTGCGTTTGTTTATCCTAGTCACATAGTTATCTCTGTGACTAGGGCTTCACAAACTTGCCGCTTACATGCAACTCGAATTATTTAGGGGATATTTATTTAAAATTCCAGCGCTTAGCGTTGGATTTATGCGAACCTCTCCCTCCTTGAAAAGGGAAGATGAGAGGGGTTGCAATAGGTAGTACTAAGACGTAAGACACATTTTTGCAACAGGTGATGTATCTTCGTCACAAAAAGCACATAGAGTCATCTGACGATAGGTGCAATTACTATAAGATAGTTACGGTAAAGTAATTGCGATGTATGTAATTACGATAAATGTTTTTAATAACACTCGGTTGGATGCGAGAATTTGTTAAAAGCATGATGTTTATCACGGCGAAAACTAAAGCTGAAAACAGCTTAAGGGATCATGATGCAGAACGGCGCAATGAAGGCCTGGCTGGATTCCTCCTATCTGGCGGGCGCAAACCAGTCCTACATAGAGCAGCTCTATGAAGACTATCTCACCGATCCTGACTCGGTGGATCTGAGCTGGAAGGAAATTTTCCAACAGTTGCCGACGATCGGCCTGAAATCGGAACAATTCCACTCTCAAACACGAGACTACTTCCGTCGTCTGGCGAAAGACCCGTCCCGGTTTAATCTCTCTCTAAACGACCCTGATACGGATGCTAAGCAGGTCAAGGTGTTGCAGATGATCAACGCCTTCCGTTTCCGTGGTCATCAACAAGCCAATCTGGATCCATTAGGTTTGTGGAAGCAGGATGCGGTGCCCGATCTGGAACCGTCCTACCACAGCCTGACCGAAGAAGATTTTGATCAGACGTTCAACGTTGGTTCTTTTGCCATCGGCAAAGAGACAATGAAGCTGTCCGATCTGTATCAGGCGCTTAAGCAGACTTATTGTGGTTCCATCGGTGCAGAATATATGCACATCACCAACACGGAAGAAAAACGTTGGATTCAGCAACGTTTGGAATCTGTTGTCGGTCAGCCTTCCTTTACTCAAGAAGAAAAACAGCGTTTCCTGCGTGAGTTAACCGCAGCGGAAGGGCTGGAGCGCTATCTGGGAGCAAAATTCCCTGGCGCGAAACGCTTCTCACTGGAAGGCGGCGACGCGTTGGTGCCTATGCTCAAAGAGCTGATCCGTCATGCCGGTAAGAACGGCACGCGTGAAGCCGTTCTCGGGATGGCGCACCGTGGCCGTCTGAACGTGCTGATTAACGTGCTGGGTAAAAAACCGCAGGATCTGTTCGACGAATTTGCCGGTAAACATAAAGAACACCTCGGTGCCGGTGACGTTAAGTACCATATGGGCTTCTCGTCAGACGTTGAAACCGAAGGCGGTCTGGTGCATCTGGCGTTGGCGTTTAACCCGTCGCATCTGGAAATTGTGAGCCCGGTGGTCATGGGTTCGGTACGTGCCCGTCGCGATCGTCTGGACGAAGCGCGTAGCAATATGGTTCTGCCAATCACCATTCACGGTGATGCGGCAATCGCAGGCCAAGGCATTGTGCAGGAAACGCTGAACATGTCTCAGGCGCGTGGTTACGAAGTGGGCGGTACCGTTCGCATCGTTATCAACAACCAAATCGGGTTTACCACCTCTAATCCGAAAGACGCGCGTTCAACTCAGTACTGTACTGACATCGCGAAAATGGTTCAGGCGCCGATCTTCCACGTTAACGCGGATGATCCTGAAGCCGTTGCCTTTGTAACGCGTTTGGCCCTCGATTTCCGTAACACCTTTAAACGTGATGTGATGATCGATCTGGTGTGCTACCGCCGCCATGGTCATAACGAAGCTGATGAGCCAAGTGCAACCCAGCCGGTTATGTATCAGAAAATCAAAAAACATCCGACCCCGCGTAAAATTTACGCTGATAAGCTGACCGAGCAGAGCGTTGCCTCTCTCGAAGATGCCACGGAAATGGTTAACCTGTATCGTGACGCGTTGGATCGCGGCGAGTGTGTGGTGGACGAGTGGCGTCCGATGAACATGCATACCTTCACATGGTCTCCTTACCTGAACCATGAGTGGGATGAAGTTTATCCAAGCACCGTTGAGCTGAAACGTTTGCAGGATTTAGCTCGTCGTATCAGCCGTGCACCAGAATCGGTTGAAATGCAGTCGCGTGTGGCCAAAATTTATGGCGACCGTGCCGAGATGGCTGAAGGTAACAAACTGTTTGACTGGGGCGCGGCTGAAAACTTGGCCTACGCCACCTTAGTGGATGAAGGTGTTCCAGTACGTATTTCTGGCGAAGACTGCGGGCGTGGTACGTTCTTCCACCGCCATTCAGTGATTCATAACCAGAAAGATGGCTCCGTTTATATTCCGCTAGAAAACGTGCATAACGGCCAAGGTGATTTCAAAGTTTGGGACTCCGTGCTGTCTGAGGCCGCTGTTTTAGCCTTTGAATATGGTTATGCCACCGCAGAGCCTCGCACGCTGACCATCTGGGAAGCGCAGTTTGGTGACTTTGCCAACGGTGCGCAGGTGGTGATTGACCAGTTCATCAGCTCCGGCGAGCAGAAGTGGGGTCGTCTGTGTGGCTTAGTGATGCTGTTGCCACATGGCTATGAAGGCCAAGGTCCTGAGCACTCCTCTGCGCGTTTAGAACGCTATCTGCAACTGTGCGCTGACCAGAATATGCAGGTTTGTATTCCGTCTACGCCGGCTCAGGTTTATCACATGCTACGTCGTCAGGCGCTGCGCGGAATGCGTCGCCCTCTGATTGTTATGTCGCCTAAATCCTTGCTGCGCCATCCGTTAGCGGTATCTTCTTTGGAAGAACTAGCAAACGGCAGCTTCCAGCCGGTGATTGGCGAGATTGATGAAATCGATCCAAAAGACGTTAAGCGTGTGGTGATGTGTTCCGGTAAGGTTTACTACGACCTGTTGGAACAACGTCGCAAAAACGAACAGAAAGACGTGGCGATTGTGCGTATCGAACAGCTGTATCCATTCCCTCACCAGGCGATTCAGGATGCATTTGCCCCTTATGCCCACGTACACGATTTTGTCTGGTGTCAGGAAGAACCACTGAACCAAGGTGCTTGGTACTGTAGCCAGCATAACTTCCGTGAAGTGATTCCTTTTGGAGCATCGTTGCGTTATGCGGGGCGTGCGGCATCGGCTTCGCCGGCTGTGGGTTATATGTCGGTTCACCAGAAACAGCAGCAAGATCTGGTTAACGACGCGCTGAACGTGGAATAAGAGTCTGGGCGCATAAGCGCCCAGTTCTGCAAAAAAATTGGTTATAAAAAAGGATATAGCATGAGTAGCGTAGAAATTCTGGTCCCTGACCTACCTGAATCCGTTGCCGACGCTACGGTTGCAACGTGGCACAAAAAACCGGGCGATACCGTTGCCCGCGATGAAGTGATCGTTGAAATCGAAACCGACAAAGTTGTTCTGGAAGTGCCAGCGCCGGAAGCCGGCATTATGGATGCCATTCTGGAAGAAGAGGGTGCAACCGTACTTTCTCGCCAGCTGTTGGGGCGTTTGCGTCCGGCTGATGTATCCGGCAAACCGACCACTGACAAAGCGCAATCGTCTGAATCAACCCCGGCTTCACGCCATACGGCGGATCTGGAAGACGGTAGCAGCGATGCACAAGGCCCAGCCATTCGTCGCCTGTTAGCCGAGCATTCTCTGAATGCCGCTGATATCAAAGGCACCGGCGTGGGTGGCCGTCTGACCCGTGAAGACGTTGACAAACATTTAGCTTCAGCACCAAAAGCTGCCAAAGCGGCTGAGCCTGAAGCACCTGCTGCGGCTCCGTTAGGTGCTCGTACTGAAAAACGCGTTCCGATGACTCGCCTGCGTAAGCGTGTGGCTGAGCGTTTGCTGGAAGCGAAAAACAGCACCGCGATGTTGACGACCTTTAACGAAGTCAACATGAAGCCAATCATGGACATGCGTAAGCAGTACGGCGAAGCGTTTGAGAAACGCCACGGTGTGCGTCTGGGCTTTATGTCTTTCTACATCAAAGCGGTGCTGGAAGCGCTGAAACGTTACCCAGAAGTGAACGCCTCTATTGATGGCGAAGATGTGGTTTATCACAACTACTTCGACGTCAGCATTGCCGTATCCACGCCGCGTGGCTTGGTAACGCCAGTGCTGCGCAACGTTGATACGTTGGGTATGGCTGACATTGAGAAAAATATTAAAGAACTCGCGGTGAAAGGTCGTGATGGCAAACTGAAAGTTGAAGAACTGACCGGCGGTAACTTCACCATTACCAACGGCGGCGTATTCGGCTCACTGATGTCTACTCCGATCATCAACCCACCGCAGAGCGCGATTCTGGGCATGCACGCGATCAAAGATCGTCCGATGGCGGTGAATGGTCAGGTTGTGATCCTGCCAATGATGTATCTGGCTCTGTCTTACGATCATCGCCTGATCGATGGACGCGAATCCGTAGGCTTCTTGGTTACGGTGAAAGAGATGCTGGAAGATCCGGCTCGTCTGCTGCTAGACGTATAAGCCAAGTCTCCTCCCCGTGCTCCTTTCAGGTGTGCGGGGAATGGAGAACCCCTACTGAAGTAAAGACGCTATGCACTGATTCGCTAACAGCGGGTCATATCCACAAATATAATTAAATGGATAGAACATCATGAATCTACACGAATATCAGGCCAAACAACTGTTTGCTCGGTATGGTCTACCGGCACCGGTCGGTTATGCCTGCACCACACCTCGCGAAGCAGAAGAAGCAGCATCCAAAATCGGTTCCGGCCCGTGGGTGGTGAAATGTCAGGTTCACGCTGGTGGCCGCGGTAAAGCGGGCGGCGTTAAGCTGGTTAAATCTAAAGAAGAGATCCGTGCTTTTGCTGAGAACTGGTTAGGTAAGCGTTTAGTGACTTACCAGACAGATGCGCTGGGTCAGCCGGTTCACCAGATTCTGGTGGAAGGCGCAACGGACATTGATAAAGAGCTGTATCTGGGCGCGGTTGTCGACCGTGGCACGCGTCGCGTGGTGTTCATGGCATCCACCGAAGGCGGCGTGGAAATTGAGAAAGTGGCTGATGAAACGCCACACTTGATCCATAAAACTGCACTGGATCCACTGACTGGCCCACAGCCTTATCAGGGGCGTGAGCTGGCATTCAAACTGGGTTTGACGGGCAAACAAGTCGGTCAATTCACCAAAATCTTTATGGGCCTGGCGACGCTGTTCCTTGAGCGCGATCTGGCTTTGGTTGAGATTAACCCGCTGGTTATCACCAAGCAGGGCGATCTGATCTGTTTAGACGGCAAACTGAGCGCTGACGGCAATGCGCTGTTCCGCCAAGCTGAGCTGCGTGAAATGCGCGATCCTTCTCAGGAAGATGCGCGTGAGTCTCAGGCTGCACAGTGGGAACTGAACTACGTTGCACTAGACGGCAACATCGGTTGCATGGTGAACGGTGCTGGCTTAGCGATGGGTACCATGGACATCGTTAAATTGCACGGCGGCGAACCTGCTAACTTCTTAGACGTTGGCGGCGGTGCAACCAAAGAGCGAGTGACCGAAGCGTTCAAAATTATTCTCTCCGACGAGAAAGTGAAAGCGGTGCTGGTCAATATCTTCGGCGGCATTGTGCGCTGTGACCTGATCGCTGATGGGATTATCGGTGCCGTAGCTGAAGTGGGCGTTAACGTACCGGTTGTGGTTCGTCTAGAAGGTAACAACGCTGAGCTGGGTGCGAAAAAACTGGCTGACAGTGGTCTGAATATTATTGCAGCGAAAAGCTTAACGGATGCTGCGCAGCAGGTTGTTGCTGCCGTGGAGGGGAAATAATGTCCATTTTAATTAATAAAGATACCAAAGTGATCTGCCAAGGTTTTACCGGCAGTCAGGGCACCTTCCATTCTGAACAGGCTTTGGCCTACGGTACCAAATTAGTTGGCGGTGTTACGCCAGGTAAAGGCGGCACCGAACATCTGGGTCTGCCGGTATTTAATACCGTGCGTGAAGCGGTTGAAACGACAGGTGCAACGGCGTCGGTTATCTATGTTCCTGCGCCTTTCTGCAAAGATTCCATTCTGGAAGCGATTGATGCAGGCATTAAGCTGATCATCTGTATCACTGAAGGCATTCCGACGCTGGATATGCTGGTGGTGAAAGCGAAGCTGGAGCAGAGCGAAGCACGCATGATCGGTCCAAACTGCCCAGGCGTTATCACTCCGGGTGAATGTAAGATCGGTATCATGCCTGGTCACATCCATCTGCCGGGTAAAGTGGGTATCGTGTCTCGTTCTGGCACCTTGACCTATGAAGCCGTTAAGCAAACGACAGATATCGGTTTTGGCCAGTCTAGCTGTGTCGGTATCGGAGGTGATCCAATCCCAGGTTCTAACTTCATCGATATTCTGAAATTGTTCCAGGAAGATCCGCAGACTGAAGTGATTGTGATGATTGGTGAAATCGGCGGTAACGCTGAAGAAGACGCTGCTGCATACATTAAAGAGCATGTGACTAAGCCAGTTGTAGGCTACATCGCGGGTGTTACTGCGCCTAAAGGTAAACGTATGGGCCACGCTGGCGCCATTATTGCCGGTGGGAAAGGCACTGCGGACGAAAAATTTGCAGCGTTGGAAGCGGCTGGGGTGAAAACCGTGCGCAGCTTGGCCGAAATTGGCAACGCAGTGAAAACAGTATTGCGTTAAGTCTTGTTCAAACATCACGTTTGAACGCTGTTTATTGAAAGAAACAGAAAAGTTTCGACATGTTGGGTCACTTCGGTGGCCCTTTTTTATACTCAAAGCAACGACATTCCGTATCGCGGTTAAATGACCGCTGCAATTCCTTCGCCACGCGGAGAAAAATGGCGATATTTTATGCTACATCAACTCTACGCTATTGCTTCTTTCGCCATTAACTTCTTACCTGTTTGCGTAACGTTTCCGCTTTGCTTACTGACGATTTGTCACGTTGCTTTATTACTCTGTTATTGAAAATAGCGTGCAATGAAAATAAAAAATCACGGAAAAGAAACAGCATGCCGAATAAATAACAATCAATTAACAATAAGTAACCATGAATACGTTTATGATACTTTTACTTAACATAGATCAATGAAATTCCTATAAAAAAATGCCAGAAATAGTGCCTTAAACAGAGTGTTTTGCTAATCTTGTCGCAGATCAATTTTGGGTAATTATAACCATTTGCCTAAAACGTGACCTAAATACACAAATCTAATTCCTAACATGAAAATACCTATTTATTGTGTGGGAATGGCGGGGTACTATTTACTCGTCTGTAATACTGAGTCGTTTTTATTGTTATATTTGTTATCTTCCTTCGGTTTTTCGTTTCAAACGTTTTCTGAACTATGCTGATGGAGAGGTTTTTACCTCAACACCCGTTGCTAAGATTTGGAAAGCGTAGGCTGCCGAGAATTGGGGGAGGTTCCAATTTGTTGTTGAAGGGCATTCACTGCTGGTAGTTATGTGACTTCCGTACTCGAACGGGAGCCGTGTTGCCGCAAGTCGGAGTCTTCCTGCGAGGAGCAAGGAGTCAAGATGTTGGATATTGTCGAACTGTCACGGTTACAGTTTGCCTTAACGGCGATGTACCACTTCCTGTTTGTGCCACTAACGCTAGGTATGGCGTTCTTGTTGGCCATTATGGAAACGGTATACGTTCTTACGGGCAAACAAGTTTATAAAGATATGACTAAGTTCTGGGGCAAGTTGTTTGGTATCAACTTTGCGCTTGGGGTTGCCACGGGTTTAACCATGGAATTCCAATTCGGGACTAACTGGTCATACTATTCCCATTACGTTGGAGACATCTTTGGTGCGCCGCTGGCCATTGAAGGGTTGATGGCGTTCTTCCTTGAATCTACCTTTGTTGGTCTGTTCTTCTTTGGCTGGGATCGTCTGGGCAAAGTGCAGCACTTAGCAACAACATGGTTAGTCGCGCTGGGTTCTAACCTGTCCGCACTATGGATCTTGGTTGCTAACGGCTGGATGCAGAACCCAATCGCTTCGGATTTCAACTTCGAAACCATGCGTATGGAAATGGTGAGCTTCTCTGAGCTGGTATTAAACCCAGTTGCTCAGGTGAAATTCGTTCACACCGTTTCTGCGGGCTACGTGACCGGTGCCATGTTCGTTCTGGGTATCAGTTCCTACTACTTGCTGAAAGGCCGTGATTTCGCCTTTGCTAAGCGTTCATTTGCTATCGCCGCGGCGTTTGGTCTGGCTGCGTCTCTGTCTGTTATCGTTCTGGGTGATGAATCCGGTTACGAGATGGGTGACGTACAGAAAACCAAACTGGCAGCGATTGAAGCAGAGTGGGAAACCCAACCGGCTCCAGCATCGTTTACTCTGTTTGGTATCCCTAATCAGGAAACCATGACCAACGAATATGCGATTCAAATTCCTTACGCACTGGGTCTGATCGCGACGCGTTCGCTTGATCAGAAAGTGACTGGCCTGAAAGAGCTGATGGCTCAGCATCAGGTTCGTATCCGTAATGGTATGAAAGCTTACGAGTTGCTGCAGGAACTACGTACCGGTAACACCGATCCTACCGTGCGTGATGCCTTCAACAAATCCAAGCAGGACTTGGGCTACGGTATGCTGCTGAAGCGTTATACTGATAACCCATCTCAGGCAAGTGAAGAGCAGATTCAGGCCGCAACCAAAGACTCTATTCCTAAAGTTGCTCCGTTGTACTTCGCCTTCCGCATCATGGTGGCATGTGGCTTTGCGCTGTTGCTGATCATTGCACTGTCCTTCTGGAGTGTTGTTCGCGGTAACGTGGGTAAAAAACGCTGGCTGCACCGTGCGGCATTGCTGGGTATTCCTTTACCTTGGATTGCCTGTGAAGCGGGCTGGTTTGTTGCTGAGTATGGCCGTCAACCATGGGCTATCGGTGAAGTATTGCCGACCGCGGTGGCGAACTCTTCTCTGACAACGGGCGATCTGCTGTTCTCCATTATTCTGATCTGCGGTCTGTACACGCTGTTCTTAGTCGCAGAAATGTATTTGATGTTCAAATTTGCTCGCTTGGGGCCAAGCAGCCTGAAGAGCGGTCGTTATCATTTTGAACAGACGAATGCAGTAGAAGCGCGCTAACAGGAGTCCACGCTATGTTTGATTATGAAGTATTGCGGTTTGTCTGGTGGCTGCTCGTTGGTGTGCTGCTGATTGGATTCGCAGTCACCGATGGTTTTGATATGGGGGTAGGTGTGCTCTCCCGTATCATCGGTAAGACCGATACCGAACGCCGTATTATGATTAACGCGGTTGCCCCTCACTGGGAAGGTAACCAAGTTTGGCTGGTAACCGCGGGTGGTGCGCTGTTTGCTGCATGGCCAATGGTTTACGCGGCTGCATTCTCCGGCTTCTACGTTGCTATGATTTTAGTGCTGGCATCATTGTTCTTCCGTCCGGTTGGCTTTGATTACCGCTCTAAGATCGAAAGTACACGCTGGCGTAACATGTGGGACTGGGGCATCTTTATTGGTAGCTTCGTGCCTGCATTAGTTTTCGGCGTGGCATTCGGTAACCTGCTGTTGGGTGTTCCATTCCATATTGATGAATACCTGCGTCTTTACTACACAGGCAACTTCTTCCAACTGCTGAATCCGTTTGGTCTGTTGGCGGGTGTGGTTAGCTTGACGATGCTGCTGGCTCAGGGTGCAACCTATCTGCAAATGAAAACCACGGGCGAAGTGCACTTGCGCTCTCGTACGGCGGCGCAGATTTGTTCACTGGTCATGGCAGTAGCGTTCTTGCTGGCAGGCGTTTGGCTGGTGAAAGGCATTGATGGTTATGTGATTACTTCTGCTATCGATACTGCGGCACAGTCTAACCCGCTGCGTAAAGAAGTCGCTCATCAGGCCGGTGCATGGCTGTTGAACTTCAACAAGTATCCAATCCTGTGGGCTCTGCCTGCGCTGGGTGTGGTACTGCCGTTGCTGACAACATTGTGCTCACGCGTTGAGAAAGGTGGCTGGGCGTTCCTGTTCTCCTCTCTGACCATTGCCTGTGTGATCCTGACCGCCGGTGTGACCATGTTCCCGTTCGTGATGCCTTCTATCACCAACCCAAGCATGAGTCTGACCATGTGGGATGCGACGTCTAGCTTGCTGACTCTGCAAGTGATGACCGTGGTTGCGATTATTTTTGTTCCAATTGTGCTGCTGTACACCATCTGGTGTTACTACAAAATGTTCGGCCGTTTGGACAAAAAATATATCGAAGAAAACACGCACTCACTTTATTAAGGAGCGATAACCATGTGGTATTTTGCCTGGATTTTAGGAACGCTTCTGGCTTGTTTCTTCGCTATCATCACTGCGATGGCGATTGAAAACAGCGAAGCCAAGGCAACGGCGAAAGACGCCGAGTAATGGCTAACTTATCTGATAAGCTCTATCAGATCATGGACAAGGGCCCGTTACGGGCCCTTTCACTGGTTCTGGCATTAGTGGTGGCGTTTTGTGTTTTTTGGGACCCATCGCGTTTTGCCGCCAAGACCAGTGAGCTTGAGATTTGGCAAGGGCTATTAATTATGTGGGCGGTTTGCGCTGGTGTGATACATGGCGTAGGTTTTCGTCCTTACCGCAGTCTATGGAAAGCTGTGTTCTCTCCATTGCCTGCCGTAATTATTCTGCTGGCCGGTTTGTTACACTTCTTCAGTTAACGTCAAGAACGGTTAGTAATTCTTCAAAATAATTATGGGTCCATGATTGATCCATAATTATTTTCGTTCTCATCTACCTCCCCCATTCCCAACCCGTTTTCAAGTGAGTATAGTAACCGCGTTAATTTGCATTTCTGAGATGTAGAGTGAGTATTATGATCTTCCGATGGCCGGTACGTGTATATTACGAAGACACGGACGCCGGGGGCGTGGTTTATCACGCACGATACGTCGCTTTTTATGAAAGAGCGCGCACAGAGATGCTGCGCCAACATAATTTCAGTCAGCAACAATTGCTGAGTGAGCATGTCGCTTTTGCTGTCCGTCGCATGACGGTAGAGTATCTGTCGCCTGCACGTCTGGATGACATGCTAGAGGTAGAGACTGAGATTACCGCCATACGAGGGGCTTCTCTCACGTTTGCCCAACGTATCATCAATTCGCAAGGCAAAATTTTAAGCCAAGCTGATGTGTTGGTTGCATGCATCGATCAAAACCAAATGAAGCCTATTGCGCTTCCCAAGTCTATTGTCGCGGAGTTTAAGCAGTGACTGACATGAACATGTTCGATTTATTTTTGAAGGCGAGCCTGCTGGTAAAGCTTATCATGCTGGTTTTGGTGTGCTTCTCTATCGCCTCTTGGGCCATCATCATCCAGCGTACCCGCATCTTGAATGCGGCCACGCGTGATGCTGAAGCCTTCGAAGATAAATTCTGGTCGGGAATTGAGTTATCTCGTCTGTATCAGGAAAGCCAAACTCGCCGTGATAGCCTGACTGGCTCGGAGCAAATCTTCCATTCTGGTTTTAAAGAATTTGCGCGTTTACATCGTGTAAACAGCCACGCTGCGGATGGCGTGATTGAAGGCGCAACGCGTGCGATGCGCATTTCATTAAATCGCGAAGTTGAAGGTTTGGAAACGCATATCCCGTTCTTGGGTACCGTTGGTTCAATCAGCCCGTATATCGGCCTGTTCGGTACCGTTTGGGGGATTATGCATGCCTTTATCGGTTTGGGTGCTGTTAAACAGGCAACCCTACAAATGGTTGCTCCAGGTATTGCAGAAGCATTGATCGCAACGGCGATTGGTCTGTTTGCTGCAATCCCAGCGGTTATGGCCTACAACCGTCTGAATCAGCGTGTGAATAAGCTTGAACAGAATTACACCAATTTTATGGAAGAGTTCATTGCCATTCTGCACCGTCAGGCTTTTGCTACCGAATCTAAATAAGTAGGAGGTTAGCATGGCGAGATCAAGTGGCCGTCGCGAGCTCAAATCTGAAATTAACATCGTTCCATTACTGGACGTGTTATTAGTTCTGGTACTGATTTTTATGGCGACAGCGCCGATTATCACCCAGAGCGTTGAGGTTGATTTACCCGACGCAACGGATTCAAAAACGGTAAGCACCAACGACAACCCACCGGTTATCGTTGAAGTGTCTGGCATTGGCCAATATGCGGTTGTGGTTGATCATAATCGTATGGAACAGCTGCCAGCGGAGCAGGTTGTTGCGGAAGCGCAATCTCAGCTTAAAGCTAATCCAAAAACCGTATTTTTGATCGGTGGTGCTAAAGATGTACCTTATGACGAAATCATTAAGGCGCTGAATCTTTTGCATCAAGCAGGTGTAGCCTCTGTAGGGTTAATGACGCAGCCGATCTGATTGCTGCAAAAAAGCATGAAATCCGTGTTGGAATTCCTGTACTAAAGCGCTAGCATGCAGCCTGTTTATAGGCTGCGTGTTGCATTTTGCGCAGAGGATATTTGGCACTTAATTTGTTTAACTGAGCTTTTGGAAACCGGCTCCGGGATACTGGCTCTTGGAAACTGAATCGTGGTAAAGGCATCTGAGAAAAACGATAAGCTAAATCGCTCTGTCATCGTTTCAATCATTTTGCATATTGTCCTGATAGCGTTATTAGTCTGGGGCTCAATGATGCAGGATTCAACGATAAGTGCTGGCGGCGGCGGTGGCGGCGGTTCTGCCATTGATGCAGTCATGGTTGATTCCGGTGCAATGGTTCAACAGTATAATGATCGCCAGCAACAGCAGCAAAGTGATGCGCGTCGTGCAGAACAGCAGCGTAAAAAACAAGCCGAAAAGCAGGCTGAAGAACTACAACAAAAACAGGCTGAGGAACAGCAGCGTCTAAAAGAGCTGGAAAAAGAGAGAATTCAGGCGCAGGAAGATGCTAAGCAAGCGGCAGAAGACGCCAAACAGGCGGCTGAAGAAGCTAAAAAGCAGGCTGCGGACGAAGTGAAAAAGGCAGCAGAAGACGCTAAGAAAGAGGCTGCCCTAGCAGCAGCTAAAGCGAAGCAGGAAGTTGCCAAAGAGGCGGCTGTTGCTGCTGCCGCTGCGAAGAAACAAGCGGAAGAAGAAGTGAAGAAAGCGGCAGCAGAGGCGAAGAAACAGGCCGAAGCTGAAGCGAAAAAACAAGCTGCAGCTGATGCTAAGAAAGCCGCTGAAGAAGCCAAAAAACAGGCTGCTGATGAGGCGAAGAAGGCGGCTGAAGACGCTAAGAAAGAAGCCGCAGCTGAAGCGAAAAAACAAGCTGCCGCGGATGCTAAAGCGAAAGCCGATACTGAAGCTAAAGCTGCAGCCGCTGCGAAAAAAGCCGCAGATGCCAAGAAAAAGGCCGATGCCGCCGCCGCTGCGAAAGCCGCAGAAGGCGTTGACGACCTGTTTGATGGCCTCGCTGATGGCAAAAACGCGCCGAAGGGTGGGGGAGCCGCAGGTGCTGCGGGGACTTCTGGCAAAGCTGGCGCGGCAGGAAAAGGTAATAGCAAAACGAGTGGAGCTTCTGGCGCGGATATCAGTAACTACGCTGGACAGATTCAAGCGGCGATTGAAAGTAAGTTCCATACAGATCCGAGCTTTAGCGGCAAAGTATGTAACCTGCGTATTAAGCTCGCGTCAGATGGCATGCTGCTAAGCGTGACTTCTGAAGGTGGCGATCCTGCGCTTTGTCAGGCGGCGGTTGCAGCAGCGAGAATGGCGAAATATCCTAAGCCGCCAAGTGACGCCATTTACCAGATATTTAAAAATGCGCCTGTTGATTTTAAACCGAACTGATTGTCTGGTTTTGTTTGAATAACAGTGCATTAGAAAAAGCCCAAGTAAAGCAACATATAGTGTACGTAAAGTTTCGGAATTATATGATGGTTCTACTGGGCAATATGTAGTTTTGTGTGCGTTGGTTTGTTAAAATTCTGCTAAATTATCGTGGCCATCGGGGTCAGATAAGGGAGATATGATGAAGCAGGCGTTTCGTGTAGCGATGGGGCTATTAATCCTGTGGGCCAGTGTGCTCCACGCGGAAGTCCGAATAGTGATTACTCAGGGTGTCGATACCGCTCGTCCGATCGGTGTAGTGCCTTTCAAATGGATGGGACCGGGTTCTGCTCCTGAAGATATCGGTGGGATTGTCGCGGCTGACTTACGCAACAGCGGTAAATTCAATCCGATTGACACCAACCGTATGCCGCAGCAGCCAACTACGGTTGCTGAAGTGACTCCGGCAGCGTGGACGGCATTGGGTATTGATGCGGTCGTGGTGGGTCAGGTTCAGCCAAGCGCAGATGGCGGCTATATGGTTTCTTATCAGATGGTTGATACCTCTGGTAACCCTGGCAGCGTTCTGTCTCAGAATCAGTACAAAGTGACCAAGCAGTGGCTACGCTATGCGGCACATACCAGCAGCGATGAAGTTTTTGAAAAGCTGACCGGTATTAAAGGCGCATTCCGTACCCGTATTGCCTACGTTGTGCAGACTAACGGCGGCCAGTTCCCTTATGAACTGCGCGTTGCTGACTACGATGGCTATAATCAGTTTGTTGTTCACCGTTCACCACAGCCATTGATGTCTCCAGCTTGGTCTCCAGACGGTAGCAAACTGGCTTATGTGACTTTCGAAAGCGGTAAATCAGCGCTGGTGATTCAGACTCTGTCTAACGGGGCAATCCGTCAGGTAGCGTCATTCCCACGTCACAACGGTGCGCCATCGTTCTCTCCAGATGGCAGCAAGTTGGCGTTCGCGCTGTCTAAAACAGGCAGCTTGAACCTGTATGTTATGGATTTGGGCTCTGGCTCAATTCGTCAGGTTACTGATGGCCGTAGCAACAATACGGAGCCTTCATGGTTCCCGGATAGTCAAACTTTGGCATTTACATCTGACCAAGGTGGACGTCCACAGATCTATAAAGTGAATATTAATGGTGGTGCGCCTGAACGTCTGACCTGGGAAGGCTCTCAGAATCAGGATGGCGACGTAAGTTCTGACGGCAAGTTCCTTGTCATGGTTGGCACAAGCGGCGGTTCACAGCACATCACTAAACTGGATCTCGGATCGAATGCGAATCAAGTTTTGACCAGCACGTTCCTAGACGAAACGCCGAGTATCGCGCCAAATGGTACCATGGTTATCTATAGTTCTACTCAAGGACTGGGTTCCGTGTTGCAGCTAGTCTCGACCGACGGGCGTTTCAAAGCGCGTCTTCCGGCAACCGATGGTCAGGTGAAATTCCCTGCCTGGTCGCCGTATCTGTGATGCATGTATAAAAAGATATGTATAGCAAATTATAAAAGGATCAAAGAGATGCAACTGAACAAAGTTCTGAAGGGGCTGATGTTGGCACTGCCTATCATGGCTGTAGCTGCTTGTAGTTCACATAAAAATGCGAACGACGATCAATCAGCAATGGGTGCTGGCGCTGGTAACGGTATGGAAAACGGCAGCAGCAACCTGTCTTCTGAAGAACAGGCTCGTCTGCAGATGCAAGAACTCCAGAAAAACAACATCGTTTACTTCGGTCTGGACAAGTACGATGTAAGCTCTGACTACGCTCAGATGCTGGATGCGCATGCTGCTTTCCTGCGTAACAACCCATCTTACAAAGTGACTGTAGAAGGTCATGCGGATGAGCGCGGTACTCCTGAGTACAACATCGCCCTGGGCGAACGTCGTGCTAACGCAGTTAAGATGTACCTGCAAGGTAAAGGCGTAGGCGCTGATCAGATCTCTATCGTTTCTTACGGTAAAGAAAAACCAGCAGTACTGGGCCACGACGAAGCAGCCTATGCTAAAAACCGTCGTGCCGTACTGGTTTACTAATAGTTAGTAAGACGAGTATCGCATGAGCAGTAACTTCAGACTTCACTTGTTGAGTCTGTCGTTACTGGTTGGAATAGCGGCCCCTTGGGCCGCTATTGCCCAAGCCCCAATCAGTAGCGTCGGCTCCGGCTCGGTTGAAGACCGAGTCACTTCACTTGAGCGTATTACCAATGCTCAGGGTCAACTATTTTCTCAGCTCCAACAGCAACTCTCCGATAACCAGCGCGACATTGATTCTCTTCGTGGCCAAATCCAAGAAAGTCAGTATCAACTGAATCAGGTTGTTGAACGTCAAAAACAGATCCTCTTGCAGTTAGACAGCCAAGGTAGTGCTAATAGCAGTGCCAATACAGGCGCCGCAGCCGCAGATTCAGCCGCCTCAGCCTCGACGGCTTCTGATGCTTCTAGCACTGCAGCAGCCCCTGTAGCGAGCACTGCACCAGCTAGCAGTGGTGATGCCAACACGGATTACAACCGTGCGGTAGATTTGGTGTTGGTGAAAAAGCAGAACGATCAGGCGATTACGGCCTTCCAAAGCTTTGTTAAACAATATCCAGATTCAACCTATCAGCCAAATGCAAATTATTGGCTGGGGCAGCTGTTTTACAACAAAGGTAAAAAAGACGACTCGGCTTATTATTTTGCCGTAGTTGTCAAAAATTACCCTAAATCCCCGAAAGCGCCTGACGCGATGTACAAGGTTGGGGTGATCATGCAGGAGAAAGGGCAGGCTGATAAAGCCAAAGCCGTTTATCAGCAGGTCATTAAGCAGTACCCAACGAGTGATGCTGCAAAGCAGGCTCAAAAACGTATTGCTGCATCATAAGCGTATTTTCAGGCTCAGAAGTAGACGATTTGTTTAATTTATGGGCCTGAACGTACGAAGTGCAATCAATTGAACTGATTATTAA
>NZ_JAVXIQ010000025.1:0-54381 GCF_036648275.1 Hafnia sp. | reverse complement strand
CCATCCGTTGTTGATGCTGCTTCCCTACGCAAAACTAGGTTTTCTTTTATACCGACGTTTGACAGAGGGTGTCGCATAGCAAGAATGGCTCATTTTAAAAAGTCGCAGGGGCGAAAAATGAGCAAAATTGGCTATATGAGGGTGTCAACAAATGACCAAAACGTCGATTTACAGCGAAATGCATTAGTTAGTGCAAATTGTGAGCATATTTTTGTAGATAAAATGAGCGGAACAAAGGCGGTTAGACCGGGATTAAAGAAATGCTTAAAACAGTTGAAAGCGGGTGATTGTCTTGTCGTTTGGAAACTAGATCGGCTGGGGCGGAGTGTAAAAAATTTAGTTGAGTTGATTTCGGAGCTGCGCGAGCGAGAAGTTCAGTTTTTAAGCCTCACGGACAGTATTGACACAGGAACCGCGATGGGGCGTTTTTTCTTTCATGTTATGAGTGCGCTTGCTGAAATGGAACGCGAGCTAATTGTGGAGCGCACTATAGCAGGGATTGAAGCTGCAAGAGCGGAGGGCAGGATTGGAGGACGGCGGCGAATAATGACGCCAGAAACAGTAGAGCGGGCTCGACGAATTTTAGCAAATGGGGCAACGCGCCAGCAAACAGCTGATGTACTGGGTGTTTGTGTCAAAACGATTTACAAGTACATTCCAGCCCAAAATGCAAAAAATTGAGCACAATAAAGCTATCAATACGGTATGTTTATGGAAGGCCAGCTTTAAAAAATTTAAAGCTGGCTTCATTGGTGAAGGTTACATGTGGATGTAATGTGGATGGAGTGTATTTAAATCCCTTTAAAAACAATGAATAAACCATATTGCCTGCCCCGGCATGCCGGGGTTTTTTGTTTGTGTATAAGAAAGATGACAGCCGTCACGAAAAACGGTACAACAATGTAATGATTTATTTGCAGTGATGGGATTCGCTGCATTAACTGAAAATTTGGAGTGAGTTTGATGCTGGATTCCCTGACTTTACAACCTATTGCGCGCTTTTCCGGTGAGATAAATTTACCTGGCTCTAAGAGCGTCTCTAACCGTGCATTATTGCTATCGGCTCTAGCAAGTGGAACGACATGTTTACATAATTTGCTTGATAGCGATGATGTTCGTCATATGCTAACTGCGTTAAAGCAACTGGGCATTCATTTCCAATTATCCGACGGGCATACCCGCTGCGAAATTACGGGCAACGCGGGTGCGCTAAAAGCGCATAGCGCGCTTGAACTATTTTTAGGTAACGCAGGTACGGCCATGCGCCCACTTGCTGCTGCGCTATGTTTGGGTGATGGGGATGTGATCCTCACCGGCGAACCGCGTATGAAAGAGCGCCCAATTGGGCATCTGGTTGATGCGTTACGTCAAGGTGGCGCCCAGATCGATTATCTGGAGCAAGAAAACTATCCGCCTCTGCGCCTACGCGGTGGATATACCGGCGGTGACATTGAGGTTGATGGTTCGGTTTCCAGCCAGTTTTTGACTGCGTTATTGATGATGGCACCGTTGGCCACGCAAAACACCGTTATCTCCATTAAGGGTGATTTGGTTTCGAAACCTTATATTGATATTACCTTGGCGTTGATGCGCAGTTTTGGCGTCAGTGTTGAGAACGATAACTATCAGGTCTTCCGTATTGCTGGTGGACAACACTATGTTTCACCAGGAGATTATCTCGTTGAAGGAGATGCGTCGTCTGCATCCTATTTCCTAGCCGCGGCTGCGATTAAAGGCGGCACGGTGCGTGTAACCGGAATTGGTAAAAACAGCGTGCAAGGTGATATTCGCTTTGCAGATGTGTTGGAAACGATGGGGGCAAAAATCACCTGGGGTGATGATTTTATCGAATGCTCGCGCGGTGACCTGCATGGCATTGATATGGATATGAACCATATTCCTGATGCGGCCATGACTATTGCCACCACTGCGCTGTTTGCCGATGCGCCAACCACTATCCGTAACATCTATAACTGGCGTGTAAAAGAGACCGACCGCTTATCCGCGATGGCCACTGAGTTGCGCAAAGTGGGGGCCGAAGTTGAAGAGGGCGATGATTTTATCCGCGTAGTACCTCCTGCACATCTGAAAGCCGCTGAGATTGGCACCTATAACGATCACCGTATGGCGATGTGCTTCTCGCTGGTCGCGTTGTCGGATACGCCGGTGACGATCCTCGATCCTAAATGTACGGCGAAAACTTTCCCAGACTATTTCCAGCAGTTTGCTCGGCTAAGCCAGTAGTCCAAATCCTAAAAAGGGTCTGTTCATTCAGACCCTCTCTTTTTTGTACTTTGTCACATAAAGCCCTCGCAACCGATTAACTAGGATTTTTCGCGTCTCATTGCATCGCTTTCGCCTAAACTATGGAACACATGTGTGTCTGTGGGTGCGAGTTTTTCCAGCAACCAGCACCGTTGAGGGTAACAGTGAGGCGTTGATCGGCGTATAATGCGCGCCGTTCGATGTGTGTGTCCTGCTATGGTGAATCTGCCAACAAACATATCGTTGCGCCATAGCAGAGCACACCCAAGTCTTCGTAGGCAAAGTCTATGCGGGCAGTTGTTTCCCCCAGAAAGGAGAGAAAAATGACGGCAATAGCTCCGGTAATTACCGTTGACGGGCCGAGTGGTGCGGGTAAAGGGACTTTGTGTAAAGCGTTGGCTGAATCTTTGGGTTGGTGTCTTTTAGACTCCGGCGCGATCTATCGCGTTCTTGCCCTGGCTGCGTTGCATCATCAAGTCGATATTACGTCTGAAGAGGCTCTGGTGCCATTGGCTGCACATCTTGACGTACGCTTCGTAGCGCAGGATGGACAGTTACAGGTCATCCTTGAAGGCGAAGATGTGAGTAATGAAATTCGCACTGAATCAGTGGGCAGTACGGCATCTCAGGCTGCTGCATTTCCGCGTGTAAGAGAAGCGTTGCTGCGTCGTCAGCGTGCGTTCCGGGAGTTCCCCGGTCTTATCGCCGACGGTCGTGATATGGGCACCGTGGTTTTCCCTGATGCGCCAGTTAAGATTTTTCTTGATGCGAGCTCTGAAGAGCGTGCTCGTCGACGCATGCTTCAGTTGCAGGAGAAGGGCTTTAGTGTTAACTTTGAACGCCTTTTGGACGAAATAAAAGAACGCGACTATCGCGATCGTAATCGTTCAGTGGCACCGCTTGTTCCTGCGCAGGACGCGCTGATGCTTGATTCAACCCAGATGTCTATCGAACAAGTGATTGAAAAAGCACTGGCTTATGCCAAGCAGACATTACAACTTTCTGCCGAGTAGGGCGGGAAGCAAAGCTTGCCGATAAGGATAAGCCGATAGCCATAATGTTAAACTACATTATGGCTATTGTTGTTATTGATAAATTTGTTCAGCTAATATTGCTGAACGATGTATAATATTACCCTCCCTGCCGCTATGGATTGTCGCGGGGCATGTTAAACAACCCCATCTAGCAGGATGCCTGATGGACGTTAAAATAAAGAACCCTGAAGATTATCAATATGACTGAATCTTTTGCTCAACTCTTTGAAGAATCCTTAAAAACAATCGAAACCCGCCCGGGTTCCATCGTTCGTGGCGTTGTTGTTGCTATCGACAAAGATATCGTACTGGTTGACGCCGGTCTGAAATCTGAGTCTGCCATTCCGGCAGAGCAGTTCAAAAACGCCCAGGGCGAGCTGGAAATCCAGGTTGGTGACGAAGTTGACGTTGCTCTGGATGCAGTAGAAGACGGCTTCGGTGAAACTCTGCTGTCCCGTGAAAAAGCTAAACGTCACGAAGCTTGGATCACGCTGGAAAAAGCTTACGAAGAAGCTGCGACCGTTACTGGTGTTATCAATGGCAAAGTCAAGGGTGGCTTCACTGTTGAGCTGAATGGTATTCGCGCGTTCCTGCCGGGTTCCCTGGTAGACGTTCGTCCGGTCCGCGACACACTGCACCTGGAAGGCAAAGAGCTTGAATTCAAAGTAATCAAGCTGGATCAGAAGCGTAACAACGTTGTTGTTTCCCGTCGTGCCGTTATCGAATCCGAAAACAGCGCAGAACGCGATCAGCTGCTGGAAAACCTGCAGGAAGGCATGGAAGTTAAAGGTATCGTTAAGAACCTCACTGACTACGGTGCATTCGTTGATCTGGGTGGCGTTGACGGCCTGCTGCACATCACCGACATGGCATGGAAACGCGTTAAGCATCCGAGCGAAATCGTAAACGTTGGCGACGAAATCACTGTTAAAGTGCTGAAGTTCGACCGCGAGCGTACTCGTGTATCTCTGGGCCTGAAACAGCTGGGCGAAGATCCATGGGTAGCTATCGCTAAGCGTTATCCGGAAGGTACCAAACTGACTGGTCGCGTGACCAACCTGACCGATTACGGCTGCTTCGTTGAAATCGAAGAAGGCGTTGAAGGCCTGGTTCACGTTTCCGAAATGGATTGGACCAACAAAAACATCCACCCGTCCAAAGTTGTTAACGTTGGCGATGTAGTGGAAGTTATGGTTCTGGATATCGACGAAGAACGTCGTCGTATCTCCCTGGGTCTGAAGCAGTGCAAAAACAACCCATGGCAGCAGTTCGCGGAAACCCACAACAAGGGTGACCGTGTTGAAGGTAAAATCAAGTCTATCACTGACTTCGGTATCTTCATTGGCCTGGACGGCGGCATCGACGGCCTGGTTCACCTGTCTGACATCTCCTGGAACGTTGCAGGCGAAGAAGCAGTTCGTGAATACAAAAAAGGCGACGAAATCGCAGCAGTTGTTCTGCAGGTTGACGCAGAACGTGAGCGTATCTCTCTGGGCGTTAAACAGCTCGCAGAAGATCCGTTCAACAACTGGGTTGCACTGAACAAGAAAGGCGCAATCGTAAACGGTAAAGTAACTGCAGTTGACGCTAAAGGCGCAACCGTAGAACTGGCTGACGGCGTTGAAGGTTACCTGCGCGCTTCTGAAGCTTCACGTGACCGCGTTGAAGATGCAACTCTGGTTCTGAGCGTAGGCGACGACGTTGAAGCTAAATTCACCGGCGTTGATCGTAAGAACCGTGCAATCAGCCTGTCTGTTCGTGCTAAAGACGAAGCTGATGAGAAAGATGCAATCGCAACTGTTAACAGCAACAAACAGGAAGATGCACCAAACTTCTCTAACGCTATGGCTGAAGCATTCAAAGCAGCTAAAGGCGAATAATGATGAGGGCGGTTTCGGCCGTCCTGTAACGGTAGTTAAGCTGCAAAGTGCGTTCCCCTATGAGGGGAAATAGCTTGGAGGAAATATGACCAAGTCCGAACTTATTGAAAGACTTGCTAGCCAGCAACCACACCTGCCTGCGAAGGCGGTTGAGGATGCAGTGAAAGAAATGCTTGAGCATATGGCAACAACGCTTGCTGACGGTGAACGCATTGAGATCCGTGGATTCGGCAGTTTTTCACTTCACTACCGTGCGCCTCGCGTCGGTCGTAATCCTAAAACTGGCGATAAAGTGGAACTGGAAGGTAAATACGTTCCCCATTTTAAACCTGGTAAAGAACTACGTGACCGGGCGAACATCTACGCTTAAGCAACTTGCTTAGAGTCTAAAACGGCACCTTCGGGTGCCGTTTTCATATCTAAAATTCATTCGTAAACCTCTGCACAATTAACGCTTTCTGACGAAAATTGCGATGCTATTCGCAATAAAAAGTTCAGCCAAACTCTGTTACTACGATTCCTTTCAATCTCTTATGCATTACTCAATGCAGGCCATTTTTACTTTCACTCACTTCAGCCAACATGCCGTATCTGCTTAATGAGAGGCATTACCGGTGAGAATGACATGGGATGAAAGTATTCATTGTGCTGCGCTAGGCTGCCTGCCGTTAATATTTTTTCCTAGCTTGCCCGCAAAATATTATGCCTATGGGGCCTTGCCTGTTGCGTTGCTGTTTTTTTGTATTTGTTCTGGGCGCTTTCGAAAAATTGCATTTGTAATACTGGGGCTGGCATGGGGGATCGCTTGCGCAGAGAACGTATTAGCACCTTTGGACTATGATATTTCTCGGCCTGTCAATTTGACGGGAAACGCTATAAGCGCAGCGCTTGGCGTTTTATCGCCACAGGACAAGGTAACGTTTCGCGTTTCTACGGTGAATGGCATAGATGTGAAAGAGAGGTTCGATATCACCTTATATTGGAACTCAGAACGCTATCCATTTTGCGCTGGGCAGCGGTGGGCGATAACCGTGCGCTTGCGGCCTGTTCATGGACGTCTCAACCAAGGCGGGTATGACGCACAACGAACATCAGTCGGGCATCATATTGTTTTGCAAGGCATGCCGACGGCTTACCAACGGCTGTCTATTGGGTGTGGTTGGCGACAACAAATTGTAAGCAGATCGGTAAAAGCGATACCGGATACATCTTCTAAGGCCATTATTGTCGCATTGGCGTTTGGTGAAAGAGCGCTACTTACGCGCGAGCAGAATTCACTTTTTCGCTTAAATGGTTTGTCTCATTTGCTCGCCATTTCTGGTTTACACATCGCTTTAGCGGCGATGCTGGGATGGTGTGTAGCTAGGGCGATACAGCTGTGTTTTCCTCTTCGCTGGATCAATCCCTATTTTCCAATGGCAATGATGATGGGCGTTGGCTGGGTTTATGTGTGGCTTGCAGGAGCAAATCCTCCGGCCATTCGCGTTGGCGTTGCGATGATGCTTATCTCTGGCTATGGCGTTTGGGGAAAGTTTATCCCGCCCAAAAAATATCTGCTGAATGTGGTCTGTCTCATGGTTGTTTGGGATCCGCTGGTATTGCTGTCTGACAGTTTTTGGCTATCTGTGATGGCAGTTTCCAGCCTTTTGTTTTGGTATTGGCTGGCGCCATTGCCCTCATCGTTACAAATGCAGAAACGATTCTTTTGGTTGAGGCTATTACATCTGCAGTTTGGCATCGCTTTGTGCTTGATGCCTGTACAAATTTATTTGTTTCATGGCGTCAGCGGGAGTGCGCTGTGGGCTAATTTTTTTGCCGTGCCCTTGGTCACTTATCTTGTTGTGCCGTTGATTTTAGTGGGTATAGGCTCCTGTTGGTGGAATGACCCGTTAGGCGCATGGCACGCGGCAGGGTATCTGCTATATGTGATGCAATGGGGATTAACGCATGTGCCTACGTTCTGGACAGATAGTAGCACCGGCGGGCTCTGGATAAGCCTGAGCTTCCTAACCCTGTTTGTTATGAATTTTTCTTTTTCTAAAGCAGGCTTGCCGCTTTGGTGTGCGATTCAAGCCGTGTCTTATCTTTGGATATTTGGTGCTAAAAAGAGTGATGATATTGAGCTGCGTGTTCATATGCTGGATGTGGGGCACGGACTGGCGGTGCTTATCGAACGTCGCGGTAATGCAATTTTGTATGATACGGGCAATAAATGGGATGGTGGAGATATTGCCACCAGTGAAATTATTCCTTACTTAAATTGGCATGGGCTGAATCTGGATGGCATGGTTATTAGCCATAGCGACTCAGACCATAGTGGTGGGCGATATTCTCTCAGTCATGCGTTTCCATTAGCTTGGGTTCGAAGCCCCGATCCTCGCGATTTCTCTTGCCACATTGGCAGTGATTGGGTCTGGCAAGGTGTACGTTTTACGGTGCTTTGGCCACCACGTCAGATTGCTGTCCCGAAAAATAATGATTCTTGTGTCGTCATGGTTGCATTGGGAGAGCGTAAAATGCTGCTTACTGGAGATATAGAAACGGAAGCTGAAACTCAATTGGTACAGCACTGGAGAAAGCAGCTTAAGGCAGATATCTTGCAGGTTCCACATCATGGCAGCAATACCTCGTCGAGTAGCCTACTTCTGCGCACGGTTGAGCCAAACGAGGCAATAAGTTCCTCGGCTCGATTTTCTCAGTGGCATTTTCCTTCACCCAAAGTGACTGCGCGTTATCGCGCACAAAATATTCATTGGCATGATACTGCACATGCTGGAGAGGTCATAATGACGGCAAAAACAGATAATTGGCGAATAAATGAACTAAAAACGCAATTAAATCCACGTTGGTATCACGGTTGGTTTGGCGTAAGGAGCCATAATGAGTAAAATGATCCGCTATTTCATCCTAAGCTGGTTAACTAAATGCTGAATGACAAAGATCTTTCGACCTGGCAAACATTTCGTCGCTTATGGCCATCGATCTCTCCTTTCAAGGCAGGCCTGATTGTTGCGTCAGTTGCCCTCGTAATTAACGCGGGTAGTGATGCCTACATGCTCTCCTTGTTAAAGCCATTATTGGATGATGGTTTTGGCAAGACAGGGTCCGATATTCTGAAATGGATGCCATTCGTCGTTATTGGATTGATGATCGTACGCGGGATTTCTGGTTTCATCTCTAGCTACTGCGTCTCTTGGGTGGCCGGCAAGGTGGTGATGAATATGCGTCGTCGCTTGTTCAGCCATATGATGGGGATGCCTGTTTCCTTCTTTGACCAGCAGTCGACGGGGACGCTGCTATCGCGAATCACCTATGACTCTGAGCAGGTTGCCTCTTCGTCATCGGATGCATTGATTACGGTTGTGCGTGAAGGCGCATCGATTATTGCATTGTTCTGTATGATGTTTTATTACAGCTGGCAGTTATCTCTGATTCTGATTGTTATTGCCCCTGTGGTTTCAATTGCGATTCGCATGGTGTCGAAGCGTTTTCGTAACATCAGTAAGAATATGCAAAACACGATGGGCACATTGACCACTAGCGCTGAACAGATGCTAAAGGGTCATAAAGAAGTGCTGATCTTTGGTGGTCAGGAAGTAGAGAGCAAGCGTTTTGACAAAACCAGTAACTGGATGCGTCAGCAGAATATGAAGATGGTCGCTGCGTCTTCTGTTTCAGACCCGGTTATTCAGTTGATTGCCTCTTTTGCCCTTGCTTTCGTGCTGTATGCAGCAAGCATTCCATCGGTGATGGAAACGCTATCGGCGGGTACTATTACCGTGGTGTTCTCTTCGATGATTGCATTAATGCGTCCACTGAAATCCCTGACGAACGTCAACGCTAAATTCCAACGCGGTATGGCGGCATGTCAAACGCTGTTTGCGATTTTGGATCTCGAACAGGAAAAAGATACCGGTAAGCTGGAAGTTAAGCGTGCTAAAGGTGATGTTGAGTTTCGTGATGTGACCTTCAGCTATAACAATAAAGGCGCCCCTGCGCTGAAAAACGTGAGCTTTAAAATTCCTGCGAATAAAACCGTGGCCTTAGTGGGGCGTTCAGGTTCCGGCAAATCAACGATTGCGAATCTGTTGACGCGTTTTTATGACATCCAAGAGGGCGAGATCCTGCTGGATGGGCATGACCTACGTGAATATACACTGAGTTCTCTACGTAATCAGGTAGGTTTGGTCTCGCAAAATGTTCATCTCTTCAACGATACTATTGCGAACAACATCGCCTATGCGCGTAATGAAGTTTATACCCGTGAACAAATTGAAGAAGCGGCTCGCATGGCATATGCGATGGACTTCATTGATAAAATGGACAACGGTTTAGATACCGTCATTGGCGAAAACGGCGTATTGCTGTCGGGTGGACAGCGCCAGCGTATCGCTATTGCCCGTGCGTTGCTGCGTGATAGTCCGGTTCTTATTTTGGATGAAGCTACATCCGCGCTAGATACCGAGTCTGAACGTGCGATTCAGTCCGCGCTAGATGAATTACAGAAAAACCGTACTTCGTTGGTTATTGCTCACCGTTTATCAACTATCGAAAAAGCCGATGAAATTATCGTGGTTGAAGATGGCTACATCGCTGAGCGTGGCGATCATGCAACGCTATTGGCGAAGAATGGGGCGTATGCTCAGCTGCATAGGTTGCAATTCGGGCAATGATTGAGCGCATCTGGTCTGGGCAATCGCCTTTATACCTGCTCCTGTTACCGCTCTCTTGGCTGTATGGCCTAGTGAGCGGTATCCGCCAATTTTTTTATCGCATGGGTTGGTTAAAAAGCTGGAAAGCGCCTTGCCCCGTGATTGTGGTCGGTAACTTAACTGCGGGTGGCAATGGTAAAACACCCGTGGTTATTTGGCTGGTTGAACAATTACAGACGCGTGGTTTTCGTGTGGGTGTAGTGTCGCGTGGCTATGGTGGGCGTTCGGATCATTACCCTCTATTATTGAATAGTGAAACGTCAACTGCGCAAGCGGGAGACGAACCCGTTCTCATTTATCAACGAACAGGGGCTTCAGTTGCCGTTGCGCCTAAGCGTAGCGATGCAGTAAAAGCTTTACTTCAGCATGCTCCAGTAGACGTCATCATCACCGATGACGGCCTACAGCATTACGCGCTTGCGCGTGATGTTGAACTGGTTGTCGTGGATGGCATTCGTCGTTTTGGCAATGGCTGGTGGTTACCTGCTGGCCCTATGCGGGAGCGAGCAGGGCGTTTACGTCGTGTTGATGCCGTTATCACTAATGGTGGAAAGGCAGCAACGGGTGAAATACCCATGACGCTGGCTGGACGTATTTTAGTGAATATACATACTGGTGAACGCTGTGCTGCCGATAGTTTAGCTCCGGCTGTTGCAATGGCGGGAATAGGGCATCCCCCTCGTTTTTTTGCCACGCTGAGTCAATTGGGTACGCAAGTAGTCAACACAGTCGCGTTTTCCGATCACAAAGAATATGATCTGAAGACATTAAGTACGTTGACACCGAAAGGGCAGCCGTTGTTAATGACTGAAAAAGACGCAGTAAAATGTCGTAAATTTGCTCAGCCTAATTGGTGGTATCTGCCCGTTAATGCAGAAATCCCGGCTGAACAAGGGAATGAATTGTTAGCAAAAATTACGAGTTTGATTAAAACTAATCGTTATTTTTCAAATGCTAATAAATAAATCTGCTGCTTTTATCTTCGAATGCATATAGTTTTACGTTTAAATACTTCCGCAGCGTCATTTTTTTTAAAAGAAAGGCTTGCTCATCAATCACCTTTATGAGTAAATGACTGCGGCCTGTGATATAGACCTATTTATGCACGACATGAGATAAAGCAGTTCCTCCTTAAGACGTTATCTTCCGATTCCGCTTGTTAGACGAACCACCTTCTTAGTGCCATCCATAAGTAATCTTTCTGAGCTCGGCCCCTACGCCTTAGGGCAAATTTTTTAAGTGATATCAGTTATAAAGGTAATACAAATGACTAAGAAGACCGGTCAGGTAAAATGGTTTAACGAAAGCAAAGGCTTCGGTTTCATCGAACAGCACGACGGCGGTAAAGATGTATTCGTACATTTCTCTGCTATCGCTAGCGAAGGTTTCAAAACTCTGGCCGAAGGCCAGCGTGTAGAATACACCATTCAGGACAGCCCGCGCGGGCCGGCTGCTGCGAATGTTGTTGCTCTGTAAGATTACAGAGAACTTGTTTTGATACTGAACTGATCGTTATCGCAGTAAGCTAGCCCCAAGGGTGTTAGCACGTTCTGCGGAGTCAGTAACAAGACCAGAAAGCCCGCCACTGGCGGGCTTTTGTTTTTAATAATCCGCTCGAAGAGGTTCTTAACGATAACTTGAATATGAGCTACACATCCTAATCTGAACTAGAATTTAGAGGGATGTAAATATAAGGTAAAAAAATATGACACTGAAAATGGGTCTCGTAAAATGGTACAGCCAGTCTGAAGGCTTCGGTATTATCTCTCCACTGGATGGTGGAAATGATATCTACGTTAATCGTTCAGGCATTGCTAATTCACGCAAAAAATTACTGACAGAAGGTCAGCGCGTTGAATTCTCAACTTACCTAGGTAGTCGCGGTCTCACCGCAGAAGACGTCATCGCCTACTGATGACATCGTATCAGCCAGCGTTATTCCCTACGCATCTTCACGCTGGCTGAACTGTTTTCCCTTCCTTGCTGCAACTCGATAAGCTTTGCGTATAATCATCTTTCCGGCTTTCTCATCATGAGGTTCGTCTGGCTACGATGGCTGAAATATCCCTACCTTTAAGTGCGCTTAGAAACCTGCATCTTCATGCTCAAGGTTTAGATAAACCGCGCAGAAAAAAAGCAACGCCCCTTGATGCGATCGCGTGCATACGTCAAATGAGTTTGCTGCAAATTGATACGATCAACGTTGTCGCTCGTAGTCCCTATCTGGTGTTGTTTTCGCGTCTGGGTTTGTATTCCGAGCAGTGGCTGGATGAGGCTTTACGCAACGGTGATATCTTTGAATATTGGGCGCATGAGGCATGCTTTATCCCAAAAGAGGATTATCGGCTAGTTCGCCCGCAGATGATGGCACCGGAAAATTTGGGATGGAAATATTCCCCAGAGTGGCATTTGAAGCATCAAGATGACATTAGCGAGCTTCTGGCACAGATCCGCCAGAATGGCCCTGTTAAAGCTACAGACTTTAATGCGAAGAATAAAAAGACCAGTGGGTGGTGGGAGTGGAAGCCAGAGAAACGACATCTGGAAACGCTGTTTTCCTGTGGCCAACTGATGGTGAAAGAGCGAGTTAATTTCCACCGCGTATACGATTTACCTGAACGCGTTATGCCAGAGTGGGATGACGATGTGCACGGTATTAGCTCTGTGCTTGCTCAGCAACAAATGATGGCAAATAGTGCACGTAGCTTAGGTGCATTTAAAGCGCAATGGCTTGCCGATTATTATCGCCTGAAGAAAATTGATATTAAAAAGACGATAAATAATCTGTTGGACAGCCAAGAGATAATCGCAGTGCGTGAACTGGAAACCCAAGAGTACTACTACATTCATCACAGCTTGGCGCATTTATTAGCAAAAGCACAAAACAATGAAATAAAGGCAACGCATACCACGTTGCTTTCTCCTTTTGATCCTGTTGTTTGGGATCGAAGGCGTGCATCTGAATTATTTGGTTTTGATTACCGCTTAGAATGTTATACCCCTGAAGCTAAAAGAACCTTTGGCTATTTTTCGCTACCGATACTTCAGCGTGGCGCTTTAGTTGGCCGGGTCGATGCCAAAATGCATCGCAAGGAAAAGGTGCTGGAACTTAAATCACTCCATCAAGAAAAAGAGGTACGGTTTACGGAGAAAAAGAGGGCTGAGCTGAAAGCTGCTATTACTCTTTTTGCGACTTGGCAGCAGGCGACTGAAGTTAAAATCCAGCATCAGCCAGATGATTGGCGCCATTATTGGAGTGATGGCTGGTTGTTGGATAGTGTATTACAACAGGCCTAAATACCAAAAAGGGCAATGGTTGTTTCCATTGCCCTTTAGCCAATCAGTTACTGTAATTGGCGAACATCGCGATGATTTTATGCAGCAGTTTCATATGTATCTTACTTTCTAGTTTTTGCAGGAAATTGTGATGTATATCACGTTTGATAATTTACTCCTCTGCAAAACCAACTGCAACATGTTTTGTTTAAGTGTGTTTGATGTTAATAAAAAGAAAAATCGGCGCTAGGCCGATTTTTAATGTGGCAAATCAAGACGATCTTTAGCTTTTCAGCGCGGCATGAATTGATTGGATGATTGGTTGATAACCCGTGCAGCGGCAAATATTGCCTTCAAGCGCATCCATGAGTTGCTCATCGCTGGGGTTGGGGTGTTTAGCCAGCAATGCCGATGTGCTGACAAGAACGCCAGGAGTACAGAAACCACACTGTACGCCGCCATGCTCAATAAATGCATTTTGAAGCTTTTGGGTCATAGGATCGTCACGCAATCCTTCGAGCGTGGTAATGTCAGCCCCGTCGCATTGCTCAGCTAAAACTAAACAAGAGCAAACGGCGTTTCCATCCATGATAACGGTGCAAGCGCCACACTCCCCGACGGCACATCCTTCCTTTGTTGCCGTTAAATTCAGTTTATCTCGCACGAAATCGAGCAGGCGCATTTGCCCTGTTACCTGTGCATCAATCAGCTTGCCGTTTACCTTCACTTTGATATTGCTCATCATCAACTCCTTATGCCAGCTCTGATTGATAGAGAGAATCGGTGGCTTCCACCATCATGTCGCGGAACATATTAATAAACACAGGTTGTTTATAGGCGGCTGACCAGCGCTTACCGATAGCGGCATAAATCAGCTTTTCTAACAGCTGGCTGGCGAGATCGATTGTTTCCTGTGTGAGCCGGTGACCCAGTAAACAGCGTTCAATATCGAGAAGCCGCTGAGGTTTGCTAAACAACGCGCCATCGACTAAACGGCAATAGTTCACTATTCCATCTGCGTCACAAGCAATTAGGCAGGTTAGGCTCTGACGCGTGATGTTCAGTGCATTTCTACGCCCCAACTGATGATAGAACGCGTGTGGCATTGGGTTTGGCGGCGGTGGCAATATGACCTTCGTCATCAGCTCATTAGGCTTACGCTGTGTTTTATATCCTGACTGTAGGAACTCACACAGCGGCATTCGGCGTGCACCATCAAGTGACTGCAGCTCAATTTGGGCATCATAGATAATTGATGGGGGCAGTGAGTCACCACAGGGCGCGGCGTTAACCATATTGCCGCCGATAGTGGCGCGGTTACGAATTTGGTTTGAACCAACCGTTTTGCATGCTTGTGCGAGCAGGGGATAGCGTTCTCGAATCAATTCGTGCTCGACGATACGGTTAAATGTCACCGCTGCACCAATGACGACAGCGCCGTTATCTTCGGTAATCTGCGTCAATTCAGGTATACGCGATATATCAATGAGGTTCATGGCCTTGGTCTGCAAACGCCCTTGAACGATGACATCGGTGCCGCCAGCAATAATGCTAACGTCATCCTGAGCCAGCAACGTTAGGGCTTCTGGCAGCGTTTTGGCTCGTGTAACTGTGACATCAGTTAAACGTAAAACCTGTTTTTTGTTATCGGTTTCAACCATTAACTCGCTTTGTCTGGCAGGTTTTTTGAGGTTATAACCTAAAATAACCTGCTCAAGGGTCAGCGGCAGTTTGTTGAAGCGCGCGTTCAAGGCAAAGCTAAGGGCGTTGTTAATTGCCGCTGCGGCTAATTCAGTGGCGGGTTCTCCGATGCCTTTAGCGCCGAGAGGGCCAGCTTGATCGGGGTTTTCTACGCCGATAATAGTAATTTCAGGGATATCTTTAATCGTTGGTAGTAGATAGGTATCGAAGTTTTCTGACTTTACCTGTCCGTTTTCAATGTTGAAATCTTCAAGCAGCGCATAGCCAAACCCTTGAGCTATTCCGCCGCTGACCTGCCCATTGAAACCCACTGGATTAATAATATGACCCACATCGTGTGCAGCGGTCACGTGGAGAAGATCCGTTTTCCCTGTGCTGGTGTTGACGCGCACCTCGGCAATTTGGCAGCCATAAACCCATGTGAAATAAGGGCTGCCGGTTCCTTTTTCCTCGTCCCAGTGAATTGGCGGTGGTACAAACCAGCCATATTCGGTCAGGCTCACGCTAGCCCATTTGGTTTTGTTGACGGCTGTTTTGAAATCTATCGTTTGTGATGGGTTATTTTTGTTGCTGATAAACCCGTTTTGCCACAGCGTATTATCTAATTCTTTCGTGCCGAGCACGTCGCACACAACGCCTAAAATGCGTTGCTTAATCTTAACCGCAGCGTCAAGGATCGCGCCGCCGCCGACGAGCGTTCCACGTGTTGCGGCGGTAGAACCGCCGTCACCAATCACGGAGGTTGGTGGTTCGCTAAACATTATTTCGGACAGTGGGATGCCGAAAGCTTCTGCGGCGATGAGCGACATGGTGGTCTGTAGCCCTTGGCCATTCTCAGATACGGAAGTCGCGATGTTTACGCTGCCGTCTTCGTTCACCTGCACCAGCGCGGTTGAAGTATCGACACCTTCGGCTCCAATAGAGCATCCGCGGTAGCTGAGGGCCAGTCCAATGCCATAGCGATAAACGCCGCCTTGTTGATTGAGCTGAGCATAATGCTGGCGCTTGCTATCAAATTCAGCAGAGGTGACCGCTTTGCTTAAAACCTCAAGGGCGGATACGGTATGCTTGTCAAAAACTTGTCCAGTGATCGACGCATCACCTTGTTTTAATGCGTTAATCTGGCGAATTTCGACGGGGGATATCTTTAAATACTCGGCGATTTCGTCCATTAATGATTCGTTGGCATATACCACCTGTGGTGAGCCAAAACCTCTCATGGCAGAGGTATAGCTGTTGTTGGTGTATACGCCCGTCACGTCGATGCGGATATTGGGGATACGGTAAGGCCCCGCAGCCTGAACTGAGCTTCGCCAGGTAACGAAAGGCGTTGAAGCCGCATACCCTCCGCTGTCGGCGAGGATGTCGACCTTCATGGCTAAGATCTGGCCTGAATCATCCAGTCCGACCTTATATTTCATTTTATAGGGATGGCGCTTACAGCTTTCTAAAATTGAGTGCTCGCGGGTATAACAAAATTTGACTGGCCTGCCGGTTAACGTTGTCAGTAGCGCAGAGCGGCAGGCAAGATGATCGATAATATCGTCTTTACCGCCGAATGAGCCGCCCATCACCGCGCGTTTAATATTGATATGCCCCTGTGGACAACCCATAAATCTTGCGACAAAGCTACGTACGCGGTGTGGGTTTTGGATTGAACCAGAGATAATCAAATGGCGTTCAGTGGGATCGAGCCAGGTGAGCACTACTTCAGGTTCAATGTAAGCATGCTCTTGAAAACCGACTTCATATTCGCGCTCGAGAATATGTGCGCTGGCTGAAAATCCGGCATCGATATCGCCTTTAATCGTGTGGTGATGTGCCGCAATATTATTCCCTCTTTCCGGATGAATAAGCCGCGCATCGGGTTCTAGCGCATGCTCAACGTCGGTAATGGGAGTATAAGGCGTATAAGAAATATGAATTTTATCTGCCGCCAGACAGGCGGCTTCATAAGTTTCTGCGGCGATAACCGCAATTACGTCACCGTGAAAAACAACTTCATCTTTAATAATAGGAAGATAGTCTTTTACCATGATGCCAACGACGGGCTCGCCGGGGATATCTTGATACGTTGCGATCTTGACGACGCCTGGAATCGCTAATGCTTCGCTAAGATCGAGTCTATCAATTTTACCTGCGGCAACATCGGCATAGCGGCACACGCCATACAACATTCCGGGTAAGGTTATGTCATTGCCGTAGACGGCTGTTCCAGTGACTTTTGCCAGTCCATCGACGCGACGGATTGATGATGAGGTGCTTGGCGCACTCATGGGTATCTCCTTACGTATTACGTAACGCTATTACGAACCAGGTTGTTATGGCTGGTCATCAGAGTTAACAGTGATTAAAAGTAATGAAAAGTGGCGAGTTTGAGGGGGGAATACTCGACGCTATCCATGGCTGATAGGATTAGATTCAACACTTGTGCCATAACGGAAAAACGGACCATCGGTGCGTTTAATATGTGATTTGTCTCGCATAACAGAGGCATGATAGCGGTGAGTTGGTATGGTTTTTGACCAGTTTGGAATTCTGTGTTTCTAGAGGGAAATGGCTGAAACCCAAACAAACGTCATAATGAGATGTTCTGTTATCAATCTGATAGATAGAGCGGCTCATTCAACGGTTTTTAACCGGATGGACATACAAGCCGTGATAATTTTGCTGTTGCGAGTTATCCTTACATCATGCTTTTTCGCTGATACAAGAACTCGTTTAGGAATAATCATGGATCATCGTTTACTCGAAATTATTGCTTGCCCCGTCTGTAATGGAAAACTTTACTTTAATAAAGAAAATCAGGAATTAGTGTGCAAAGCGGATCGCTTAGGTTATCCGTTACGTGACGGTATTCCGGTATTACTCGAGAATGAAGCTCGCCAACTTCCAGTGGATGAGAAATAATCTGATGAGTTTTATTGCTATTATTCCTGCTCGCTACTCGTCGACACGCCTACCTGGTAAGCCTTTAGCTGATATTGGCGGCAAACCGATGGTGGTGCATGTTATGGAAAGAGCGCTGGAGTCTGGTGCTGCACGCGTCATTGTGGCTACCGATCATGCTGATGTTAAACAAGCCGTGGAAGCGGCGGGTGGTGAAGTTTGCATGACGCGAGCCGATCATCATTCTGGCACCGAGCGTTTAGCTGAAGTGATTGAGAAGTGTGGCTTTGCAGACGATGAAATTATTGTCAACATTCAAGGCGATGAGCCGCTGATCCCGCCAGCCATTATCCGTCAGGTGGCGCAGAATTTGGCCGGTAGCGAAGCGGGTATGGCCACGTTGGCGGTACCGATTACGACTAGCGAAGAAGCGTTTAATCCAAATGCGGTAAAAGTTGTTTGTGATAAAAATGGCTATGCGCTCTATTTCTCACGCGCGACAATTCCTTGGGATCGCGATCGTTTTGCGGTATCTCGTGATGAAATAGGCAATGTTTTCCTGCGTCACATTGGCATTTACGCTTATCGTGCTGGTTTTATTCGCCGCTATGTTACTTGGGCACCTAGCGACCTTGAGCAGATTGAAATGCTTGAGCAGCTACGAGTGCTTTGGTACGGTGAAAAAATTCATGTGGATGTTGCGCAAACCGCGCCAAGCCCGGGCGTTGACACCATTGAAGATTTGGAAACCGTTCGCGCTATTTTTGCGGCGGCTCAATAGGCTGATTTATCGCCAGACATTTCGGTTTAAATTAAGAGCGTGCAAGTGCACGCTCTTTTGATCTAGTCGAATACAATACCTTGATAAATCCGCCATGATGGCTCTCTATCTGGTGAAAAAAGGTACCGTGCAATGCAGCAAAACCTGTATCACAACATGGATCATTTAAAAGCCGAACTTAGCGTTGTTCTTGGTGAGTCAATTGGCCGCTTAGAGCAGATCAGTGAACAGCCGTATGCCAGCCTTTTTGCCCTTTATAATCAGCAGGGCACGCCTTTACCTTTGGTGGCAAAAACTTTTTTATGCCAAGGAATTGCCCAACAGGAAGCTTACAAACTGTCGATGCTTGCACGACAGGGCGATATCCGTTTACCGACGGTTTATGGCGTTCTGACAACCCATCAGTCTCCATTCAAAGAAGTTCTATTGATTGAGCGATTGCGCGGTGTTTCGGTTGAAGCGCCAACACGAACGCCACAGCGCTGGTCGTGCTTAAAAGACCAAATCGCAGAAGGGATCCTTTCTTGGCACCGCATTGATAGCCACGGTTGTGTCGGTAACGTTGACAGCGTGCAGGAAAATCGCTGGCAGCATTGGTATGCACAGCGCTTGGAAGTTATCTGGGCCACACTTGGCAATATGCAAACGCCTGATTTAAGTATTGAAGCTCGCCGTATTTTGTTTCGTAGTAAAGAACAATTGCCTGAGCTGTTTGCGGGCTTCGACGATAGCTGCGTGCTGGTTCATGGCAACTTAACGCTAAGAAGCATGTTAAAAGATCCCAAGAGCGATCAACTGCTTGCCATGCTGAATCCCGGAATGATGCTCTGGGCACCGCGTGAGTATGATCTATTCCGTTTGAGCGAAGATGGGATGGCCACGGAGTTGCTTCACTCCTATTTGCAGAAAGCCCCCGTGAGCGATGATTTTATGATACGTCGCTGGCTGTATGTGCTTTGGGAGTCAATTGGCCGCTATTTACATACTGGCGTGGTAGATCGTCCGGTCGTTGAGCGTGCGGCCCAGCAACTGCTCCCTTGGTTGGGTTAACTCTGGACTGAATTTGAGTATCAGAACCAGCAAGCCATATTGGGTTGCTGGTTAATTATCAATCACTATGAGAGGTGATAATCTGATAATGATACAAACTGCTACCACTTTGATATTTTCGGTGATCCAATAAACTCCCTGTTTCATTCCTCGACGATGCTTTCGCCCGCTAATTTCGCTGAAATATAACGTCTTATTAAGTATCAAATGTGATACCGCCCGCAATTATTTCGTTTATCTCCCTATTTTGCCTCCAATAAATAAAAGTTCGCATGCTCTGTGCATAGTTGGCATGTGCGCAAATAACTGATGTGTTCTATCAACTCTAAAAACTATTTGCGCTGACGAAAACGCTGTACATCCGTAAATAGGGGAGCAAGGGCTCTCGAATCGTAGCTGGTTAACCCACCATTTAGCCGAGCCGTAAGGAGTGATGTGTCCATGAGCGTCATAAATCCGCACCTAAAAATAGAACACAGTAAAAGTATACCGTTAGACGATGCCGTCGAGCGCAGGCTACCGATTGCACAGCTATTCACGTTAGGGTTACAGCATGTTCTTGTTATGTATGCTGGTGCCGTTGCCGTGCCTCTGGTTATCGGAGGCAGCTTAGGTTTACCCAAAGACCAAATCGCTTTTTTAATTAGCTCAGACCTTTTCTGTTGTGGCGTAGTAACGCTGTTACAGTGTTTGGGGATTGGTCGTTTCGCCGGTATCCGGCTTCCCGTTATTATGTCTGTCACATTTGCTGCGGTAACGCCAATGCTAGCGATTGGCGCAGACCCTAATATCGGGCTGACGGGGATATTCGGTGCCACAATAGCGTCTGGTATTATTGCAACATTACTCGTTCCCGTCATCGGGCGGCTTATGCCGCTGTTTCCGACGGTGGTTACCGGCGTGGTTATCACCTCTATCGGCATTAGCATTATGCAGGTGGGTATTGATTGGGCCGCGGGTGGAAAAGGGAATCCTGATTACGGCAGCCCAATATATATTGGAACTTCGCTATTAGTGCTGGTTTTTATTCTGCTAGTCACTCGTTTTGCCAAAGGTTTCCTGTCTAATATTTCCGTGCTGCTCGGTATTCTTTTTGGTTTTGCCATTGCTTATTCTATGGGAAAAGTAAATTTCGCGGGTTTAGATAACGCTGCATGGTTTGCTCCGATAAAGCCATTTGCATTTGGTATGCCTACGTTTGAACCTATCAGTATTCTTACGCTCACTATTATTATGTTGATCACCTTCATTGAATCGATGGGGATGTTTCTCGCCCTTGGCGATATTGTAGGAAGGCCAACTAAGCAAGCCGATATTATTCGTGGTTTACGGGTTGATGGAATTGGCACCGTTATTGGTGGGCTGTTTAATAGTTTTCCACATACTTCTTTTTCACAAAACGTGGGTTTGGTCAGCGTAACCGGTATTTCCAGCCGTTGGGTTTGTGTTATGTCGGGCGGAATTTTAATTCTGTTCGGTTTGATCCCTAAGATGGCGCTTATCGTTGCTTCTATTCCGCAGTTTGTGTTGGGCGGTGCCGGTATTGTGATGTTTGGAATGGTTCTAGCAACGGGGATTCGTATTCTTTCACGCGCTAACTACAGCACCAATCGCTACAACCTTTACATCGTCGCCATCAGTATTGGTATTGGCATGATACCTACGGTGTCACATGATTTTTTTAGCCAGTTGCCAGCAGCAATTCAGCCGTTGCTTCATAGCGGTATTTTATTAGCTACCGTGTGTGCGGTAAGTCTTAATCTCTATTTCAATGGTTATCATCCCGATAAAGCGTTAGAGAACGATAACGGTGAAAATGAAATTGTAGAGGAAGTTGCCGAATAAACAGCTGAATCAATAAATTTAACGGGGATGTAGATCGTGGAGAGGGGCCATTTTCTACATACCATCAAATGAAATATATAAATAATACTCGCAGATAGAGGGAGTTATTGTGAAAGCGATTAATCATATAGAAAATTATTTACAGGAGAGTCAAACCTCCCCTCAAAAAAAAGCAGATGTCGATCCTGTCGATGAAATATTGCCGCTTGGACAAATGTTAGTTTACGGTTTTCAGCACGTATTGGTGATGTATGCCGGTGCCATTGCCGTTCCTTTAATTATTGGTAAAGCCGTTGGGTTTACGCCCGAGCAAATTATATTTTTAATCAGTACCGATCTCTTTATATGTGGCTGCGGCACGATCCTACAGTCAATCGGCTTATTTAATATTATTGGCAGCAAACTGCCGATTGTTCAGGGATGCACTTTTGCTGCGCTTATTCCGATGACGCTTATCGGCCAGCAGTATGGTATCGGGGGGATCTCGGGCGCCGTTATTGTCGCCGGGATGTTTACGCTACTGTGCGCTCCCTTCGTGTGTAAGCTTGTCCGCTTTTTCCCTAAAGCCGTTATGGGCACGATAGTGACGCTCATTGGCCTGTCGATCCTACCGGTGGCGGGAGGATGGATCGGTGGTGGAGATTTGGACGCTGTGAGTTTTGGCAGCTACGGTTCGCTGTTGATGGCCTTATTCACGCTGGGCGTCGTGATGCTAATTTACACCTTTGGTAAGGGGATGCTGAAGAATGTGGCCGTGCTGGTGGGAATCATCATTGGCACGTTGGGATATTACTTCATGGGGAAACTCGATCTTTCCCAAGTGGCATCGACCAGTTGGATGACCTTCCCTTATCCGATGCGTTTTGCAGTTCCTGAATTTCATCTTTTCCCCGCGGTGTTGATGTGTATGGTGATGGTGGTTGTGATGGTAGAAACCATGTCATCGATGATGGCTATGGGGGAAATCGTTGACCGTCCCGCCGACCAAAAAACATTGAAGCGCGGCCTTTATGCCTGCGGTTCAGCAACGCTGTTTGGCGGTTTTTTCAATATGTTCCCCTATGCGGCCTTTGCCCAAAACGTAGGACTCGTCAGCATGACCGGTGTCCGTAGCCGTTTCATTGTTGGAGTGGCTGGCTGCATTCTTATCACCCTTGGTCTGTTTCCTAAACTCGCGGCTTTTGTGGTCGCTGTGCCAAAGCCAGTGCTTGGCGGTGCGGGGATCGTCATGTTTGGCATGGTTGCCGTTTCAGGAATTCGAACGCTAGGACAGGTTGATTATCGCAATAACAATAATGGGATGGTGGTAGCGTTAACGCTCGGCCTTGGCATGTTACCGGTGATGGTGCCGCAGTTATTTCAACAAATGCCACAGGCCGCAGAGATGTTCTTACACAGCGGGATTACCATTGGTACCGTTGTGGCAATAGGCGCTAATTTGATCCTGAATGGCCGCGATAGACAAGCAAAAATCCCTGGGTGCAAAGAGTGCGAGCTGCAAGAGGTCAATGAAAACAGTACGGCCGCTCGAGAGGTCTTTAGCACGACGCGCGAATATATCGCTATGCGGAGGAAGAGACAAAATGCACAAAAGAACGCTGCTCTTTAAGAACGCGGAATTACTCGTCACGATGGATGACGAACGACGAGAAATTAGAGGTGGTTGCCTGCTGGTGGAGGGAAATCGCATCGTTGCCGTTGGTGGTGACGAGCTTTGTGCTGCACCGGCAGATGAAGAAATAGACCTGCGTGGACATATCGTTATTCCAGGACTGATCAACACACATCACCATATGTTTCAGTCTTTGACGCGCGTGATACCTGAAGCGCAGGACGGTGAGCTTTTTGACTGGCTAAATAATCTCTATCCCATTTGGGTTGGACTTACCCCAGAGATGATCCGAGTTTCGACTCAAACCGCGATGGCAGAACTGATGCTTTCGGGGTGTACCACTTCCAGCGATCATCTCTACGTTTATCCAAACGGTTGTCGTTTAGACGACAGCATCGATGGCGCTCGCGAAATAGGTATGCGTTTCCATGCTTGCCGAGGAAGTATGAGCGTAGGGCGCAGCAAGGGAGGGTTACCGCCCGATGAGTTGGTCGAAAATGAGCAGGCTATTTTAGAAGATTCGTTGCGCTTAATTTATAGCTATCACGATGCCCAGCGCTATAGCATGTTGCGTATCGCATTGGCTCCTTGTTCGCCTTTCTCCGTTAGCCGCGAGTTAATGGTGAAAACCGCGCAGATGGCGCGTGAACATGGTGTGTCACTTCATACCCATCTAGCAGAAAATGACAGCGATGTGAGCTACAGCCAGACGCATTTTGGCATGACGCCAGCGCAGTACGCCGAAGATTTAGGATGGGTTGGAACCGACGTTTGGCATGCACACTGCGTCAAACTGGATCGCGCAGGTATTTCGTTGTTTGCTAGAACTGGCACCGGTGTGGCGCACTGCCCATGTTCAAATATGAGGTTGGCGTCTGGTATAGCGCCGATTCGGACAATGCTTGATGAAGGTGTTTCTGTTGGCCTTGGCGTTGATGGTTCAGCATCTAACGATGCAGGAAACATGATTGCAGAAGCGCGGCAGGCGCTGCTATTGCAGCGGGTTGGCTTCGGCCCTGATGCGATGACGGCAAGACAGGCTTTAGAAATTGCGACGCGCGGTGGAGCGAAAGTACTCAACCGCGACGATATTGGCTATTTAGCCACGGGTATGGCGGCCGATTTTGTTGCGTTTGATCTCAATACGTTGAATCTTGCGGGGGCTAAACACGATCAGCTGGCGGCGTTAGTTTTCTGTACACCAGGGAACGTGGCTTTCAGCGTGATTAATGGGCAAGTTGTCATCCGTGAAGGGACATTGCAGACCATTGACTTACCTTCGGTCGTGCAACATCACAATCGTTTAGCATGCTTATTAGTGAATAGGCATCGGCTGTAATTGCTATCACCTTTAGCGGCGTCTTTGTCGAAGCCAAGCATGGCAAAGACAATAGACGCCGACGGGGATAAGTAAAAGAGCAACTGCCGCTGTGATCAGCGCCATCACGGTGTTTAGCCCTGTCGTCCATCCGAGGACAAATCCCACAGCGCTGATAGCATTAAGCGGATTAAAGCTGACCGGCATATTTTCAGCTTTAGAAAGCAAGTCGAGTAAAACCACCTGCATTTCAAATACGATAATCGCCGTAAAAAGGCTGATCAGTCGAAGTCTCATTTTTCACCCTTTGTCGTGATGATTGCCTGCCACCAACTCCCCAACGTCTCATACCATGCCCGTTCGCTATGGCCAAGATAAAGCGATGAAGGTAACCAGCGTTCCCAAGGATTTAACGGTGACGAAATAGCTAATTGATTGGCTGGAACCGGGATCGGATTAAGCCCCTCGGCCTTAAAGAAGCGTAGTGCACGCGCCAAATGGTTTGCCGACGTGACCAGCAATATTTTCTGCTTGTCGGTAATCTTTGCCACCTCTTTTGCCTCTTGCTGTGTATCGCGCGGTTTATCAAGCACAATAATTTTATCAGCAGGAACGCCTAAACTTTCGGCTACGTTGGCGGCAACGCGCGCGCTGCTCACCGGATTGCCAATGGCTGTTGCGCCGGTGAAAATAATTTTGGCATTGGGATTCATTCCAAGCTGGCGGATCCCTTCGGTGACGCGCGGCAAACTGTTGCTGATCAGGTTCGAGCTGGGTGCCCAATCAGGGTTAAAAGTATAACCGCCACCGAGTACCACGATGTAATCTGCGTTGCTAGTTTGGTTTAATGTAGGATAGCCGTTTTCAAGCGGAGCCAATAATCGATCGGCGACAGGTTGCAGACTTAGCAGCAAGATCCCAAGCCAACCGAGTGAAATACAGATTTTTCCTAGTCGTGACCAGCGCGTCCAGCAGATAAAAATCAGGCCTACCGCGACGATCAGCAGCAACAGTGGCAGGGGCAAAAGTAGCCCGCCGATAAACTTTTTTAGCGTAAACAGCATGAATCAGGTGCCTTTCTGAATGAAAAAACGACATCTAGATAGAATATGTGGCCGATAAGATTCATTCTAAGCCAGCCTGTGTCAAAATAGCAGGTTTAAAGCGTCCCTCACGGGGAGATTTTTCTGGTGGTGCGCTGTGCAAATATTCAGGAGCCGACATATTCATGAGTCGAGGTACGCAAGATCGTAATTTTGACAATATCGCTGAAAAATTTGCGCGCAACATTTACGGCACGACCAAAGGAAAAATCCGTCAGGCAGTCTTGTGGCAGGATCTGGAACAGTTGCTCAAGCAGCTCCCGCAAAGATCCTTACACATTCTTGATGCAGGTGGTGGGCTTGGGCAGGTATCCTGTGAGCTTGCCGCACGCGGTCATCAGATCACGCTGTGTGACATCTCGGGTGAGATGCTAAAGCGGGCGCAGGCCTATGCTGAAGAAAAAGGTGTGATCCAACACATGCGTTTTGTGCAAAGTCCTGCGCAAGAGATGCATCAGCATTTAGAACAGCCGGTTGATCTGATATTGTTCCATGCGGTTTTGGAATGGGTCGCTGAACCTCAAGAAACGCTAGCATCTTTGATGAAGTGTTTAACGCCGGGCGGCGCTTTGTCGTTAATGTTCTATAACTACAATGGTCTATTAATGCGAAACGTGATCATTGGCAATACGGCATACGTCAATCAAGGGATGCAAAAACGCAAGACACGTACGTTGTCACCCGACCACCCGTTGGATCCACAAAAGGTGTACGGCTGGCTTGAAGACATTGGGCTGACAATTTCCGGTAAAACGGGCGTGCGGGTATTCCATGATTACCTACGAGATAAAACGCAACAAATTGAGGCTTTTGATGATCTATTAGCGCTGGAGCAGCGTTATTGTCGTCAGGAGCCTTTTGTGAGTTTGGGACGCTACATCCACGTGATGGCGCACAAACCCGACACGAAGGACCAACTATGAGTGATTTCTCCCAGACTGTACCGGAGCTGGTTGCCTGGGCGCGGAAAAATGACTTTTCAATTTCACTTCCAACCGAACGTTTGGCGTTCATTTTGGCTATTGCCACTTTGAATAGCGAACGACTAGACGGTGAGATGAGTGAAGGTGAACTGATCGATGCATTCCGACACGTCAGCAAAGCTTTTGAACAAACACATGAAACGGTAGCAATCCGTGCCAACAATGCGATTAACGATCTCGTTAAGCAGCGTCTGCTCAACCGCTTCACCAGCGAATTAGCCGACGGAAATGCGATCTATCGTTTAACGCCGTTAGGCATTGGTATTACGGATTACTATATTCGTCAGCGAGAGTTCTCAACGCTGCGCCTGTCTATGCAGCTGTCAATCGTGGCGCAAGAGCTACGTAGCGCAGCCGAAGCGGCAGAAGAGGGCGGTGATGAGTATCATTGGCATCGTAATGTGTTTGCCCCGCTGAAATACTCTGTTGCTGAGATCTTCGACAGTATTGACTTAACCCAGCGCATTATGGATGAGCAGCAGCAAGGCGTTAAAGCGGATATCGCGGCGTTGCTGAATAAAGATTGGCGTGCTGCCATCTCAAGCTGTGAAGTCTTGCTCTCGGAAACCTCGGGCACCTTGCGTGAATTGCAAGATACGCTGGAAGCGGCGGGTGATAAGCTGCAGGCAAACCTGCTGCGTATCCAAGATGCCAACCTGAATAATCCTGATTTGACGTTTGTTGATAAACTGGTGTTTGATCTGCAAAACAAGCTAGACCGCATTATCAGTTGGGGCCAGTTGACTATCGATCTGTGGATTGGTTACGACAGACACGTGCATAAATTTATCCGTACCGCGATTGATATGGATAAAAACCGCGTCTTTGCCCAGCGCTTACGCCAGTCAGTTCAGAACTACTTTGATAACCCGTGGGCTCTGACCATCGCCAATGCCGATCGTCTGTTCGACATGCGTGATGAAGAGCTGGCCTTGCTGAACGAAGAGGTCACCGGCGAACTGCCTCCGGATATGGAGTACGAAGAGTTCTCTGAGATCCGTGAACAGCTGGCTGCAATGATTGAACAAGAGCTGAAGATTTATCAAAAAGAACAGCGTCCATTGGATTTAGGCGCGGTTTTGCGCGAATACCTAACCCAGTATCCGCGCCAACGTCATTTCGATTTGGCAAGAATTTTGGTCGACCAAGCGGTTCGCTTAGGTGTGGCTGAAGCTGATTTCACCGGATTACCTGCTCAATGGCAGGCAATCAATGATTACGGAGCCAAGGTACAGGCCCATGTCATCGACAAATACTGAAAATATGATGCCAGCTAAACTGGCGCTAGCGGTGTTTAACCCGCTATTCCCTGCACTGGATAGCCAACTGCGATCCGGCCGCCACATCGGCATTGATGAGCTAGATAACCACGCTTTCCTGATGGATTTTCAGGACGAGCTTGAATTATTTTATAGCCGTTACAACGTTGAGCTCATCCGCGCCCCTGAGGGTTTCTTCTACCTCAGGCCGCGTTCGACCACGTTAATCCCGCGTTCGGTGCTGTCTGAACTGGATATGATGGTCGGAAAAATCCTGTGTTATCTCTACCTTAGCCCTGAGCGTTTGGCGCATGAAGGCATTTTCAGCCAGCAGGAACTCTATGACGAGTTACTGTCTTTGGCCGATGAAAACAAGCTGCTGAAATACGTTAACCAGCGTTCAACCGGTTCGGATCTCGACCGCCAGAAACTGCAGGAGAAAGTGCGTACCTCATTAAATCGTCTACGCCGTTTGGGCATGGTCTATTTTATGGGTAACGACAGCACAAAATTCCGCATCACCGAAGCCGTGTTCCGCTTTGGTGCAGATGTGCGTAGCGGTGATGATCCACGTGAATCCCAGTTGAGAATGATCCGTGACGGTGAAGCCATGCCGTTAGAAAACACGTTATCACTGAATGATGAAAACGAAGAAAACGAATCCAGTGCAGACGGTAGCGCGGACAACGCGGAGGATGAACAGGAATGATTGAACGCGGAAAGTTTCGCTCGCTGACATTGGTTAACTGGAACGGTTTCTTTGCCCGAACTTTTGATCTGGATGAATTGGTGACAACGCTGTCCGGCGGGAACGGTGCGGGTAAATCCACAACTATGGCGGCGTTTGTCACGGCGCTGATCCCTGACTTAACGCTGCTGCATTTTCGTAATACCACGGAAGCTGGTGCAACGTCAGGGTCACGCGACAAAGGCTTGCACGGAAAGTTACGCGCTGGTGTCTGTTATGCCACTCTTGACGTGGTTAACTCCCGCCATCAGCGTGTGTTAGTCGGCGTTCGCCTGCAACAGGTTGCTGGGCGCGATCGAAAAGTGGATATCAAACCGTTCACCATTCAAGGCTTGCCAACGTCATTCCAGCCAACGGAAATCCTAACGCAAACCGTGGGTGAGCGTCAGGCTCGTGTGCTGCCGTTGAACGAACTGAAAGAGCGCGTGGAAGCTATTGAAGGCGTGCAGTTCAAACAGTTTAACTCGATTACCGACTATCACTCCCTGATGTTTGATTTGGGTGTGATCCCGCGCCGTTTACGATCGGCATCAGATCGCAGCAAGTTTTATCGCCTGATTGAAGCGTCGCTTTACGGCGGTATTTCTAGTGCGATTACCCGCTCCCTGCGTGACTATTTGCTGCCAGAAAATAGCGGCGTACGTAAAGCTTTCCAAGATATGGAAGCGGCTTTACGTGAAAACCGCATGACGCTGGAAGCGATTCGCGTTACGCAGTCTGACCGTGATTTGTTCAAACATCTGATCACCGAAGCAACGTCTTATGTATCTGCTGACTATATGCGCCATGCCAATGAGCGACGCATACACCTCGATCAGGCATTGCTACTGCGCCGTGAACTGCTGGGGGGTCGCAAACAGCTGCTGGCGGAGCAGTATCGCCACGTGGAGATGTCGCGTGAGCTAGCTGAGCAAAGCGGGTCGGAATCCGATCTCGAAACCGATTATCAGGCGGCAAGCGATCATTTAAATCTGGTGCAAACCGCAATGCGCCAGCAGGAAAAGATCGAGCGCTATCAGAGCGATCTGGAAGAGCTGACTTACCGTTTAGAAGAACAGAATGAAGTAGTGGCTGAAGCGAGCGATCTGCATGCAGATTATGAAGCCCGTTCAGAAGCCGCGGAAGCCGAAGTTGATGAACTAAAAAGCCAGTTGGCTGATTATCAGCAAGCCTTGGACGTTCAGCAAACCCGCGCAATTCAATACCAGCAGGCGCTACAGGCGCTAGAACGCGCACGCCAAGTGTGTCAGTTGCCCGATCTCAATGCGGATAATAGCGAAGAGTGGCTAGAAACGTTCAGTGCGCGTGAGCAGGAAGCGACTGAAGTCCTGATGCAGCTTGAGCAGAAAATGAATGTGGCTAGCGCGGCACATTCACAGTTCGAAAATGCTTATCAGCTGGTGGTTAAGCTGGTGGGCGAAGTTAGCCGTAGCGAAGCATGGCAGGCGGGGCGTGATTTATTGCGTGACTGGTCTTCGCTTCAGCATCAGTCGGAGCGCGTGCAGCCGTTACGCATGCGTTTGGCCGAACTGGAGCAGCGTTTGCGTTCGCAACAAGATGCCGAGCGTCTGTTGCAAGACTTCTGCAAACGCACCGGGCAGCAGTATCAGCCAGAAGAACTGGATGATGCGCAGCGTGAGATGGAAGAGCGTATTGAAACGCTGACGATTGATGTGGCTGAAGCCAGCGAGCGCCGTATGGTGCTGCGCCAAGAGCTTGAGCAAATCACGGCGAAAGCGAAAGATTTGACGACGAAGGCCCCAGTGTGGCTTGCCGCGCAGGAAGCGCTGAGCCAACTGAGCGAACAATGCGGCGAAGAGCTATCAGACAGTCGTCAGGTCACTGAGCAGATGCAGCAATTGCTGGAGCGTGAACGTGAATCGACCGTTGAACGCGACGAAGTTGCTCATCAAAAACGTGAAATTGAAAGCCAAATCGAGCGTTTAAGTCAGCCAAGCGGTGCCGAAGATGGGCGCCTGATTGCTTTGGCCGAACGTTTTGGCGGCGTGTTGCTGTCTGAAATCTACGATGACGTCACCATCGACGATGCGCCATATTTCTCGGCGCTATATGGCCCAGCACGACACGCGATTGTTGTTCCCGATCTTTCCTTGGTGCGTGAGCATCTGGCGGGATTAGAAGACTGTCCAGAAGATCTCTATCTGATCGAAGGGGATCCGCAGTCGTTTGATGACAGCGTATTTGCCGCCGATGAACTGGAACGCGCCGTGGTGGTGAAAACTGCCGATCGTCAATGGCGTTACTCTCGTTTCCCTGAGGTGCCGCTGTTTGGTCGCGCCGCGCGTGAAAGCCGCTTAGAAACGCTGTATGCACAGCGCGATGAGCTGGCAGAGCGTTATGCGAATCTGTCATTTGATGTGCAAAAAACGCAGCGTTTACATCAAGCGTTCAGCCGTTTCATTGGCAATCACTTAGCGGTGGCCTTTGAGCAGGACCCAGAAGCTGAATTACGTCAAATCAACAGTCGTCGTACTGAGATTGAACGTGAGTTCAATAATCAGGACAACGTGACGCAGCAGCAGCGCCAGCAGCTGTCGCAGGCCAAAGAGAGCGTCGCACTGTTGCATAAGCTCACGCCGCATATCGGTTTGTTGGCTGATGAAACCCTGCAAGATCGTGTCGAAGAGATCCGTGAAGAGCTCGAAGAGGCGCAGGAAGCTGCGCGTTATCTGCAACAGCACGGCACCAATCTGGCTAAGCTAGAACCTATGCTTTCCGTATTGCAAAGCGATCCAGAACAGCATGAACAGCTACGTCAAGATTATCAGCAGGCTCAGCAGAATCAGCGTACAGCCAAGCAACAGGCGTTCGCGCTAACGGAAGTGGTGCAGCGTCGTGCACACTTTAGCTATAGCGATTCTGCCGGTATGCTGACTGAAAACTCTGACCTCAATGACAAACTGCGTCAGCGTTTAGAGCATGCCGAAGCCGATCGTAGCCGTACGCGTGAGCAGCTTCGTCAACAACAGTCACAGCTAGCCCAGTATCATCAGGTTTTAGCTTCGCTAAAAAGCTCGTTTGAAGCTAAACGTGACATGCTCAAAGAGCTGTCGCAAGAGTTACAAGATATCGGGGTTCAGGCCGATCCTAATGCGGAAGAGCGTGCACGTATCCGTCGTGATGAGCTGCATACCGCGCTGAGTAACAACCGTGCGCGTCGCAATCAGCTCGAAAAACAGATCATGTTCTGTGAATCTGAAATGGATAATCTGCAAAAACGCCTGCGTAAGGTTGAACGCGATTACCATCAGATCCGCGAACAAGTCACCACCGCGAAAGCGGGCTGGTGTGCGGTGATGCGTTTGGTGAAAGACAACGGCGTTGAACGTCGTCTGCATCGTCGTGAGCTTGCCTATATGGATGCGGATGAATTGCGCTCTATGTCGGATAAGGCATTGGGTGCGTTGCGACTGGCCGTGGCAGACAACGAACATCTGCGTGATGTGCTGCGTCTGTCAGAAGATCCTAAACGCCCAGAACGTAAAATTCAGTTCTACATTGCTGTTTACCAGCATCTGCGCGAGCGTATTCGTCAGGATATTATCCGCAGCGACGATCCTGTCGATGCCATCGAACAGATGGAAATTGAGCTGGCCCGTTTGACCGAAGAGCTGACATCACGCGAACAAAAACTGGCGATCAGTTCGAAGAGCGTGGCGAACATTATTCGCAAGACCATTCAGCGTGAACAAAATCGTATTCGTATGCTCAACCAAGGCCTACAGACGGTGGCCTTTGGGCAGGTGAATAGCGTGCGTTTGAATGTTAACGTGCGTGAAGCGCATTCAACGCTGCTAACGGTATTGTCGGAGCAGCAAGAGCAGCATCAGGATCTGTTTAACAGTAATCGACTGACGTTCTCTGAGGCGCTAGCAAAACTGTATCAACGTCTTAATCCACAGATCGATATGGGACAGCGTACGCCGCAAACTATCGGTGAAGAACTGCTGGATTATCGTAATTACCTAGAAATGGAAGTAGAGGTTAACCGTGGCTCAGACGGTTGGCTGCGTGCTGAAAGTGGCGCGCTGTCAACGGGCGAAGCTATCGGTACCGGTATGTCCATTCTGGTCATGGTGGTTCAGAGTTGGGAAGAAGAGTCTCGCCGCCTGCGTGGTAAAGATATTTCGCCATGCCGACTGCTATTCCTTGATGAAGCAGCGCGTCTGGATGCGAAATCCATTGCGACGTTGTTCGAGCTGTGTGAACGTCTGGAAATGCAGTTAATTATTGCGGCGCCAGAAAACATCAGCCCAGAAAAAGGCACTACCTATAAACTGGTGCGTAAAGTGTTCAATAACACTGAACATGTTCATGTTGTGGGGTTGAGAGGCTTTGCTCCTGAGAAAAATCCTATAGAATCAGTGGCTCAAGAAGAATCTGAGACATAATTTCTTGTAAATTCCGCATACTGAAATCATTATTAACGCAAACGGCCTTCATATAAGGCCGTTTTTTTTGGCAGAATATAGCCAGTGACGTATCATCATATAATTAACGTGCAATGTCTGGGTTGTTAACGCACCAACCGACAGTGAAACGGCAAAATGTCATTTCTATTTGTATAATTAAGCTAAGGCTCCGAAATTCGGTGTCTATGAGCTAACTAGGGAGCAAGGGATGGTGCTGAATAACAGATTCCGTCTAAGCCATATGGTTGTCGGTGGTTCAATAGCAATGAGTGCATTGGCGCTGAGCATAATGCCAGCCTATGCAGACGTTGCTAAACAACCCGTGGTTTCAGTGGCGACCATGAGTGTACCTCAATCGCGTTCGGCGCTGTTGTCGCAGCTTCCACAGGGCGTTTCACTGCGTTATTTGAACCAACTTTCTTCACTCTACGCTGCGAATCACATGCAGCCAATGTGGCAAGATCGTACGGCGGTTCAACAATTTCAACAGCAGCTGGCTGAAGTTGCACTCTCTGGTGTTCAGCCTCAGTTCACCCAATGGGTTCAGGCGCTGACTAATCCCGATGTCAGTGGCATGGCGCGTGATGCCGTCTTATCTGATGCGATGCTGGGCTATCTGCAATTTGTCTCCGGCGTGAGCGCAACCAAAGGCAGTTGGCTATACAGCTCGGTGCCTTATGCAATGGCAGAGCCGCCGACAACGCTGGTAAACAACTGGCAGTTGTCGATTCGTGATGGCCGTTTGAATACCTTCGTTAAATCGCTAGAACCTGCACATCCTCAGTACGCTGCGATGCATAAAGCGTTAAAAAACCTGTTAGCGGATGCGCGCCCTTGGCCTGTGGTCAGCGACGGGCCGAGTTTAAAACCGGGTGACCTGAGCGCGGATATGCCTGCGCTGCGTGAAGTGTTACAGCGTACTGGAATGTTGGAAGGCGATGCTAGCGCGAAACCAACGCCGGTGCCTGATGCACAGCCGTTGCAATCTCCGGCGAGTCAGGATCCTAATGCGGTGATCAGCCCATCAACCACCGCAGTGACTGATTTGACTAAGCAACAGCCATCACCAGAGGCTGAGCCAGCGAAAGCGTCATCCGTTTCAGTGATCGATAACCGCTATACGCCTGAGCTCGTAGAAGCCGTGAAGCGCTTCCAGCAGTGGCAGGGGTTAGCCAGCGACGGGGTGATTGGCAAGCGCACACGTGAGTGGCTGAATGTATCTCCACAAACGCGAGCCACATTGCTGGCTTTGAATATTCAACGTTTACGCATTTTGCCGGGAGAAGTGAATACTGGCATCATGGTCAATATTCCTAACTACTCGTTGATTTATTACCAGAATGGCGCAGAAGTACTTTCATCGCGAGTGATTGTAGGGCGACCAACGCGTAAAACGCCGCTGATGAATAGCGAACTGAATAACGTGGTGGTGAATCCACCGTGGAACGTGCCAACAACGCTCATTCGTGAAGATATCATACCGAAAGCTATGCACGATCCAGGCTATTTCGAGCGTCACGGCTATCGCCTGTTTTCTGGATGGAGTAACGATGCCGAAGTGGTTAATCCTTATATGATCGACTGGGCGTCGGTGTCGCCGCGTAATTTCCCGTATCGAATTCAGCAAGCGCCGGGGGCGAATAATTCGCTAGGTCGTTATAAATTTAATATGCCAAGCCAAGATGCTATTTATCTGCATGACACGCCAAACCACGGATTATTTGAAAAAGATATTCGTGCGCTGAGTTCAGGTTGTGTCCGCGTTAATAAAGCTTCGACGCTGGCAAATATGCTTCTTCAAGATGCTGGTTGGAATGACGCGCGAGTTTCGTCTGCTCTGAAAGAGGGGAATACGAAATATGTGCCGATACGTCACCGCATTCCTGTTCGCCTCTATTATCTGACCGCATGGGTTTCGGAAGATGGTAAGCCGCAGTTCCGCACAGATATTTACAATTATGATGACACTGTACGTTCAGGGGCAAAAATCGCCGCGCAAGCCGAGCGCCTTTTTCAACTCTAGCAAGCAGTTAGCAAAACCATAGTTTTTGTAATGTTGTAAATGATAGCCATAAAAATCTGTGATAACCCGCCAACCTTGGCGGGTAGCGGGTTGACTCGATCTTCCATGACGGTTATGGTGCCTGACGGTGCGCTTTGGTGCGTGATTTTCAGACATTTTGCCGAGTACAACTTATCTCATGGATCCAATTAATATTCATCGTCGCAAGTGGTTGGCTTTAGGTGGCGCTGCTATGGGAATGGCAATGCTACCAGGGCAAGCGTTCGCAACGCTTTCTACACCACGTCCTCGTATTTTATTACTCAATAATTTAAATACCGGCGAACAACTTAAGGCTGAGTTCTTCGACGGTAAAAACTATATTCAGGAAGAATTAGTTCGCCTGAACCATTTGTTCCGCGACTATCGTGCGAATAAAGTAAAAAGTATTGATCCTCGCTTATTCGATCAAATTTTTCGTTTGCAGGCGATGATTGGCACGCGTAAACCGATTCAGCTTATTTCCGGCTATCGTTCTCCACGCACCAATAATGAATTACGCGAGCGTGGCAGCGGCGTGGCGAAACACAGTTACCATACGCTTGGTCAGGCGATGGATTTCCATATTGAAGGTGTTCAGCTAGCCAATATTCGTAAAGCCGCATTGAAAATGCGAGCGGGTGGCGTTGGATATTATCCGCGCAGTAATTTCGTACATATTGACACCGGCCCCGTTAGAAATTGGTAATGACGCTTTAAGACGGTATTATTAGGTAGTCAAAGAGATCCTAAACGTCGGCCTTTGCCGGCGTTTTTTATATTGGGGCAAACATGAAATATAAAATCATTCCCGTTACTGCATTCCAGCAGAATTGTACTGTTTTATGGTGCGAGGACACGCTTCAGGCCGCGATCGTCGATCCGGGTGGTGAGGCAGCAAAAATTCAGCGTGAAGTTGAAGCGCTGGGATTCACGGTAACTCAAATTCTGCTGACCCACGGGCATTTAGACCACGTGGGAGCCGCTGGCAACTTGGCGAAAAGCCTAAATGTGCCGATCTATGGCCCGCAGGAAGAAGACCAGTTTTGGCTAGAAGGGCTGCCTGCTCAGAGCAAAATGTTTGGCCTCAGTGATTGTGAACCCTTAGTGCCTACCCGTTGGTTAAATGACGGCGATACTTTGCAGGTGGGTAATGAGACTTTGCAGGTTTTCCATTGTCCAGGTCATACTCCAGGTCATGTGATTTTCTTTAATGAGAAATCACGCTTAGCGCAGGTCGGCGATGTGTTATTCAGCGGTGGTGTCGGACGTAGTGATTTTCCCCGTGGCGACCATCAGGCATTGATTAACTCAATTAAAACTAAGCTGTGGCCACTGGGCAATGATGTTGCATTTATTCCAGGGCACGGACCCATGTCGACTTTTGGCCAAGAGCGCCAGACTAATCCGTTTGTTCGCGATGAGCCTGCTGTTTGGTAGCGTCGTTGTGAATGCTATTTGCAGCACAAAAAAGGAGCCTTTCGGCTCCTTTTGTCATTTCAGTATGCGTGCTATTTCAATACGGCGACAATGGCTTCACACAGCGGTGCCATATTGTCTGGGGTCATTCCTGCAACGTTGACGCGGCCAGAGTTCACGGCATAAACGCCAAACTCATCACGCAGGCGAATCACCTGATCTTTGGTCAGTCCACTGAATGAGAACATGCCATTCTGCTTAATGATGAAGCTGAAGTCTTGCTCAGCACCTTTTTCCTGCAGGGTGTTAACGAACAGCTGACGCATGCGTTGAATGCGTTGACGCATGTCAGTGAGCTCTTGTTCCCAAATAGTACGCAGGGCTTCATTACCCAGAATAGTGGCTACCACAGAACCACCGTGCGCTGGTGGGTTGGAGTAGTTAGCGCGGATAGTCGCTTTAATCTGGCTAAATGCTTTATCGGCGGTTTCACTGTCAGCGGCAACTAACGTGCAAGCACCAACGCGCTCGTTGTAAAGACCGAAGTTTTTGGAATAGGAACTCGCAACCAGCAATTCATCATGCTTAGCCGCAAAAATACGCAGGCCTTGAGCATCTTCTTCTAAACCGTTGGCAAATCCTTGGTAAGCGAAGTCAAACAGCGGCAACCAGCCTTTCGCAACAGACATTTCAGCCAGTGCTTCCCATTGCTCTAGCGTAGGGTCAATACCGGTTGGGTTATGGCAGCAACCGTGGAATAGAACCACATCACCGGCTTCTGCTTGCTCTAAGCTATTCTGGAGCGCTGCAAAGTCTAACTGATGATTTGCCGCATCGTAGTAATCATATTCGCGTACTTTCAGCCCTGCGGCGTTAAATACGCTTTTATGGTTAGGCCAACTAGGGTTGCTCACCCATACACGCTTAGCTGAGGTTTTATTGGCAATAAAATCAGCGGCCACACGCAGAGCACCAGTCCCACCTGGGGTTTGAGCTGCATGAGCACGTTTGTCCTGAATGATTGGGCTTTCTTTACCAAACAGTAATTCCAGCGTGCAGGTCGCGAAAGCAGGAATACCATCGATGCTCAGATAGTTTTTCGTGGTTTCGTTTTCCAGCAGATACTGCTCAGCTTTTTTAACGCTGGTCAGAACCGGTGTTTTACCTGTTTCATCTTTATAGACACCAATACCTAAGTTGATTTTGTTGGTACGGGCATCGGCACGGAATAAATCGGCAAGACCTAAAATCGGATCCGCTGGTGCGGCTGGGATATTTTCAAACATGTAAGAGCTTCCATGTGTGGGATTGAGCCAGAGAACCATCAGGTTACCGCTACGCCGCGAGCTTGCCAACCGTTTGCCACAAAAAGAATACAAAGTTGTTACCTGAATGCTTCAATGCCGATAAAAGCACCAAAAATAAGAAGAAAACCAGAAAATTAGGCAGGAAATAGGGCAGTAGAACACGGACTAAAAAACGGGGTATAAATCATCAGTGATGAGTGGAGTCAAATCCTAGACAACAAAAAGCAGAGCCGAAGCTCTGCCTTTGATTATCTTCTGCTACAACCGCGAGGTTGCCGTCAGATTAGAACTGGTATACCAGACCCAGAGCTACGATATCGTCAGTTGCGATGCCGTTAGCTTTGGTGAAATCGTTGTCATCCAGCAGGTTGATCTTGTAATCAACATAGGTAGACATGTTTTTGTTGAAGTAGTAAGTCGCGCCGACATCAACATATTTAACCAGATCTTTGTTGCCATCTACGTTAGTGTTCAGGTCCTTACCTTTAGACTGCAGGTAAGCAACGGATGGGCGCAGGCCGAAGTCGAACTGGTACTGTGCAACAACTTCGAAGTTCTGAGTTTTGTTTGCAATACCATTGTTACCGTACGGAGTCATGTTGCGAGTTTCCGCATACATAGCCGCCAGGTATACGTTGTTAGCGTCGTATTTCAGACCAGTAGTCCATGCGTCAGCTTTATCGCCGCCAGCTACGTTGCCATTAACAGTTTTGCCTGCATTAACTTGCTGAGTAGTACGGTCAGAAGACGCATATGCTGCAGCTGCGCTGATGCCCATACCGAAGTCATAAGAGGTTGACAGGCCGTAGCCGTCACCATTCTGTGCTTGGGTGGTAGTACGGCCATTTGCAGTATTGTTGTCGTTCTTGCCCTGATACTGAACAGCAAAGTTCCAGCCATCTACCAGACCGAAGAAGTTGTTGTTACGGTAGGTTGCAACACCAGTTGCACGCTGAGCCATGAAGTTGTCAGAGTTGGTGTAGGTATCGCCACCGAATTCTGGCAGCATATCGGTCCATGCTTCTACGTCATATAATACGCCGTAGTTACGACCATAATCGAATGAACCGTAGTCACCGAATTTCAGACCAGCAAAGCCCAGACGGGTTTTGTCACCAGAGGTTGCGCCTGCGCCTTCAGCACGGTTTGCTTTGAATTCGTATTCCCACTGACCGTAACCAGCCAGCTGGTCGTTGATCTGAGTTTCGCCTTTAAAGCCCAGACGAGCGTAAGATTTGTCGCCGTTGTCGCCATTGTTATCGGAGAAATAATGCAGGCCTACCATCTTACCGTACAGATCCAGCTTGTTACCGTCTTTGTTATAGATTTCAGCTGCGTTTGCTGCACCGGCTGCTAACAGCGCTGGGATCACTACTGCAAGAATATTGCGTTTCATCATTGTTACCCTCTAAAGGAGTTATTTTTTTTTGACACCTGCCACTGCCTAATTTAATTCTGCGCGGAACTATTTCATCACTTACGGAACTAAAAGAGAAAGTATGGTGTCTTCCTGTGTCTGCATCGCAGTGTTCCATTCACTAGAGCGATAATCTACATCGAAAATGATACAAAACTATAATTCGAGTAACAGAACGCAAGAATGTGTTTCAAAATGTAAAAGTTTGGGAACTTTGTGACAGGGGTCTAAGTTTAAAAAAGAGAGGGGCCAGCATTGCTGGCCCCTTTTTTGTGATCAAAACGTTGAAATGTTGTTTTATTACTTAATTAGAAGGTTGCGTTTCTTGGTGTGCGTGGGAATGGAATCACGTCACGAACGTTTTGAACGCCGGTCACATAGGCGATTAAACGCTCAAATCCAAGGCCAAAACCAGAGTGAGGCACGGTGCCGTAACGACGAAGATCGCGATACCACCAATAATCTTCTTTATTCAGGCCCATTTCTTCTAAACGTGCATCCAGAACGTCTAAACGCTCTTCACGCTGAGAACCACCGATGATTTCACCAATGCCTGGTGCCAACACATCCATTGCAGCAACGGTTTTGCCATCTTCGTTCATACGCATATAGAACGCTTTGATGTCTTTTGGATAGTTTTTCACTACCACCGGCGCTTTAAAGTGCTGTTCAGCCAAATAACGCTCATGCTCCGAAGACAGGTCAACGCCCCAGTAGACAGGGTTTTCGAAGGTCTTGCCGCATTTAAGCAGAATATCTACTGCGTCGGTGTAATCCACCTGAGCAAAGTCGGAGGTGACAAAACGCTTCAGGCGATCGATGGCGTCTTTATCTACGCGCTGAGCGAAGAATTCCATGTCATCGGCACGCTCATCAAGTACGGCTTGGAAGACGTATTTCAACATTCCTTCGGCAACCCCTGCGATATCGTCGAGATCCGCAAATGCAACTTCAGGCTCAACCATCCAGAATTCAGCCAGATGGCGGCTGGTGTTGGAGTTTTCTGCACGGAACGTTGGGCCAAAGGTATATACCTTAGACAGTGCACAGGCGTAGGTCTCGCCGTTTAGCTGGCCGGATACGGTCAGAAATGCTTCACGACCAAAGAAGTCTTCACCGAAATCGACTTTACCTTCGTCAGTGCGCGGCAGGTTTTCCATATCCAACGTGGAAACGCGGAACATTTCGCCAGCGCCTTCGGTATCAGACGCGGTAATCAGTGGGGTAGAAACCCAGAAATAACCGTTTTCGTGGAAGTAACGGTGAATAGCCTGCGCCAGCGTATGACGAACGCGAGCAACCGCACCAATAAGGTTGGTGCGTGGGCGTAGGTGAGCAACTTCGCGCAGATATTCGATGCTGTGGCGCTTTGCCGCCATTGGGTATGTGTCTGGATCTTCAACCCAACCCACGACTTTCACTTCGGTGGCTTGAATTTCGAAGCTCTGACCTTCACCCGGTGATGCAACGACTTTACCGGTGACTTCCAGCGAACAACCCGTGGTCAGGCGTAAAACATCACTTTCATAATTCGGCAGAGAATTATTAACGACGGCCTGTAACGGATTAAAGCAGGAGCCGTCATAAACGGCGAGGAAGGAGATACCAGCTTTAGAATCTCTCCGGGTACGTACCCAACCGCGCACGGTGACTTCAGTGTCTACCGCGGCACGACCTTGCAGTACGTCGACTACAGGCACTACGCTCATAGATTTCTCTCTTTTATTGATCTTGGATGATAAATAACCTACAGCCCAGATAATACGGGCATGTTGCTATGTTACTTGTCATGCAAACAGACACAAGAAGAAATCGCAGCCAAATCGCAAGAACTTGATGAGATATTGGGGGATTGAATGAAAAAAAGAAGAATAATCGATTTTATCAGTCAGAATTGGCGTTTTTTAGGCAAAAAAAGAGGGCGTTGCATACGCCCTCATAATATTGGTTACGTTAACGATTAAGCTAAGTAATTTAACTGGCTTTTTTTACCAGCGGTAAATCAAATGCTTTGCGCAACGCTTTAACGAAAGCTTTGTCGTGGCAAATAGTTTTGCCTGGGCTATCAGACAGCTTGGCGACGGGCTTACCGTTGCACTCAACTAGCTTAATCACAATATTTAGCGGTTTAACCTCTGGAATATCACAGGTTAAACGTGTACCGATACCGAAACCAAGATTGATGCGGTTATGGAAATGACGATAGAGCTCCAAGGCTTTTTCAAGATCGAGATTATCGGAGAACACCAGCGTTTTTGTCATCGGATCAATACCCAGCTTCTGGTAATGCGCGATGGCTTTCTCGCCCCATTCAACCGGTTCACCGGAGTCATGGCGTAGCCCTTGGTAGCGGTTGGCAAACTGTGGGCCAAAATCGCGTAGGAAAGCATCCATCGTGATGCAATCGGTCAGGGCAATGCCAAGCTGATCGGGATATTCATCTAACCACGCTTGCAGGGCTGCTCGCTGGCTGTTCGCTAATATCGGGCAAATCTGCTGGTGGGCTTGGAACCATTCATGAGCCTGAGTTCCCATCGGTGCCAGATTCAGCAACTGGGCAAACTTATAGTTGCTGGTTCCCACTAAATGTGGGAAATCCGTTTTCAACGTTTCAATAATGGCTCGTTGGACGTCGTGTGAGAAACGGCGGCGTGTGCCGAAATCCATCAGCTTAAAGCCAGAAAGATCGATATCTGCGCTCAGCTGTTTAAATGAATCGAGCTTTTTACGCAGCTGTGCCACGGCCATTTCTGCCGTTGCCTGCGGTGAGCGATCGCGATGTACCACTTCACTGATAACAGCGAGCAGCGGCACTTCCCACATAATCACTTCACGCCAAGGGCCAGTGATGCGGATATTGAGATGGCCGTCTTCGTCACGGATATCGACCTGTTGCGGGTTAAAGCGAAAATCGCGCAACCAGTCCAGATAATCTTTTTTGAAGAAAGGTAAGGTGCTGAGATAGTTATATTCTTCATCTGTCAGCGCAAGATTGCCCATTAGAGCAACCTGCTGAATAATTTCGTTGGCATAACTGCCCAGTAACTCGTCGCCACGGCAACGGAATTCAGCCGCTACGGAGAGATTGCGGTAACGATGATACACGGCCTGCTGCATATGCAACTTATAGGCGTCAGTATCCAATAATGAAGTTAATATCGGGGAAGCATGTTGAGTCATGGCGCGTTACTGCATCCTCGTCAGGGATATTCCACGTTCGGGATAGTCGGCAAAGTCGGAGGAGTATACCTAGTTTATCCCGAGATTGAAGCCTCATAACACCATATGGCATGTGATAGGTCGAGGATTAAACGTGCCATTTGCAGTAGCACCGATTAAGTTGCTGTGCAATTGTACAATATTCATACCTTGATCTTAGTCTCGTTTCCTGCACAAATATCAGCCATTTTTATCGTTAGCATCAAAGCTAATGAATCCATTTGGCGAATAAAAACTCACTTGGTTTTTTCCACGTTTCTTAGAGTAATAGAGTGCTTCATCGGCTTGCTTTATAGAGTGGTTAATATTTTGATAGTCATCAAGACGGGCTAATCCACAGCTAATGGTAAAGCCAACGCTAGGCTTATTTGGGATGGCAATACTCAGCATTTCGGTGCGATGGCGCACGACATCAATAATTCTCATCGATTGCTGCATATTTTCATATTTAATTAAGATAGCGAATTCTTCTCCACCGTAGCGGCAATAAACCGTACTTTTTGGCAGCGATTGTTCCAGCATTTGGCTAAAGGCGATGAGTGCCAAATCGCCAACGTCATGACCATAACGGTCATTCAATCTTTTAAAATTATCGATATCAATAAGACAGAACGCGAGAGGATAGTCATCTTCGGTGATCTGACTGCACTGATTGAAGAATTTGCGGCGATTATAAATATTGGTCAACGGATCGGTTGAAGATGCTTCGAGTAGCTCATTGATAAGTTCCTGCTTTTCAGTTTCTAGCAGGCGCTTTTCTATTTGATTCTGGCGTAGCTGATTGATGGCATCGGATATGGCCGATAGCTCTCCGGTCATGATCGAATTATCTGGAGATATGTCGAGATCGCCCCGAGATAACTTCATGATATTTTTATTGGTGAGCGTCAGCCATAGGCTTATTTTGGATGAAAAAACCAATATCGGCATAACGATGAACAGAGCAAGTAGCCAGCATAATGAAATCATGCCGTAAAGTTGTACTCGGCTAACGCTTATTTTCTTTTCTAACTCATGTAACTCAAGGTCATAGCTGTTATTCACAAAGATAGCAGAGGCTTTATCAATACCGATGATATAGCGATAGAAACCATCGAACGCATTAGATGAACGGCTTTGCATTACGCTAGTGAGATCTGCGGTGAGATGCTGCATGCTCTCTTTGCTGAGTTTGTTTAATAGTTCATCAATATTTGCTGAGGGCTGCGCTTCATCTGGCGCTGTAGCAATAATAAAATCGACCCGCGAGCGCAGTGAGTCCAATACACCAATTAATTCTATCGAGCGTAAGTAAGACTGATTACGTTTTACTTCATCCGTTTTGATATCGACTAACTGATCGATAAGTTCGGTTGCGGTGAGTGTTAAACGATTATTCAAGCGAACGCTTTCAATAAATTTATACGAATGCGTATCGGATAGAGTGGTGTTATAGACGTACAAAAAATAAAGCTTATTGAGCTCGGTTATATAATAGGAGCTCTTCAAATCAAGCTGTGCCTGCATCAAATGGCCGACAGCGGATAATTCCTGATTATCATTGGCGGTTAGCCGATAGACGAAGAATTTTGCTCGATTAAACATCTCATGGGTTTGTTTTTCTAATTCTGTTGCGGATTTGTCTGAAGGAGGCAAAACCAGTGCATCGGCATGCAATCTGACCTGTTTTTCTGCATCAAGGATTTCACTTTGTGTAATTGCATCGCTCATGAAGCTGATGCGCTTTAATCGATGAACTAAAAGTGCAGATTGAAAAACTTCAGTTAGGTCGCGTAGCCGTTTAACTTTATAGAGGTTTTGCTGGTTTTGTGCGAAATCGACATGTGCTTTATGCAATGAGCTATAGATAAAAATACCAAAAAAGAACACCAAGGCCGTGGTGAAAATGTAGATAAGGTTTTTTAGCTTCATGCACGCTGTTTTCTGGTTTAGAACTTCGAGGAGCTCATTGAATGTCTCACTGGCCGCTAAGGCGGGCGTAATGAACAAGAAACTTTAAACGGTAACTCTGATCATTATGTCAGAATATCGCTACTCAGAGTAAGTATTTAGGACTGAGAATAATCTTGCTCCATTATGCCCAATGTTTAGCTAGCCTTTATTGCTTACGGTCTAAAAGCGGCACGACGCTTGGTTTCTCATGGGGCGCTTCTGATGACACTTGCGTGAATAACAGGCAAACGCACCGGAGTTTCTAGGCAGAGCTTCGATTTTTTGATCGGTGTGATACAGTTTAGTTAATGGTTGGTTAGGGTGCTGATTTTTAGTCAGTGGCTACCCAGCAATGACGCGGTCTACCGCGATACCGTCATCTGAAATTATTTGGGTATATCATCGGCGAAGCCTACAAGGGTATTTATGACACAACAACCTCAAGCCAAGTATCGTCACGACTATCAAGCGCCAGATTATACGATCACCGATCTAGCTCTGGATTTTGATTTGGACGCAGAGGTAACCACGGTTACCGCAGTCAGTCAGGTTAAACGTCAGGGTGCCGCGCAGGCACCTCTTATTCTCAACGGTGAAGATCTCACCCTAAAAAGTGTCAGCGTGAATGATGCTCCTTGGGAGCATTACCGCGAATCAGAGAATCAGCTCATTCTTGAAAATCTACCGGAAGCATTCACGTTGACGATTGTGAATGAGATTCATCCGGCCAAAAACAGCGCATTGGAAGGCCTTTATCTTTCTGGCGATGCGCTGTGTACCCAGTGCGAAGCCGAAGGTTTCCGCCATATTACCTATTATCTCGATCGCCCAGATGTTCTGGCTCGCTTCCGCACGCGTATCGTGGCGGATAAAGCACGCTATCCGTTCCTGCTGTCTAACGGTAATCGCATTGCGCAAGGTGAGTTGCAGGATGGGCGTCACTGGGTGCAATGGGAAGACCCATTCCCAAAACCAAGCTACTTGTTTGCTTTGGTTGCCGGTGATTTTGACGTTCTGCGCGATAGCTTTACCACACAAAGCGGCCGTGACGTTGCATTAGAGCTCTACGTTGACCGCGGTAATTTAGATCGTGCTGGTTGGGCGATGACATCGCTAAAAAATGCAATGAAGTGGGACGAAACCCGCTTTGGCCTAGAGTACGATCTCGACATCTATATGGTTGTTGCCGTCGACTTCTTTAATATGGGCGCGATGGAAAACAAAGGCCTGAACATTTTCAACTCCAAGTATGTTCTGGCTAAAGCGGAAACCGCGACTGACAAAGATTATCTGGGCATTGAAGCGGTTATTGGACATGAATATTTCCATAACTGGACCGGTAACCGTGTCACCTGTCGTGATTGGTTCCAACTGAGTTTGAAAGAAGGTTTAACCGTCTTCCGCGATCAAGAATTCAGCTCAGATTTAGGTTCACGTGCGGTAAACCGCATTGATAACGTCCGCGTGATGCGCGGTGCGCAGTTTGCAGAAGATGCCAGCCCAATGGCGCATCCGATTCGTCCTGATAAAGTCATCGAGATGAATAACTTCTATACGCTAACCGTATATGAAAAAGGTTCTGAAGTTATTCGTATGATGCATACGCTATTAGGTGAAGAAAACTTCCAGAAAGGCATGAAGCTCTATTTTGAACGTCATGATGGAAGTGCGGCGACCTGTGATGATTTTGTTCAGGCGATGGAAGATGCTTCGGGTGTTGATCTGACATTGTTCCGTCGTTGGTATAGCCAAGCGGGCACACCAGAGCTTAGCGTGCGCGATGAGTATGATGCCGAGCATCAACAATATCGTCTCTACGTCACGCAGCAAACCCCACCGACTTCCGAACAGGCCGATAAGTTACCGTTGCATATTCCGCTGGATATCGAGCTTTACGATCCGCAGGGTAATGTGATCCCGTTGATGATTGACGGTGAGTCGGTGAGTAACGTGCTCAACGTGACGGAATCGGAGCAAAGCTTCGCGTTTGATAACGTTCCGCACAAGCCAATCCCTTCTTTATTACGTGAATTCTCGGCGCCGGTAAAATTAGAGTATCCGTATAGCGATCAGCAGCTAAGTTTCTTGATGCAGCATGCGCGCAATGATTTCTCGCGTTGGGATGCGGCGCAAATGCTGTTGGCAAAATATGTGCGCCTCAACGTTGCGAAATTCCAACAGAATCAGCCTTTGTCGCTGCCAATGCATGTTGTTGATGCGTTCCGCGCGGTGCTATTGGATGAAACCTTGGATCCGGCACTGGCGGCCCAAATTCTGACGCTGCCATCTGAAAATGAAATGGCCGAGCTGTTTAGCATCATCGATCCTGAAGCGATCGGTGCGGTGCATGCGGCAATCACGCGTCTGCTGGCGAAAGAAATGGCGGACGAATGGCTAGCGGTTTACAACAATAACCGTACGCCTGAATATCGCATCGACCATGCTGATATTGCCAAACGTTCGCTGCGTAACGTCTGCCTGCGCTATTTAGCCTTTGGCGAAGACGTGGTGCTGGCCGATGAATTAGTGGTACGTCAGTATGAAAATGCGAACAACATGACCGACTCGTTAGCCGCACTGTCGGCTGCCGTTGGCGCTGAACTACCGTGCCGCGACCGCCTGATGGCTGAATTTGACGAACGCTGGCATCAAGATGGTTTGGTGATGGACAAGTGGTTCATGCTGCAAGCGACCAGTCCGTCAGCGTTAGTTTTGGACAATGTAAAAGCGCTGCTTAAACACCGTTCATTTACGCTGAGCAATCCAAACCGCATTCGCTCGCTGGTGGGCGCATTTGCACAGGCTAATCCGTCAGCATTCCACGCGGCAGACGGTTCGGGCTATGCGTTCTTAACCGAGATCTTAAAAGATCTGAATACCCGCAACCCACAGGTGGCAGCGCGCATGATCGAACCGCTGATCCGCTTGAAACGCTATGATGAAAGCCGTCAGGCTCTGATGCGTAAATCGTTGGAAGAGCTGAAAGGATTGGAAAATCTGTCTGGCGATCTGTTTGAGAAAATCACCAAAGCGCTCAATGCATAACGATTGACCTAAAGCACTAAACTGAAGCCCCGCAGCATCTATCGCGGGGCTTTTTTTATTCATGGCTGGTCACGTGTTCTTTTGCGGTTAGAGATAGCCCCCTGCGCTGAATGGCGGCATAAAATGTGCTGAGTGACTCTTCTAAGCGTTCTGCCAGAGCCGCCTCCAGCGTGGCTTCCCGCGAGGCGTAATCAATCTGTACGTCGGTCGCAAAAACACCATGTAATACTTCTTGCGCTTTTAACGCACTGAGGACGGGTTTGAGTGCGTAGTCCAAGGCTAAAAAGTGATTAGACGAGCCTGCGGTAGCAAGCGGAAGCACCACTTTGTGTTCAAGCGCACGTTCGGGAAGCAGGTCTAGAATACTTTTCAAGGCTCCAGAATAAGCCGCCTTATAAACCGGTGTCGCGACCAGAAGACCGTCTGCTCGGCTCAAGGCGTGGTTCAACGCCAGTATTTGTGGGCTATTAAAATTGGCGAATAAGAGATCTTCGGCCACGAAATCTTGCAGGCTAAAATGCACGATTTCTACGTTATGACGAGCGAGCCAGCGGTGAGCAACCGCCAGTAGTGCGGAAGAACGTGATGGCTGTTTTGGGCTGCCAGCCAGAGAAACAATAACCATAGAAGGCTCCAGATAAGCGTAAATGGAATGTTAAATTTAAATTCCATTTCACCCTAACAGGCAAAATAAGTTATTAAAAATTTCTTTTTATTCTTTTAAGTTCAAAAATTTTATATAGGTAATCGGATATCTTGCCGCTATCGCAAAACCTAAACGTCACTAAATGCCTATAAATGAGTGGGTAAGGGTAATCGTTTGCGCTGAATGCGTTCTTTTTGTCTTTAATCAATTCCAATCTGTTGAAAGATACCGGATAATACCGCCCCGACTTGCCACCGGATAAAGCATTTAATATAAACAATGAGTTACATTATTATGGTGTGCTATTGGGGTGCTGATGTTTCCAAAAAGCACCCCTGAATATCCAATAATAGCCGCCTTATCCCATCACTTTACTTGGCACTTTTTCAATTCTTGGCGTGCTATGGCTCGCTGGTGGTCGATGAATTCAGCTAAATCCTGTAAGTGAATCATTCGAGGTGCTTTATTTGAATCAGCCAAACGGAAGGTTGGTATTGGTAATGCGCCTTCGTTTGCTCTGACCGCCGCTGTTTCTGGTTTCATCCCAAGATATTTGTCAGCAATCATGGAAAGTGGGATTGAGGCTGTTTCATATTCAGCCATTAGTAAAAAGATTGTATTCACGTTTTATTCTCCACACGGCTAGCTTTTACATCCACGATTACTCCAGCTAATTCTAGGCTTCTATACACATCACGCTCATAGCGTCTATGCTGGAATACTCCATCAAACCAATAGTTACTGTCGTTAACACTTGGAATGCTCAGCGGGCTATTTTCTCTGTCAATCACTGTAATGCTTCGTGACGTCCTATCTCGGATTGCTATAGCACCTTTTTTCTTTAATGCCTTAAGATGCAAAGTGGCGGAGTTTGGGGATTTGAACCCCATAGCCTCCGAAATTTCACTAACCGTTGGTGATATCCCATTTCGATTAATGTAATTGGTTATAACGTCTAGCACGGCACGTTGCTGCTTGGTGAGTTCCTGCATTAACTCCTCCTATATGCCTATGCAACCTTAACTACGGCGGCAAAACAGTTTTTAGCGATTGCCATCTGCTCGGCATCATTCATCGCGTCATGAAGCGCGTTGTGCTTAATCATCTGGAAGTATGGCTGGTGGTCAGGAACATAACCTTTTTTGCCACCAGTGAGCGCATCGATGTACGTCCGAACGTCGCGCTTTCCGTTGTACTTCCACGGGCATTCCATGCGACAGGAACGGTATGCGCTTTCTAGAATCGAGCCATCAAAGTCGGTACCGCGAAAGTAAATCGTGGCGCCAGTATGTTGAGCAATCCAACTATTCAGATTAAGCAGCTGGTCAGCTAACGACTCACGATCGCCGGATAATGCTTCCTGCGCGTCTTGGTTCTGATTTATCCACCAATGCTGTGTATCTTTCGAAACAGAGCGCCCCAGCATCAGCTGGTCGTTAGCATCAAGCAGGCAGTAGAACGCATTAGCTGAATAGTCAGAAAGCTCAGGATCGCGGCTTACAGCCAGTATAGATTCGCGAGTACCTTCCAGATCGGCAACATCAAAAGCAAAAGCGCCGATGGATAGGATGAGAGCAGAAGGGCGCACATCCATAGTTTCGGTATCGATCACGATAGTGTTAATCATATTATTCACCCTCACAATTTATGCAGCTCGTATCGTCACCCGCATCGCATTGGTCGCATTTCTCCATCCCGCAATGTGGGCAGTCTTTTGTATAGGTTGGCGCTTCGTTGCCACAGCTCGAACATTCTTCTATTTCTGGTGCTTGAAGAGTTGTGTTATCCATTGTTCTGCTCCTGTACTGGTGCTGCGGGTAATGGCATCCAGTGGGTAATTTCAAAGCCTTCTCGGGGAAGATTTGGAAACTCATCGGGATAAAAATCACCATCTTCAACTTCCGCACACCAAATGATCCCGCGATTACTACAAACCAAAACGGTGTTGCAATTCTCAGGCATACCATCATCCACGCTTATCCACTTATGCTCGCTTACAGGTATTATTGAGGCTTCATCGCTTGGTAATGGAGGCAAGTCAGGAACAGTCATGCCAAACAATGCAGCTAGGGCGCGGTAATTCTGTTCGGAGTGATAGCGGCCTTTACAACGAACAAGCTTCTCAGCTGCTTTCCTGAACGCCAATAGCTCCTCTGCCACGCTGACAGGCAACATCACGCAGCCGTTCCCGACTTCGATACAGTTTTTGATTCTTTTTTCTAAACGTTCTGTTGTTAATTCAGACATTGCTCTATACCCCGCGAATGGATAAAAATTTATTCATGGCTTTATTCGCCAGCTTTTGGCCTTTGTATCGCTCAATACCCCATGCAACGGCATAACAAATCCATAAGTAGTGATGTGAGTAGCGCTCGCATGAGTTGCCTTCAAATAGCTCATAGGCATATAAGCCGGGAATATCGGACTCGAACACGGCGTTATAAGCTGCTTGCGAATCACTGAAATGCTCTCCTTTCAGTTCTGATATACCTTGCTTCACATCTTCGATTTCGCTGGCGTCGTGTTCCTCATCCTCAAGCCATGATTCGTGCCATTCATCCAATTCTTTGGCAAATGCATCATCGTCGAACTCAAGACAGTGCTTATCTAGACCACTGCCACCGGCACCCATTGCAAGTTTTTCGGACCAATAGCGAGGATTTATGCCCGCATCACGACCTACAAAGAAGTCGAACATGTCATGTATGCGTGTGAATACCCATTCCCCCATATCACCGGAAACAGACAGATAGCCGGGCCAAGTCACTAGATCGAATCGATGCATGCGCTTGCTTAATTAGCGTCTTTGGGGGTAATTCATTTAGTTTCACGATTATTTCTCCACACACTAAAACAACGTCTTAATTGGGTTACTTTGTGCTTTCGCCGCCGAGCGAATTAATCACGTTCTTAATCAGCTCTCCGAGTTCACTAGTAAGTAACATGACGTCTGCATCAAAGCGCTGGGCATAGTCCTCACGATCAATGTCGTCATTCTGGTCAAGAATTGAATCAGTGAATTTCACTCGCTTGATGGTGCAATCATCAGTAAGCACAAACTGGACGCGTTCTTGCCAATTAAGTGCGAGCTTGGTAACTAATTTTCCGGCTTCAACATGGCTGCTAATCTCATCCGAGATGAGGTCTTGTTTCTTGCAGTGGATTACGCCGCCTTCTTCCAAAATAGCTTTAAGCTCAGCTTCATCTTGGAGAGCAAAGCCAGCAGGTAAGCTGCCAGATCGAACCCATTCAGTGAGTGTTAACTCAACAGGCGATTCCATAGTGAGAGGTACTACAGGTAGTGAACCAAGGCTTTTACGCAATAGAGCTAAGGCATCTTCTGCTCGCTTGAAGCTGTTAGAGTCAACGATCACCAAACCACTATTTGTATCGATCCACATAACGGTGGTTGTGAAGCGGCTGAATGCTCGAGGTAGAAGGGTGTGAAGAACTTCGTCCCGCAAAGAGTCTTTCTCTGTTTTCTTTAATTTGCGATTTTGCTCTCCCTCCAATTTTTCAATCTTGGATTGCAGGTGCTGTTTAATAACGGTACCCGGTAATATTTTCTCCTCTCGACGCATGAATAGAACTAGCTGGCCGGAGATTGAATGAATAAGGCTATCGCTAAAATTCCCCATTGGTGAAACCCAGCCTGTTTTTGCCATGTCTTGGCTGCCACAGGGGGAATATGCCATCGGCTGCAACTGAGTGGCCATATTCTCTGGGCTAAAGCGAAAGTCACGACTTACGCGGTAAATGATTAAATTCTTTAGGTTAAATACGCTCACGATTATTTCTCCACACGTTTTTTAGATATGAGTTTCCCCGGTGCGAATTAATGAAAATTCACACAAACAGATAGGATCTCTAATAATTCTCCACACAAATGAGCTGTGGTGGCTGGACTTGAACCAGCGCGTACCCGCTACGCTATGAACGCTTGCGACGCTCTACCAACTGAGCTACACCACAACTAAAAGAGCACTACCGCGTTTCTGCCATCCGTCCCGGCTTTCGTTTTAATGGCTGCGAGATATGTTTTTCATGCCAGCGCTCTTTTAGTTGTGCGCCTAACTTTCCTGTTAGTTAATGCTTCATGTCGTGTAGATGGAATCATATTGAACTAATAGTACATAAATTTCAAGTACCATAAGTACGCAATATATTCTGTTTGTGTACTTTTGGGTAAAGTGTTTGAAAGTTAATGGTATTTATTTTTTTATTTAGCGAATATTTTGGCTAGCAGATGATAAAGTAATCAAAATAGGAGGACGTATGGATAAGAATGCGATTGGCTACAACGACTTATGCGAAGCTGTGGGAAAGGCTACGCTGAATCTGGTGTCTTACGAGCAAGAAGTGAAGAAGGAGTACATCATTTCGATGTTGGAATCTTACGCACAGATGGAGTATGACGAAAAGAGAAGAGCGACGTATCTAATGGCTGCGGAGGTAATGAAGGAGTGAGTGCAATAAAACCCCACTCCCACTCAGCGGCGGGGTTAGAAAATGTACTTTGCAAATCCTAAGATGGCCATTGCTATGCCAATAGTCCAAATTATTTGCTTATTTGTGGCTGATGCTATCGCTGCTGTCATTTCACTTGAACTGGGTTTTTTTGATATATTTGAATCGATATCAACTACTTTCTGCAGAATAACAGCAACATCTCTACTCAGATTTGAGGTTTCAGTCTGCACTTTTTTCAGATCAGATTTAATATCAGCAACATCTGTTTTGATGTGAGAAACTTCAGCCTCGAGAACTGCTAGACGTTTTTCCATTCCTCCACCCCCATTATTGGTAGTTTTTCCTCCACTAGAAGTATAAGAGCCTTCTATGACTTGGAAAACATCTAAAGATGTAAGTTCAGGATGGGATACTATCACTGGTCCACTACTAGTCATATACCCAAAAAAAGGTTTTCCAACACTATTATCAGCCGGATAGGCCATAATTAGTTACCTTCAAACTGTTTTTTCAGGGATAAATAGAAGGCCTCCGCCTGTTTATATGTCATTGTTATTGAGGCTACTTTCTTCTTTTCGTAGTCCTGCTTGCTGATTTCTCCACGAATGTCTACATAGGGGACTGGTTCATTTACTATGAACATAAAATTAGCCATTCTATCGGTATCATTTATGCGGAAAATGGTACAACCTGCAACTTCAGCGTAGGCATTAATATAATCTTTAGCTGGTTGTATTTCTTTGAAGTTATTTTTGTCTGCTATATTCATATAGTTACCATTTTTAATCATAGTTTTTTCAGCAAGGTTTTAATTCCAACCACCTAGAACGTATCCTCAGTCCATTGGGCTAAACCAGTCGAAGTTTTGTCTCTATAGCTACGCCAATGATTTTGCAGTTACCATTAATTGGTATGAGAGGCCATGCAGGATTCAATCCCTTCAAGTACTTACACCCGCCATCAAGAATCAATTTCTTAAACGTAGCTTCATTTGCATCGGTTAACTTAGCTATAACTAAGCTCCCATTGCCTGGTTCTCTACCTGTATCGATGAGGACAAGCGTTCCCTCTGGAATGCTAAGTCCTGTAGGGGCAGTCATTGAATCGCCTTGGACCCGCAACCAAAAGCCAGAACCAGAAACTTTCGCATCGGACTCGTACCATTCATCTATTTGATCAATCGTGTACGGTTCGCATGCATCAGCCCATGCTCCAGCACTCACCCAGCTAATCACTGGATACAAGTTCCCGCGAGAGTAAGGGATGGGGTTTGTTACATTGCGATCGAGTGCCTGATTTCCGTGTTGCAACCACATGACATCTACTCGCAAGAACTTGGCAAGTTCATTCATTTTCGCTTGGCGGGGTAGAGATTCAGCATTAAACCACTTACTTACCCCCTTAGATGAAACACCCAATGCTCGAGCGATAGCAATCCCGCGGCCATGTTCATCTAATCCAGCATCTTTACAGGCCTGCGCTAGCCGCTGGGCAAACTCTTCACGCACTTTCTCGACTTGTACCATGAGTACGATAGTAAACCACTTGCAAAAACTTTCAGTTCAATCATAATTCGAACTGAAAGTACGAAAAAGGATGGCCTATGCAAACCCTAGACGAACCAATCAAAAGTATTGGTATTCCTGAAGTAGCTAAGGCTTGTGGAGTTAGTGAAAGAGCTGTTTATAAATGGCTTAAAAATGGCTTCCTCCCCAAGACTGAGTTTTTTGGAAAGACCAAATACGCACAGCAAATTGAAAGCATTTCAGGTGGTAAGTACAGCGCATCTGAAATTTTAGACATTAGTAAACAAAATCTGCTAGCAGCCTAAGTAATACGTCTCTTTAGCAGTTCTATCAAAACTAGAAGTCTTACAGTGGGACGGTTGCATCTAGAAAAAGAAACCCACGGCGGAGTTTCTAAGACTGAGCTACGTCCAGATATTTACCCTAAATCATAAGGGTATTGAGAGCGATTAAAACCACAAAAGAGAGAC
>NZ_JAVXIQ010000024.1:0-54423 GCF_036648275.1 Hafnia sp. | reverse complement strand
TCAGTGGTGGCGCATTATAGGGACTTCTGAACGGCTGACAAGTGTTTATTTGAAAATAATTACTGACCGCGTAATTTATCAACAAAAGTTGTGTTTTGTGATGATTATCGCACCATACTGCTGGTTAAACGGACAAATTCCTGTGCAAAGCGTCCCACATCCTGCCAATCCGTATATTCAACTTCTTTAGTTGTATCCGTTTCCCCACCGGTCATTTTCATAATAAGTTTGATCATGACCTTATCTAACCAACCATATCGCGGGTAACGCAGCGCTCCTGCAAACACCGAGCATTGTTTTGGCTGCCAAGGTGTTGCAAGTAAAAACTTGCGCGTATACGCATTGGTCTGTGGTGTTCTCTTCTCAGGCTTACGAGCAGTGAGGTTTACGGCAAAGAAAGCACTCGGCATTGCATTTAGCTGTGCGGCGTTCGTTTTAGTGAACTGATATAGCGCACGTTGAAAGTGTCCGTAGCGAACCGATGCACCGATCACAACCGCCTGGTAGTTCGCAAGATCGATATTCATCGAGATTGCCAAATCTTGCACATCACACATCGTCGTTTCAGATAAAGTTGAGGCGATATAAGAGGCGATAGCTTTTGTCTGTCCATCTCGGCTTGAATAAAGCACTAATGTTTTCTTCATGGCTTACGGCCTCTGGCATTATCCATAATTAATCGTGAATACTTTAGTTACGCCAAAACGTTGGCGTAAACAGCACTAACAAGGTGAAGACTTCTAATCGACCAAACAGCATAGTGACAACCAGAACCCATTTAGCCGCATCATTCATCGAGGTGAAGTTATCCGCAACCACCCCAAGCCCAGGGCCGAGGTTGTTCAATGTCGCAACCACTGCAGCAAACGCAGAGAAATCATCAACTCCTGTCGCGATAATCGCAAGCATACTAATGATGAAGACTAATGCGTAGGCAGAGAAGAAACCCCACACCGCTTCAAGGATGCGTTCCGGCAGAGCTCGGCTACCTAGCTTGATGGTATAGACCGCATTGGGATGCACCAGTCGCTTAAGTTCACGAGATCCTTGCAAGAACAACAGCAGGATACGGATGACCTTCAGCCCCCCGCCCGTTGAACCCGCACAGCCCCCGATGAATGCGGAACATAATAGAAGCACAGGCAGGAATAACGGCCAGTGCGCAATGCTATCAGTGGTAAAACCTGCGGTTGTCGCCATCGAAACCACTTGGAAAAACGCCTGATTCACCGTTTGTAGCCCCGTTTGATAAACGTTATGCCACCACAGAACAAGGGTACATACCGCGACCAGCGTCAACTGAACAAAAATGAACATGCGGAATTCAGGATCGCGCCAATACACTTTTAAGCTTCGCCCGCTAAGGAGCGCAAAGTGCAAACTAAAGTTACAGCCGGAAATCAGTAGGAATACAGCAATGATGGTATTGATAGTAGGACTGTTGAAATAACCTATGCTGGCATCGTGCGTTGAGAATCCGCCAATCGCGATAGTCGAGAAGCTATGAGAAATGGCGTCGAAAACATCCATTCCCGCTCCCCACAACGCCACAGCACACGCAACGGTCAGCAAAACATAGATGAACCATAACGTTTTGGCCGTTTCAGCAATACGTGGGCGCATCTTATTATCTTTTAGCGGCCCCGGCATCTCAGCGCGGTAGAGCTGTAATCCACCGACACCTAAAATAGGCAAAATGGCCACGGCCAAGACGATGATCCCCATCCCGCCAAGCCATTGCAGCATCTGTCGATAGAATAAAATAGCTTTAGGGAGGTTATCTAAACCAACAAGAGTCGTTGCCCCTGTGGTCGTTAAGCCTGAGAACGATTCAAAGAAGGCATCTGTCACGCTGAGGTTCGGACGCTCTGAAAACAGGAAAGGCAATGCCCCAACGCTGCCCAACACCGTCCAGAACAGCACAACTATCAAAAAACCTTCGCGCGGCTTTAACTCATGTTTTTGCTTACGCTGTGGCCACCACAGCAAAGTACCGATCGTTAGCGCAACAAAGAAAGTTTGAGTAAACGCCCGGCCTGCACCGTCACGATAAATCAGGGCAACAAGCCCCGGGATGATCATAGTTCCGGAGAACAATATGACGAGTAAACCGACGATGCGGATAATGGCACGAAAATGCATTCGGGCACGTTCCTTGCTCAATTAAAGAGTAATAAGTACAACAAAAAAGATAATGCGGGGGATTATTACGAAGTCTGATGTAATTGCAATGAGCCACGGCTCATGTTGCGTAACTTTTCAGCGACGTCTTCTACAACCAGCACTGGCAAACTCACCGTTAGCAGCACATCAACAGCATAATCACTCTGCAAGATCTCGCCCCCAGCCTGCGCTATGACGGCTTCAACTTGGGTTAATAATCCATAGTCACACTGCAAAGTATACTCAGCCTGTGGCACTTTACGCGCTACCGGCAAAAGTTTTAATGCTTGCTGAACACCGCCCCCGTAGGCCTTAACCAAACCACCGGTTCCCAATCGGATGCCGCCATAATAACGCACGACGACCGCCGTAATCTCTCCAATATGACTGCCCATCAGTTGAGCAAGCATTGGCTTTCCTGCCGTTCCCGACGGTTCACCATCATCTGAGAAACCTAACTGCTGGGAATCATCCGGTGCACCAGCAACAAACGCCCAGCAATGATGACGCGCATCAGGATGTTCGGACTTCACCTGAGTAACAAAAGCTTTTGCCGCCTCACTACCCGTCGTATGTGCCAACAAGGTAATGAAGCGGCTTTTTTTGATTTCCTCGCTGAAGCTCAGCGCCTCAGCGGGAATAAGATAAGGCTGACTCATTAATCCAAATGCAGATCGCGCGTCATATTTTCCACGGATTTCTCATGGAAAATAACGTTATCTTCAATACGGATCCCGCCGTAAGGACGGAAAGCGTCAATGCGGGCCCAATCAAAGTGCTGGCTAAATTTCCCTTCTTTCCATGGCGCGAGCAGTGAATCAATGAAGTACAGGCCAGGCTCGATAGTCATCACCATACCCGGTTCCATGATGCGCGTGCAGCGCAGGAATGGATACATTTCTGGCGCGGCCAGATGAGTACCATTTTCATCCTGCATAAAACCTGCAACATCATGAACCTGCAACCCAAGCGGATGCCCTAAGCCATGCGGCAGGAATGGGCATGTCAGCCCTTGTTCCACGGCAGCTTCTTCACTGATATCTTTTAGAATATGGTGTTTTTTGAGCAATTTTGCCAAACGCTGATGCATTTGCAGATGGTAATCCGTGTAGCGCACACCACATTTCAGTGTCGCGATCAGCGCCTGCTGCTCTTTGTTCATATCGCTGACCAACGCCGCAAAGTCGCTATCGCTTTTAGCCGCATAGGTACGCGTTAAATCCGCCGCATAGCCGTTATACTCCGCGCCCGCATCAAGCAAGAAGCTACGGACTTCAGAAGGCAACTTATGCTGTAACGTGGTGTAGTGCAGAACCGCAGCATGCTCATTCAGCGCCACGATATTGTCGTAAGGAACATCCGTATCACGATGTCCTGTTGCCGTCAGATATGCCTGATTGATATCAAACTCACTCATACCTGACTGGAATGCTTCTAACGCCGCTTGATGCCCAACTACCGCCGTCTTTTGCGCTTCGCGCATACACGCTTGTTCATAGCCGGTTTTGTATGCGCGATGGTAGTGCAGATAATCCAGCACCGACTGCGGATTAATATTTTCGGCTTTAATGCCCAGAGACTGCGCGCGCTGCGGCACATAGCCGATATAGGCAACACGCTCACGCGCACTTGGCAACAGCTGTGCAATGTCATCTGCTTTACGCAAAGCGGTCATTTCTACATGAGAAGTCCAAAACGCTTCTGGCAGTGGTTCAACGCTATACCAGTAATCAACGGGAGAATAGAACCAAAGCTTCGGCTTATTCACACCGTCTACCCACAGCCAGCAATTAGGCACTTGAGTCACCGGCACCCAGGCTTTGAACTGAGGATTCACCTTAAACGGATAATCGCGATCGTCTAAGAATAACGATAGCAACTCACCAGAATGAATCAGTAACCCATCCAGTTGACTACGCGCTAAAACCTCACGGGTGCGCTGCTGCAGCGTTTCCATGTGTTCAGAATACAACGAAGCTAGTGTTTCCATGTAAATGACCCTTTGCCCACAACGAATTTTTCCATCTTATCACAGCCCTCCTTAAAAACAGGAAGTTGGCAAAAATCCCATTCAGCTCTCTGTGATCAAGTTTGCAAATGCGCAATGTTTTGTTTGCATTTTATTAACATTAAAACCACACTTCAAAACATCTGGTCATACCAGATCAACTGCGCTGATTCAGGAGATCACGATGCTCTACCAAGGCGAAAACCTACATGTAAACTGGCTCGAAGACGGTATTGCCGAGCTGGTATTTGACGCTCCAGCCGCCATTAACAAGCTGGATACCAAAACTGTTGCCAGCTTAGGCGCAGCCCTAGACGTGCTTGAAAAACAGCCGCAGCTGCAGGGCCTATTGGTGCGTTCAACCAAAGCCGCTTTTATCGTTGGCGCAGATATCACCGAGTTTTTGTCTCTATTTGCGGCTCCAGCGGAAAAACTCACGGAATGGCTCAACTTCGCTAATAGCGTATTTAACCGTTTAGAAGATTTACCCGTCCCCACCATTACCGCCATAAATGGCTATGCGCTGGGCGGGGGTTGCGAATGTGTATTAGCCACCGATTTCCGCATCGCCACACCGGATGTTCGCATTGGCCTGCCTGAAACAAAGCTGGGAATTATGCCTGGCTTCGGCGGTTCGGTTCGTTTGCCGCGTCTGCTCGGTGCGGATAGCGCACTTGAGATCATTGCCGCCGGTAAAGATATTGGCGCTGAACAAGCCCTCAAAGTCGGTTTAGTCGATGCCGTAGTATCGCAAGATAAGCTGGTTAGTGGCGCACTCAAAATGCTGCACCAAGCCATCGATGGCCAACTTGATTGGAAAGCACAGCGCCAGCCAAAATTGGAACCGCTAAAACTCAGCCCAATTGAATCGCTGATGAGCTTCACCACGGCCAAAGGCATGGTGATGCAAACCGCTGGGAAACACTATCCTGCGCCAATCACTGCGGTGAAAACCATTGAAGCAGCCGCCGGTTTAAAACGTGCCGAAGCGCTCAAGCTTGAAACCGCCAGCTTTGTACCATTAACTCGCACTACCCAAGCTCGCGCTCTGGTTGGCATTTTCCTCAACGATCAGTTTGTAAAAGGCAAAGCAAAGAAACTTGCCCTGTCTGGACAAGTCCCTTCGCAGGCCGTGGTGCTCGGTGCGGGTATTATGGGAGGCGGTATCGCCTATCAATCTGCGCTGAAAGGCACGCCGGTGTTAATGAAAGACATCAGTGAAAAATCGCTGGTGCTCGGTATGAATGAAGCAGGAAAACTTCTCAATAAACAGCTCGAACGTGGGAAGATCAATGGCCTGAAAATGGCGCAGATCCTCTCCACAATCCAACCAACGCTGAACTACGCAGGTGTTGAACACGCGCAAATCGTGGTTGAGGCCGTTGTTGAAAATCCAAAAATTAAAGCAGCCGTCTTAGCGGAAGCAGAATCACTGATCAAACCAGACGCGGTTCTGGCTTCAAATACGTCCACCATCCCTATCGATCAGTTAGCCGCCTCGCTGCAACGTCCTGAAAACTTCTGCGGCATGCACTTCTTTAACCCAGTACATCGCATGCCATTGGTAGAGATCATTCGCGGAGCTAAAACCTCCGATCAAACAATTGGCACCGTTGTCGCTTATGCCACCAAAATGGGCAAAACACCGATCGTGGTGAATGATTGCCCTGGGTTTTTCGTCAACCGCGTGCTGTTCCCTTACTTCGCCGGTTTTAGCCTTCTGTTGCGCGACGGGGCTGATTTCCGCCAAGTTGATAAAGTGATGGAGAAGCAGTTTGGCTGGCCAATGGGCCCAGCTTATCTGCTCGACGTCGTCGGCATCGACACGGCACATCATGCTCAAGCGGTGATGGCTCAAGGTTTCCCGCAGCGTATGGGGAAAAACTATCGCGATGCGGTGGATGTGATGTTTGATGCACAGCGCTTTGGGCAGAAAAACGGCGTGGGCTTCTATCGTTACGAGCAAGACAGCAAAGGCAAACCACGCAAAGTGCAAGATGAGCAAACGGCGGCTCTGCTAGCCGAGGTTGCACCATCAAACGAACAGTTCACTGATGAAGAGATCATCGCTCGGATGATGATCCCGATGATCAACGAAGCCGTTCGCTGCTTCGAAGAGAAAATCGTGGCAAGTCCTGCAGAAGCAGATATGGCGCTGGTGTATGGCATTGGTTTCCCTCCGTTCCACGGCGGCGCATTCCGTTATCTGGACACCATCGGCACTACGCAATATGTCGAAATGGCTCAGCGCTATCAGCATTTAGGCGAGCTATATCAGGTGCCGGCCGGCCTGCGCGCCAAAGCAGAAACCAACGCGACCTATTATCCGGCGGCGGCGCCGATTGAGACCGACGCAACGATGGTCTCCAGCGCCACTCAACAGGCTTAAGGAAGGAATCATGGAAAACCGTTCAATTGAAAACGTGGTGGTTATCGATGCCGTCCGCACGCCAATGGGCCGCTCGAAAGGCGGCGCATATCGTCAGGTTCGAGCCGAAGATCTCTCGGCGCATCTGATGCGCTCACTGCTAAGCCGCAACCCAAACGTCGATGCAAAAGAGATCGATGATATTTACTGGGGCTGTGTACAACAAACGCTGGAACAAGGCTTTAATATTGCACGTAACGCCGCTTTGTTGGCTGAACTGCCACATAGCGTACCGGCAACAACGGTTAACCGCCTGTGCGGTTCATCGATGCAGGCGATTCACGATGCCGCTCGCGCCATTATGATCGGCGACGCACAGATTAGCCTGATTGGCGGCGTTGAGCATATGGGGCACGTGCCGATGAGCCACGGCGTTGATTTCCACCCGGGCCTAAGCCGCACCGTAGCCAAAGCGGCTGGCATGATGGGGCTGACCGCCGAAATGCTGGCGAAAATGCACAAAATCAGCCGTGAAATGCAGGATGAATTTGCCGCTCGCTCGCATCAACGCGCCTATGCCGCCACAACCTCTGGCGCATTTAAAAACGAGATCGTCCCTACCGCAGGTCACGATGCCGATGGCGTGTTGAAAATGCTGTTTAATGATGAAGTCATTCGCCCTGAAACCACCGTCGCCAGCTTGGCAGCATTAAGGCCCGCCTTCGATCCGGTAAATGGTACCGTCACGGCAGGCACCTCCTCAGCACTTTCCGATGGTGCATCGGCGATGCTGCTGATGAGCGAATCACGCGCCAAATCATTAGGCTTAAAACCACGGGCACGTATTCGTTCGATGGCCGTAGTGGGCTGCGATCCTTCCATTATGGGATACGGCCCTGTGCCCGCTACCCAGCTCGCCTTAAAACGTGCCGGACTGAGTATTTCAGATATCGGGCAGTTTGAATTAAACGAGGCGTTTGCGGCTCAGACCTTACCATGTCTAAAAGATCTTGGGCTGTTGGATGTATTGGATGAGAAGGTGAATCTTAACGGCGGTGCAATCGCCTTAGGCCATCCACTCGGCTGTTCCGGCTCACGTATTTCAACTACGCTGCTGAATCTAATGGAGCGCCGTGACGTACAGTTTGGTCTGGCAACCATGTGTATTGGATTAGGTCAGGGTATTGCGACCGTGTTCGAGCGGGTTTAACCAACTCTCTTGCCGCTTGAAGCATAACGGATATAAAAGTTTAGTTGCCGTACTTCCCGCCTGTCAGGGGCGGGTTTTTTATTTCTGGCAGAACATCACCTGCTAGCAGTCATTACACCACTAGCAGATGCGTTATATCAGATGAACGCAAACGCATCGCCAAACATATGCTCTGCTTTGGCTTCGCGCTCGGCGCAGAAACGCTCACGCGCAATCTTCGCCATTTCAAAACGCCCAGCGATATAGATGTCGTATTCTGCCAACGAGCCGTAGTCTTGCAAAACAGCGCTCAAAACGGTGCCAGTTCGGCCATTCCAGCCCTCTTCTGGTTGTTCAACCACTGGGATAACTTTCAGCTGTGGATGCTTTTCTTGCAGCGCTTCTAACTCGGCCAGATCGTACAGATACTTGGATTCACGGCCACCCCAATAAATCGCAATTTCACGATTAGGCTGTTGTGCCAGCGCCATCATTAAAATTGAGCGAGTGTAGGAGAACCCTGTACCGCCGGCGATCAACACTAATGGGCGATCGCCCTCTTCACGCAGCCAAGCGTCACCATGAGGAATATCAACATTCACCACACGATCTTTCAGAATGCGATCCATTACCGCCATCGCATAGAGATTAATCTCTGAAGCGCCGATATGCAGTTCGATAAAATCCTTTTCCAATGGCGTTGAAGCCATAGAGAACGGACGCTTGTCACGCTCATCCATTTCAACCATCAAATACTGGCCCGCGCGAAACGAAACCGGTGCTTCCGGCACTAAGCGAACGCGATAAACCGTATCGGTGATAGCCTCAACGGAAGTGACTTTACAGCTCAACGTTGTCATGTAGTTACTCTATCGGATAATGGGTTTTGCATAACCAGACAGCCACCTCTAATCAGGCTTACGGCTTTTCATAGCGTCAGTGTGGTTATCTTCCAGAATTGCCAGCTCGTCCCAGATGGCATCGATCCGCGTGCGGACTTTTTCATCCATAACAATGGGGCGTCCCCATTCGCGTTGTGTTTCGCCCGGCCATTTGTTGGTGGCATCCAGTCCCATTTTGGAACCCAGCCCCGACACAGGAGAAGCAAAATCAAGATAATCTATCGGTGTATTTTCAATCATCACCGTATCACGCGCGGGATCCATTCGAGTAGTGATAGCCCAAATAACGTCGTTCCAATCTCGAGCATTGATATCGTCATCACAAACAATGACAAATTTGGTGTACATGAATTGACGTAAAAACGACCAGACGCCCATCATCACGCGCTTGGCATGACCGGCGTACTGTTTCTTCATGGTAACGACCGCCATGCGATATGAACATCCTTCCGGCGGCAGATAGAAATCCACGATTTCTGGGAACTGCTTTTGCAGAATCGGCACAAAAACTTCGTTTAACGCCAGTCCCATCACCGCAGGTTCATCCGGTGGACGTCCCGTATAGGTCGAATGATAAATAGGATCACGACGTTGGGTAATATGAGTCACGGTAAAAACGGGGAAATTATCGATTTCATTGTAATAACCCGTGTGGTCGCCATAAGGTCCTTCTGGCGCCATTTCACCCGGCTCAATATAGCCTTCCAGCACGATTTCAGCACTGGCTGGCACTTCCAAATCGTTAGAAATACATTTAACGACTTCGCTCTTATTGCCGCGCAACAGCCCGGCAAACGCATATTCAGAAAGCGTATCCGGCACCGGCGTCACCGCGCCGAGTATCGTCGCCGGATCGGCACCTAAAGCCACTGACACTGGGAAGCGTTCACCAGGATGTGCTTGGCACCACTCTTGGAAATCAAGCGCACCGCCACGATGAGACAGCCAGCGCATAATCACTTTATTCTTGCCCAAAACCTGCTGGCGATAAATGCCAAGGTTCTGCCGCTCTTTATGTGGACCACGGGTCACCGTCAGTCCCCACGAAATCAGCGGTGCCGCGTCTTCAGGCCAGCAATGCATCACCGGAATACGGCCCAAATCCACGTCATCGCCCTGCCAAATAAGCTCCTGGCACGGTGCGGTGCTCAGCCGTTTCGTCGGCATATTCAGAACCTGTTTGAACTGAGGTAGTTTATCAAACAGATCGCGGAACCCTTTTGGCGGCTCCGGTTCTTTTAAAAATGCCAACAGCTTACCGACTTCACGCAACGCGCTAACATCTTCCTGCCCCATTCCTAAGGCAACACGCTTCGCGGTACCAAACAGGTTACACAAAACGGGAATGTCATACCCCTTCGGGTTTTCAAACAGCAACGCTGGGCCACCGGCACGCAAAGTGCGGTCAGCAATTTCTGTCATTTCCAGATAAGGATCGATTGGCTGGCTGATGCGTTTTAGCTCACCTCTCTGTTCCAGCAAAGAGAGGAATTCGCGCAAGTCACGGTATTTCATAGCTTTCTTATTGGGCTGGTGAAGAACCCATTATAAGCGTTCTTCACTTTGGTTGCTGCACTTTTGTTACAAGCAGGTAACTAATTGCTTTAATAAGCATTATCATTCGATAGGCTGCCAGCAACAAACGGTATCGCTTAACTCATTGACGATTAACGACAGCGAAAAGGCACCATCTCGGCCAATGCTTGCGTATCAAAATACTCATGAGTTTCTTGGTTGTGGCGGAACACTTTATAGCCCTGAGCTTTGACGCTGTAGTATTCCAACTCATCACCGGAGACATGCAGCAAGCTGCCTTCACGTAACGCAATCACATATTCACTTGGGTTCACCGCACAGAACTCAGCGATACGCTCGTCGCGCGTTTCGCCCATATGACCACTCAGGTGGGCATCGATATAGTGCGGGTTGATCTGAACAGGGAACAAACCTAGGGCAGGCAGTACCATGCTATTGCGCACCGGCATATCGTTGGTGGTTCGAATGCTTGGCGTTGCCACGTTACAACCGGCACTCCAGCCGATGTAGGGGATCTCACGTTCACGTACCGCGCGTTGAATCGGCACAATTAGGCCATTCTCATGCAGCATTTGGTTCAGTAGCCACGTATTACCGCCGCTCACCAGAATACATTCAGCCTCTTCAATGGCTTTTACCGGATCGTCAAAATGATGCAGGCTTGTCACTTGAATGCCTAATGAGTTTTCTAACTCTGCGGCACGCGCGTCGTAGTTACCGCGGATCACAGCATAGGGCACCAGTATCGCAGAACGTATCTTCTTGCTTAGCAGCATGGACTGAATGGGTCCTTTTGCATAACCCAGCAATTCGGATTCACCGGAAACCTTACCGTTACTCAGTAAAAACAACTCCATGGAAATTTCTCCTGACATTGAGAATAATTTTATTGCGCTTTATCACGCCGAAACCACTCCTCACCCGAGTGGTTATATAGGGCGACATTTATAACTAATAATTATGGTCAACGCTGTGATCTTCTGCCTGAAGTGGCAAAAAATGTAAAACCTCGGCATAAGCAATAGGAAATACTCGCTATAAATACCTGAAACTGTCTATCAATCCGACCTTTTGCTATGCTCTGGGTAAGTCATTAAATTGTAGGTTGTTATGGAATCGTGGTATCTGCTGTATTGCAAAAGAGGTCAACTAGAGCGTGCGAAAGAACATCTGACACGTCAGGAAATCCCCTGCTTTACTCCAATGATTACGTTGGAAAAAATCGTACGCGGCAAACGTACACAGGTGAAGGAACCTATGTTCCCTAACTACATGTTTATTGAACTTGATCCCGAAAGAATTCACACCACCACAGTGCAATCTACGCGCGGGGTTAGCCATTTCGTTCGATTTGGATCTCTACCAGCCACTATTCCTTTTAAGGTTATCAAGCAGTTAATGACGGCTCCACCTACTGAGCTCATTGATCCTGATACGCCAACGCCGGGCGACACCGTTGTAATCACCAGCGGTGCGTTTGAAGGTTTTGAAGCCATTTACAGCGAAGCCGATGGCGAAAAACGTGCCATTCTATTGCTTAACCTACTCAACAAACCCGTTCAGCAAAGCGTTGAGAATACGGATTTCGAAAAGCGTTAAACAAAAAAACCGCCGTGAGATATCAACGGCGGTTCTTGTTTTCTTCAAACAGCGATTAACGATTCATTTCTGCATCATGCAACCACTGGGCAACACGCTTGGCGAAATAAGTCAGCACGCCGTCAGCGCCCGCACGTTTGAAGCAAATCAGAGATTCCATAATCGCCGGTTTTTCTTGTAGCCAGCCATTTTGGATAGCGGCCATATGCATCGCATACTCGCCAGAAACCTGATAGGCAAAGGTCGGAACACCAAAGGTATCTTTCACACGACGCACCATATCCAGATACGGCATACCCGGTTTTACCATCACCATATCAGCACCTTCTTGCAGATCTTGAGCCACTTCCTGCAAGGCTTCATCGCTGTTGGCTGGATCCATCTGATAGGTTTTCTTATTACCCCCTTTCAGATTGCCAGAAGAGCCCAATGCATCACGGAATGGGCCGTAGTAGCAAGAAGCATACTTAGCGGAATACGCCATGATCTGGGTATTGACCATCTGCTGGGCTTCGAGCTGATCGCGAATGGCACCAATACGCCCATCCATCATATCGCTCGGAGCGATAATTTCAGCACCGGCTTCAGCATGAGAGAGTGCCTGACGAACCAGAATCTCTTTGGTGATATCGTTAATGACGTAGCCATCAGCGTCAATAACCCCATCCTGACCATGAGTGGTATAAGGATCTAGCGCCACATCGGTCAACAACCCCAGCTCAGGAACCGCATCTTTCAGCGCACGCACGGCACGCTGCACCAACCCATCAGGGTTATAAGCTTCTTCAGCGTGCAGTGACTTTTTGTCTGTGCCAATAACCGGGAACAACGACAATACCGGTACGCCCAGTTTGGCAATCGCTTCTGCTTCTTTGATCAGCAGATCGATTGTCATACGGTGCACACCCGGCATTGAGGAAACCTCTTCCTGATGGTTTTTACCTTCCATCACAAACACGGGATAAATCAGATCGTCTACGGTCAGAACGTTTTCAGCAACTAAACGACGGCTGAAATCATGGCGACGAACACGGCGCAGACGACGGCCTGGGAAGGCCCCTGGAAATGCATAGCTCACGTTATTCTCCTTACTCATACCAGCTGAAAAAGTTGGCGGGCATTATTTTCAGTAACCTGCTTTAACCACTCCACATCCTGCTGACGCCAGCCAGCGACCTGTGAAACGATGTGCGGTAAGAAACAGGGTTCATTACGTCGCGATTTAGGTTTGTTTTCTAAGTCACGCGGCAGTAAATAGGGGGCGTCAGTTTCAAGCAATAGACGCTCAGTTGGGATCTCGGGCAGCATGGCACGCAGCTCAAGGCCACGCCGCTCATCACAAACCCATCCGGTGATGCCGATATACAGCCCCAGATCCAAACATTCATGCAGCTCTTCACGGCTACCGGTAAAACAATGTACTACCGCGCCAGGTATTTTGGCTAACCATGGACGCAATAGAGAGATAAATTTTTCATGTGCCGAACGGCAATGCAAAAACAGCGGTTTGTTGAGTTCTGATGCTAACGCCAACTGGGCGGTAAAGGCTCGCTCTTGTTCATCTGGGGTCGAAAAGTTACGGTCAAAATCAAGACCGCATTCGCCAACAGCAACCACCTCAGGCAAAGCAGCCAACGCGGCGATTTCCTCGGCACATTGACGATTCCATGAACTGGCATTGTGCGGGTGAACACCGGCAGTTGCCCAGCAATAATCTGGATATTCCTGCGCCATGGTGATAGCCCGTTTGCTCTCATGCACATCAGTGCCGGTGATCAACATCGCGTTCACCCCTGCCGTACGCGCACGCTCAACAACCAGAGGAACATCTTTGGCAAACTGACTGCTTGTTAAGTTAACGCCAATATCCAGCATGAAAGCACTCCAAAAACCATGTAAAGAGGCCGCCCTTTCGGCGGCCTCTGGCACTTACTGTGTCAGCCCTGTTTTGGCTGTTCGTCGGTATCTTCTTCGCTTCCCTCATCCTCGTCACTGCGAGAACGACGTTTACCCACGTAGAACCGAGCGAAGAACACACCGATTTCAAACAGGATACACATTGGGATCGCCAGCAGTGTTTGTGAGAACACGTCAGGCGGCGTGAGCAACATGCCCAGCACGAAGGCACCCACGATCACGTATGGGCGTTTCTGTTTTAACTCCGCTGGCGTAGTCACCCCGCTCCAGCACAGTAAAATAATAGCTACCGGAACCTCAAACGACACGCCAAACGCCATAAAGAGCGCCATAACGAAATCGAGATAGTTATTGATATCCGTTGCGATTGTCACACCAATCGGTGCGGTTTTCGCAAAGAAACCAAACGCCAGTGGGAACACGATAAAATAGGCAAACGCCATACCTAAATAGAACAGGAACGAGCTTGAAACCAGCAATGGCATCAGCAGACGGCGTTCATGCTTATAAAGGGCCGGAGCCACAAAAGCCCAAATCTGGTACAAAATCATCGGCGCAGAAACAAACACCGACACCATCATTGTCAGCTTAATCGGCGTAAAGAACGGCGATGCGACATCGGTGGCGATCATGCTAGCGCCCTGTGGCAGCTGCTTAATCAGCGGCGATGCAATCAGGTGGTAAATGTCGTTGGAAAAATAGACCAGCGCCAGGAATACCACCAGAATACAAATAATCGAATTTAAGAGTCGCTTACGTAGCTCGATTAAATGGCTAATCAGAGGCTGGGTATCATCAACGGCCATGCTTTAACGATCGCTTGTTGTAGAGTGAGAGGGAACAGGCTGCTCTGGCATTTTCACTGCTGGTTTTTCAGCATCGACCAAAGCGTCCTCTGTGGCTACCGGCTCAGCCGATGTTGCATTAGTTGCTTCAACCTTGACGGCTTCGGCACGCTTGCGTTCATCTTCTCTTAAGCCTGCATCGACTTCGTCGTGAAACGCTTCAGGGTCTGTCACATCCGGTTTATGGATGGTTTCAGCAGCCTTTGTAACAGGCTCAGCAACCTGAGTCTGATAACTGCGCTTCATTGACTCTGCGGCTTCTTTTAGCTCATCCATTGAGGCTTTTAGTTCAGGGGTCAGATTCTGAAGACCAGCGCTTTCGGCTTTCTTCAAACTATCCTGCAACTCCTGAAGCTTTAACTCCTGCGACAGTTCGTTCTGAACAGAGGCCGCAAGAGATCGCAGCGCCCTGATCCATCCGGCAACCGTACGCACTGCAACGGGCAAACGTTCAGGCCCTAGTACAACTAGGCCTATCACCATTACCAACAGCAGCTCACCAAACCCGATGTCAAACACGGCTTACACCTGCTCTTTGTTCTGGCTCTTAGATTCTTCTTTCTTCACTTCAGGCTGCTGCTCGGACAGAGACTTAAAGTCTGCATCCTGCGGGGCCGCAGTGTTGTTTGTGTTAGCCGACGGTGGGGTTTTGTCTTCATCACCAATCGCCTTTTTAAAACCTTTAATTGACGCACCAAGATCGGAACCCAGAGTACGCAGCTTATTAGTACCAAACAGCAGTACTACGATCACTGCAATAATCAACAACTGCCAAATACTGATACCACCCATTTTAATCACCTCTATTGATAGGGGTTATTCGTGCGCCGCATTATACGGTAGTCACGCAGAAATATTGAACTACTAACCAATAACAATTAACCAAAAGTATGCGCTAGGAACGATGAATTACTCGTTTTGGGTATCTACTGGCGGGTATAACGCCATCCAGCGATCCAAGCCACACATCCGCCAGCAATAACCCAAACTGGCCAGACTGCAATTTTCGCGGCAACCAAAATCGTACCACTCAGTAATAGTGTAGCGCCAATCCCAAACAAATATCGTGAGCGTCCATGGCGATTGCGTTGTTTATCGAGCTGCGTGAATAAACGGTCGACGCTCTGCTGCAAGGCTTTATGCTGTTGCAGGCTGTCATAGAATAACTCTGGCAGCTCCGGCAGCTTTTCAGCCCAGAACGGCGCTTTCTCTTTCAAGGAACGAATAATGGCAGGTATGCCTACCTGATCGCGCAACCATGTTTCCAAGAAAGGCTTGGCAGTCGTCCACAGATCTAACTGTGGATAAAGCTGACGCCCCAACCCTTCCACATACAGCAGCGTTTTTTGCAATAGAACCAGCTGCGGCTGCACTTCCATGTTGAAGCGCCGCGCAGTATTGAACAGATTTAACAGCACATGACCAAACGAGATTTCGGCCAATGGCTTTTCGAAAATAGGTTCACATACCGTGCGAATAGCAAATTCAAAATCTTCAATGTTGGTATCACGCGGAACCCAGCCGGAATCGACGTGTAACTCTGCAACCTTACGATAATCACGATTGAAGAACGCAATAAAGTTTTCTGCCAGATAGCGCTTATCGTCTTTGTTCAAGCTGCCCACGATGCCACAGTCGATGCCAATATACTGCGGATTTTCTGGGTGCTCGTAGCTCACAAAGATGTTGCCGGGGTGCATATCCGCATGGAAGAAACTATCGCGGAATACCTGAGTAAAGAAGACCTGCACGCCGCGCTCTGCCAACAGTTTCATATTGGTATTTTGCGCATGTAAAGCAGGCAAATCAGACACTGGGATACCGTAGATTCGTTCCATTACCAACACGCTTTCACGGCAGTAATCAGAGTAAATCTCGGGAACATACAGCATTGGGCTGTCTTCGAAATTACGACGAAGCTGAATGGCGTTCGCGGCTTCTCGCAGCAAGTTGAGCTCATCCAATAGCGTTTTTTCGTATTCACGCACCACTTCGCGCGGACGTAAGCGACGGCCATCCGGCATCAGCTTCGGAACCCAGCCCGCAAAACGATACATCAGGCGTACGTCAGCTTTGATGATAGGTAGGATATCGGGGCGAATCACTTTCAGGACGATCTCTCGGCCATTCTCTTTTAATTTAGCCGTATGAACCTGAGCGATAGAAGCCGAAGCCAGCGCATTTTGGTCAAAATCATCAAACCACTGCTCAAGCGGGCCGCCCATTGAATCTTCAATTTGCTTACGGGCCAGAGCACCATCAAAAGGCGCAACGCGATCCTGAAGCAGCGCCAGTTGATCGGCGATCATCGGCGGGAACAGATCGCGACGGGTCGACATCATCTGGCCAAACTTAATCCAAACCGGCCCTAACTCTTGTAATGCCAAACGCAGGCGTTCACCAAGAGGTTTGTCCTTGTGCTTGTTACGCATCCAAAACAGCAAATGCCTACCCATGCGCAGCGGCAAGGTAATGCGCATTTTCGGGATCAGTTCATCGAGGCCGTATGTGAGGAACACACGAACAATCAAATAAAAGCGGCACAGTTCCGTTGGCGTCATACCTTGTCCTCAAGCTGAGAAAGTCGCTTATCCAGACTTTCCATCTGACGATTGACAGCATCAACCTCTTCGTTAAACCACGCCGCTTCCAATGCGCCCGGAGCCACACGCCACTCTTCGGTCATAGCTTGGCCAATATACTGCTGTTGGCGTTTACAACCCGTGGCGATAAAACCAGCGCCTTTACGCAAAAACTGGCTCATCCCCTGAGCAACAATATCGCCCGTATACGGCGCTAACAGCTCAGCAGGATCCCATTCAGCTAAATCCAACAGACCAATGAACTGCTGCACAACCTGAATATCGCCTTCTACGTTTAAATCACCAGAACGAATAAGCGCAGTCAGTTGCTGACGATCGCGCAGTTCAGGTAACACGGATAGCCTCGTCGTAACGCTGCAATCCGTGTTGTCTTCCCATGCGCCTAAAACATCCACGCGACTCTCACTAAAAACCAAATAGAGCGGTGAGTTTATTTCATTGACGAAAACACCCAACACTTTACCTGTCAGGCGCTGACGAGCGCTGTTTAGCGCCCGATCGCGGTACAATATTCGGTTGAGCGCCGTTTCAATCGCACCAGTCAATAATGGGTTTAGCAATGGGGTCAGCATAACGATCCTTCAGTTAAAACTTGTAACCACGATGTAGAGCAACAATCCCACCGGTTAAGTTGAAATACGTAGTGTTTTCAAAACCTGCGTCATCCATCATAGATTTCAGCGTTTCTTGATCGGGATGCATACGGATAGATTCTGCCAAATAGCGATAGCTTTCAGAATCATGCGCAACCAGCTCGCCAATTTTTGGCAAGATGTGGAATGAATAAGCATCATAGGCTTTATTCAGTGGCTCGAGTAATGGCTTAGAGAACTCTAGCACCAGCAAGCGTCCACCCGGCTTCAACACGCGATACATAGAGCGCAGCGCTTTATCTTTATCGGTTACGTTACGCAGGCCAAAGGCAATGGTAATGCAGTCAAAATGGTTATCAGGGAACGGCAGCGCCTCAGCGTTTGCTTGAACGTAGTTGATATTGCCGATCACACCCAGATTGCGCAGTTTTTCGCGACCAATCTTCAACATGGAATCGTTGATATCCGCCAGAACAACTTCGCCCTGCTCGCCCACAATGCGTGAAAATTTCGCCGCTAGATCGCCCGTACCACCGGCAAGATCAAGCACCTTTTGCCCACGACGAACGCCGCTGCAATCAATGGTAAAACGCTTCCAAACCCGATGGATGCCAAATGACATGAGATCATTCATCAAGTCGTACTTTGCCGCAACGGAGTGGAATACCTGAGCAACTTTGCTCGCTTTTTCAGTGGTGGCGACGGTTTTGAAACCGAAATGAGTGGTTTCCGGCGTTTGATCTACCATTTTTTCTTAGCCTGCTTTTAATCTGATTGATTGTGAATCTACGCGATTAAGCGCTGTTCGGTGGTGCGAACAGTGCTCGGCCTAGTCGAAGCAAGGAGCAGTGTTAATCATCGAGTCCGTTAGCGACTCTTATGGCAGGTTGCTGGGTAGCGTAATCCGCAGGTTCAGCAAACTCCTCATCTTCGGGTTCATTTTCCAGTCGGGCTTCTTCAGCAAGTGAAGGGCTAATTGGCCGTTTCACTTCCACTCCCAGAGTACGGAAACTCTCGACTTGTCCTATCAGATTACCACGGCCTTGCGCCAGTTTGTTCATTGCCTGACGATAACTTGCCTGTGATTTATCCAGACTCTGTCCCAGAGATTCCATATCATCGACAAACAAGCGCATTTTATCGTATAGCTTCGATGCACGATCGGCGATCTTCTGTGCATTTTGGCTTTGATGTTCATAGCGCCACAAATTGCTGATAGTACGCAACGCAACCAATAAGGTCGTCGGGCTAACCAGCATGATGTTATGCCGCAATGCTTCGCTAATCAGTTCTGGTTCGCGATCAATAGCAGCCAAGAAAGCTGGCTCCACAGGGATAAACATCAAAACATAATCCAGCGAGCGCAATCCGGGGAGTTGCTGATAGTCTTTACGCCCTAGTTGACGTATATGTCCTTTAACCGAGGCAACATGTTCTTGTAGCGCGAGTTCTCGCACCGCGTCATCCTCGGCATTAAAGTAGCGTTCATAGGCCACCAGCGACATCTTGGCATCAACCACCACGTCTTTACCCTGCGGAAGACGCACAATCACATCCGGCTGCATGCGGTTATTTGCACCAACCTGCACACTCACCTGCGTTTGATATTCATATCCTTCACGCAGACCCGAGGCCTCTAAAACGCGGCTAAGTACCACCTCACCCCAGTTACCCTGCGTTTTGTTATCTCCTTTCAAGGCCTTAGTCAGGTTGACGGCCTCACGCGCCATTTGCGCATTCAACTGCTGGAGATTGCGAATTTCATGAGCCAGCGTATGCCGCTCTCGCGATTCTTGCCCAAAACTCTCTTGAACCTGACGGCGAAAGCCATCGAGCTGTTCACGCAATGGGCTTAGCAAGCCATTCAGGCTTTGCCGATTCTGTTCTTCAACGCGCTTTCCACTCTGCTCAAAAATACGGTTAGCGAGATTTTCGAACTGGGCACTCAGGCGCTGCTCGCTGTTAATCAGCAAGCGCTGCTTTTCTTCAGCCCCTAGTCGAGTTTCTTCTAAGCGAATCGTCACCTCGCGCAGTTCGGCTTCCTGCGCGCTATTAACTTCACGCAGAGCGCGAAGTTCTTGATTAAGTTGTTCATATTCATCACGCCAAATCGACTGTTGGTTTAACTTCTCCTGCGTCGCTGCATATTGGCTATATAACGTGCGTAGTTCTTGTTCTTTCTCTCGCACCTGTTGTTCTTGTTGCTGGCGTTGCTGAATCAGCGTCTGCTGTTCTTGCTGATACTGCGCAATTTCCTGCTGATGCAGACGTAAATCGCCCTCCAGCGTCAATCGATGCTGTTGCATGCGCAAACTTGCCAGTAACCAACCCAGCAGCAGGCCAACAACGCCGCCTGCTAAACCATAAAATATGCTGGAATCCACCCTGCCTCCGCCTTGATGACTTTTTCTGAACGTCACGGTAATAATATACTGTATGGATGTCCAGAGCGAGTAAGCAAAGTCTGCGAGGCTGCGCGCAAAGTGCGATGAAACGCAGCGAAACTCAGTCAAGCCAGCCGTTTAGCCATTGGATGCCAAAAGCGCCGGGAGCCAACATGGCAAATCCCCACAGGATGGCCGAGAGTAAATTTGCCAGCTGGAAATACCGCTTGGGCATCCCGCAAATGCCTGCCACCAGCGGAACAACGGCACGTAGTGGGCCAAAAAATCGGCCGATAAATACACCCCATGTTCCCCAGCGTTCAAAGAATGCATGCCCGCGCACCATCAAATGTGGATGACGAGAAAGCGGCCACATATGCTCAACCTGATGCTGATAGCGATCGCCAAACCAATATGAGACCCAATCGCCCATAAAAGCACCAACGCTAGCGGCAATCCACAGCGGCCAGAATGCGATCCCGCTTTCTCCAACCAGCGCACCTAACCCAAGCAAAATCACCGTTGCAGGTAATAACAGTGACAAAAATGCCAGCGACTCGCCGAAAGATAAAAAGAAAACAATCGGAATAGCCCAATGTTCATGGTTACGAACAAATTCAACCACGACCTGAATAATGCTATCTAACGTCACGGCGTCGCTCTCTTGAATAGGGTTGTCTTGGCAGGATACGGCATCAAAGCAGCGTTGTGGATTAACCAAAAATAAACGGCCGATAAATCGACCGTTTAAGAGAGTAGTAAAACTTAATTATTTATGCTGTTGCGGTCGTCTGTTCAGCACGCAGTTCTTTTCCACGTACATCCCACAGTTCACGCCATTTACGCAGAGCAGAGATCAGGATAATCACACCCAGAACCATCATGATGATCGAGATGGTACCGTTGAAGATGTTGTAACCTTTCGCCGCAGAGTTGAAATAAACGTTTTTAATCATCCAGTAACCGGCATAGTTTACGGTCACAAACAGGTACGCTAACGGGATAACGCAGGTCAGCATATACACGCGTTTGGTCGCCAAGCGCAGGATGATCGTTGCACCGATAATCAGACCCACAGAAGCCATCAACTGGTTAGACACACCAAACAACGCCCACACCGAGTTAATATCACCGGAGTTCAGCAGGTAGCCCCACAGCGCACAGGCGATGATAGAGCAGAAGATTGAGCCTGGCAGCCAGTCAGTACGTTTCAATGGCGCCCACAGGTCACCCAAGAAATCTTGCAGCAGGTAACGTGCTACACGAGTACCGGAGTCAACAGCGGTCAGAATAAATACCGCTTCAAACATGATGACGAACTGGAAGAAGTAAGAGGCCAAATTGCTAAACCATGGCACACGGATAAAGATATCTGTCATACCCACCGCCAGCGTAACTGCACCACCGGTACGGCCGTAAAGATCCAAACCAATCTCTTGGCTCAGCTTCGGCAAGTGAACCACTTCCATGCCTAACCCAGCCCACGCTTCTGCGCTGGAGTTAATCGCAAAGTAATCAGCAGGATGCAGAGAAGTTGCTGCGATCAGCGCCATCACGCCAACCACACATTCTGCCAGCATCGCACCAAAACCAACCGGCAGTATATCGCTCCATTTGTCGATCTGTTTTGGCGTAGTGCCAGAACCGATAAACGCATGGAAACCAGAGATTGCGCCACAGGCAATGGTGATAGAGATGAACGGCCACACTGGACCAGCCAGAACCGGGCCACCACCGTGGATGAACTGAGTCACCGCAGGGAACTGGATTTCTGGGTTTATGAAGATAACGCCGATAACCAACGCGCCAAACACGCCGATTTTCATAAAGCTTGAAAGATAACCGCGTGGCGTCAACAGCATCCACACCGGTAACGCCGTTGCAAAGAATGCATAGGCTGGCAGCAACAGGCTTACGGTCGTCGCTTTAAACGTCAACCACTCGCCAAAAGTCGTATTTTGAATATGTGGGCCGAAGAATACGCAGGCCATAATAGCCGCGATTCCTACGTAAGTTGCGCCCTTCATGCTGCCGGTCACACGTTCCCATAGCCCCACGCCGATCGCGATAGGAATGGTCATGAATACGGCGAAAGTCCCCCAAGGGTTACGTTCCAGCGCATGCACCACCACCATCGACAAACCTGCCATGGTAATCGTGATGATAAACAGCATGGCTAAACCGGTACACCAGCCCGCAATCGGACCCAGTTCAGATTTAGCCACTTCAGATAGGGATTTACCCTGGTGTTTCATGGAAGCGAACAGCACCACGGTGTCATGCACCGCACCGCCGACCACACAGCCAATCAGCAACCAGAGGAAGCCCGGCAGATAGCCGAACTGCGCAGCCAGAACCGGACCAACCAGAGGCCCCGCCGCGGCGATAGCCGCAAAGTGACTACCAAAGTTAACCCATTTTTTGGTAGGTACGTAATCTTTCCCGTCTTCAAAGGTATGTGATGGAGTCACTTCGTTATCATCAGCACGCAGTACCTTTTTTACGAAAAAGATACCGTATAAACGGTAGCAGATCGTAAGGATACACAGCGTAGCAATAACGAATGTAATTGCGTGTTGCATAGTTATTATCTCCTGAGGATTTCTCAGGCGCTAACATACTGGAGGGCTATTTGTGGAGGGGGTTGAATTTGGTTAAGCGGCGCTTTGGTTACGTAAGCGGTATGAAAAATGGATTGAGTGGAGCCGAAAGGCTCCACTTGCTTTAAATATCGGAGATTTACGGCTCAAGGAACTGTTGCTGAAGTTGTGATCTCACCTGCATATTTAGCCCATATTCTTGTTCCAGCCAACGATCAACCGTGCTGTATTTCTCTTTGATCGCATCCAAGGCCGTCACCAAAAATTCCTCACGCGCAGACAGTACGTGAGAAAACTGCCCCAGCGCTTTTTCATTCAATTTTATAGATAGGTAATCCAGCATTTGGCCGCGGAATGGCGCTAACGTGGTTTCGGTTAATAGATAATCTTCCATCACCGTTGCTTCATCGGCGCCTAAGGCAAACAGCACTAACGCGGAGCCCACGCCCGTTCTATCTTTACCTACCGCACAGTGCTGCACAATTGCGCCTTCCTCACCGCTTTGCAACAAAGTGCTTAACAGCTGATAAGCATGGTTGCTGAATGGCAAGCGGCGATAGAGTTCCAGCATAAATGCGTTCGCATCAAAAGATTCCAACGCTTCACTGGTCAGTTTCTCCAGATTGGCATTCACCTCAGTGCTCAGTGGATTGGCTGGCAAGTTGATATAGCGCACCGCATCCCACAGCACATCAGGCTTGTTAGAAACCTCATCGGCATCACGATAGTCGAGGATATTTTTAATCGGTACATCTTGCAGGTAACTCAAATCTTTGTCCGTGAGGCGGTCTAACGCGCCCGAACGGAACAACTTACCACGCTTAACCCGACGCCCATCGGCAGCCAGATAGCCGCCCATGTCACGGAAATTAACGCCGCCTTCCAATGGGGCCAAGGAGGGATGCAAAAAAATAGTGGCTGTCATCATGACCTCTTATTATTTTAGATTATCACTCCCACCTTATCAGATTCAGTGAAAAACGGTAAAACCCCGCCGCACTGAATCCCAAAAGCCAACTGATTACTCAGGGTTATTCACACCACCATAGGCTGCAAACCATGCCAACATACGATCCCAACCGTCTTTCGCCGCCTCAGCGTTGTAGCTTGGACGATAGTCGGCATAAAAAGCGTGGCCTGCCTGTGGATAAACAATAATCTCCGCCGTTGCGTTGGCTGCACGTAGCGATTGGCGCATGGTTTCCACCGTTTCTTGCGGAATACTGTCATCTAAACCACCATAAAGCCCTAACATCGGCGCGCTGAGCTCGGCGGCAATGTCTACAGGATGCTTAGGCGACGTGAGCGTTTTGTCTCCCACAAAGCGTCCATACCACGCAACCCCCGCTTTCAACTGTGGATTATGCGCGCCGTATAGCCACGTAATACGCCCACCCCAGCAGAATCCGGTGATATACAGACGACTAGCATCACCACCGTGACGGGCCGCCCAATGCGCCGCGTGATCTAAATCACCCAGCACCTGTTTGTCTGGCACTTTGCTGACGAGGTTTTGAAATAGCGTTGGAATATCGGTGTAATCACTGGCTTCCCCCTGACGGAAATACAGCTCGGGTGCGATAGCCAAATAGCCCTGCTTGGCTAAACGGCGGCAAACATCTTGAATATGCTCATGCACACCGAATATCTCCTGCACGACCAACACAATCGGCAACGGGCCATCGGCATGCAAGGGTTTAGCTAAATAAGCAGGAAGATCGTCTCCCTGAGAAGGGATCGTAGTAAAGCCGGCATGCAAACCTTCACTATCTGTATGAACGGTACTCTGGGCAATCGTGCCCGCAGCGGGGGAGAAGGTGGATGGTGAGTTTACCAATGTGATGAGGTCTTCAGTCTTCATGTAAAACTCCCTGTCTGAATATATTGCAAGAATGTTAAGTATAAATAGCAATAATTTGTTTGCTTGAGAAGCAAACCCTCAATAATTGGAGTTACATCACGACAATAAGCAAACGCAGCCAACACCGATGCAACTTCACCTATGACGGTATAAACAATCTTCTGGAAAGCCAAGACAACACATTATCACCCACCAAATGGCCGCTTAGCTGGCGAACACAAAATAGGCATGCCACACTGTTGGCGGTGAAAAAAACGGCTAACTCGCCACTTTATGTGATTTTAATCACAATTATTTGTCGTTCTTGTTATTGTTTCTTCATACGTAGTGATTTGAGTCACGCATTTAGCCGATGAATTTCAGTAGAGTGCGTTTTTGTTCCTCCTTACAACTTATAGCAATGACAGAGGAGTCCGTATGTCTAAGTCTGATGTTTTCCACCTTGGCCTCGTAAAAAGCGATCTGAAAGGCGCAACCTTGGCTATCGTTCCTGGTGATCCTGAGCGCGTAGAAAAAATTGCCAATTTGATGGATAACCCAGTTAAGCTGGCCTCGCATCGTGAATTCACGTCTTGGCGTGCAGAGCTAGACGGCAAATCTGTCATCGTTTGCTCAACCGGTATTGGCGGCCCATCAACGTCTATCGCCGTTGAAGAACTGGCACAGCTGGGTATTCGTACCTTCCTGCGCGTAGGCACCACTGGCGCAATTCAGCCGCACATCAACGTGGGCGATGTACTGGTCACCACCGGTTCCGTACGTTTAGATGGCGCTAGCCTGCACTTTGCCCCAATGGAATTCCCAGCCGTTGCTGACTTTACCTGTACAACCGCTCTGGTAGACGCCGCTAAGGCCGTTGGCGCAACCACTCACATCGGCGTAACCGCATCTTCTGACACCTTCTATCCGGGTCAAGAGCGCTATGACACCTTCTCTGGCCGCGTAGTGAGCCGTTTCAAAGGCTCAATGAAAGAGTGGCAGGAAATGGGCGTGATGAACTTTGAGATGGAATCAGCGACTTTGCTGACCATGTGTGCAAGCCAAGGCCTGCGTGCAGGTATGGTTGCGGGCGTTATCGTTAACCGCACCCAGCAAGAAATTCCAAATGCAGAAACGATGAAGAAAACAGAATCTCACGCGGTGAAAATCGTCGTTGAGGCCGCTCGTCGCCTGCTGTAGTCAGTAGTTCTCTAATTTGAAAGGGAGGCGAAAGCCTCCCTTTTTTGATCTAAAAATGACCATTCCACAACGTTGCTGGAATGCTGCTCGCATATTCTCACCAAAGTAGAAAATATCCTTTTTCATTGTTGGCCTTCACGCCTAATCTTCGCCACCAAGTTACTTTTCTAGGCTATCTCTACTCACATATTTTTAGTGCCGTGAACGATACGCTTATTGTTAGCCGCTCTATGGCTGAATCATATTTGTTCAAGTGTACATAGTACATTTACAGGTGTACTATGTACCTCCATAAAGGAACAGACTCCGTGAGTCACGCGCTTGAGTTTATCGAAACATCAATGTTTACGCGGCAAATCAAGCAGATTGCCACGGACGATGAATTAAAAGAGCTTCAAAAAGAACTGATTAGCTCTCCAAGCAAAGGCGACCTGATACAGAAAACAGGTGGCCTACGAAAGATTAGAATGGCGGCTGGCTCACAGGGAAAAAGCGGTAGTGCTCGTGTGATTTACTTTCTAGCGACTGAAGATATTATTTATCTGATCATGGCCTATCCCAAAAGCACCAAAGACAGCCTGACCGATACAGAAAAATCAGAGTTGAAGAAACTAACGAAATTGCTAAAAGATGAGGTGTGATATGAGCTTTTTTGACGACCTAAAAACATCTCTTGAGGAGGCTGTCGACATTAAAAATGGCCTTAAAAACCCAGCACGCGTTACCCGCTACGCTATCGCTGATGTAAAGGCGATCAGAGAACAACTTAACGTTTCGCAAAGCGAAATGGCAAAAGCACTGGGAACCAGCGTCGATACCATCAAAAGCTGGGAAACAAAAAGACGTAATCCAACGGGCCTAGCTGCAAAAGTGTTGGCAACTATCCAGGCTAATCCCGCGTTCTTCCAAGAACTTGCATCCCATTAGTCAGTGATAGTTGTTTGCCATACTTTTTATTCCGAAACCTTTTTATTCCGAAACCCAAGATAGATTCGCGGAACAAGCCCAAAATCGAAGACTCATTCCGCCATTCTGTCGTTATCAGAGCGACAAACAACCAAACGCCCCTTGCCAGTCCTGTTCAAATTTATCCACCGCCGCATCCACGGCTGGGGAAGCCAAGAATTGCTGTGCCACATCTAGCGGCAGCGTTATCGCGTCACAACCCGCTAATAAGCAATCCAAAGCCTGACGCGGTGTTTTAAAACTGGCTGCTAGTACTTTGGCGTGCGGAGCATGCATCTCTAACAACGACTGAAGTTCCTGCACCGTTTTAATTCCATCGCCACCCTGTGCATCAATGCGATTCACGTAAGGTGCGACGTAATCAGCGCCCGCCAGCGCAGCCAATAATCCTTGCGCGGCACTATAAACCGCAGTCCCCAGCGTTGGGATGCCTAATGTCTTCAGCTGCTTAATGGCCGCCAGACCTTCCTGCGTTACAGGGATCTTTACCACCAGCCCAGAAACCTGTCCCGCAAGCTGTTTAGCCTCTAAAACCATCTGCTCAGCATTTCGCCCCATCACCTGCGCAAATAAAATGCTACCGCCACCAAGAGCCTCCCTAAGCTGCGGCAAAACCTCCCAAACCGGTTGGCCTCCTTTAGCAACAATGCTTGGGTTCGTTGTTACTCCTTGCAATGGGAAAATACGAGCCAAACGTTTTACTTCTGCAATATCTGCGGTATCTAGATACAGTTCCATAGCCTATCTCCTTAGATTAAATATCTAGCTCACGAGCCAGTAAATTAGCCACATCGGTTGCCTCTTTGGCTTCGACCAACGCCGAGCGAAACTCTTCATGCATAATGCGGCGCGCCAATCGAGAAAAGATGCGCATATGCTGATCGCCAGCGGCATGCTTGTTCAGCGTTAACATGATGATATATTGGGCTTCCTCGTCTCCCCAAACCACAGGCTGTGGAAGCCGCGCAACGCTGATGGTGGACTGCTCAATATGCTCGGATTTGGTGTGTGGAATCGCGAAACCAAAACCCAAACCGGTGGAAAACACCGCTTCTCTCGCCCATAGGTCTGCCTCCAGCTTACGGGGATAGCGGCACCGCCCGGCCAACAACAGGTTATCGGTCATGCCTTTGATGACTTCTTCTTTGCTACGCCAATCATTACTTAACGAAATGCAATCTGCGCTAATCAACGGTGCGTCTTGCTGCGTCATCCTGAATTGAGCCAACAAATGCTCCACCTCTAAAGACGTGCGGCAGGCCATCGCTTGATTGAGTAACAAACGGCACTCTCGGCTATCTAACTGTGCAAGGCGCGCTTTGGTGGCAGGAATTGAAGGGGCGCTCATGCTAATTTCATCAAGCCCCAACCCCAGCAGAAGCGGTAGAACAGAACCTTTCGCACCAAGTTCACCGCATAGCCCAATCCATTTACCCTGCCGGTGCACTTCACGAACGGCATGATCAAGCGCACGTAAAAAGGCAGGATTTAGGCTGTTATAGTGCTTCGTTACCTTGGCATTATCGCGATCGACGGCGAGCAGATACTGGGTCAGGTCGTTGCTGCCGATACTAAAGAAATCAATTTCCTCGCAGCATTGATCGATAATAAACATCACCGACGGCACTTCTAGCATGATGCCAAGCTGGATCTTTTCATCGAAAGGGATCTGTTCTGCACGTAAGTTTTGCTTCACTTCAGCCAGTTGATCTTTCACCCATAAAATCTCTTCCATAGAAGAAATCATCGGGATCATTATCTTGAGTGAACCATGCGCAGAGGCACGCAGGATCGAGCGCAGTTGGGTATGGAATAGAGAAATAAATTCCTGATAAATACGCACGGCACGATAGCCAAGGAACGGGTTATTTTCTGCCGGGATCTTAAGATACTCTACCGGCTTATCACCCCCTATATCCATCGTTCGCACAATAATGCTACGCCCATTCGCCCCCTCTAACGCCTGGCAATAAATATTGTAAAGTTCATTTTCTGAAGGCGCGTGCGCACGATCCATGTACAGCATTTCGGTGCGGAACAACCCTACCGACTCGGCACCGTTACCAAAAGCCGGTGCGGCCTCAATGGAATGGGCAATATTTGCAGCCACTTCCAAACGCACACCATCTGCGCTGCGCCCTTGTGCCGAAAGATAGGCTTGCTGCTGTTCGCGAATGCGCGCCTGTACCTGCGCTTCCTGCTGATAATAGCGCAGTACTTCAGGTGACATCTCCAGCGCGATCAGCCCTAAATCACCGTCAATCTGCACATTTTGCTGCACATAATCCGCAAGAGCATTGGCGTCAACGCCAACCAACGTTGGTATATTGAACGAGCGCGCCAAAATAACCGTATGCGACGTACTACCGCCGCTGTTCAACAGCAGGCCTTTCAATAGCGATTTATCCAGCTCTAAAAACTGACTTGGCGTCAGTTCGTCAGCCATACAAATACTGTTTTGCTGCAAGGAGATTTGAGAAGGGAAACGCTGAGTACCATAAATTTGCTGCAAAAGTTGGAAGCACACATCACGTACGTCTAACGCACGCTCTTGCAGATATTCACTGGCCGATGCGGCAAACTGCTGACAGAAATACTCACCGGCAGCCACGATCGCTTGGGCACAGCTAGCTCCCCCAACAACCTGTTCTAATAGCTTGTTGCGTAGGGAATTATCACTTAATAACGAACGGTGAGCCTCGAGAACCGCGCTGGCCGTTCCGCTATCGTCCATTAATTGAAGATCCAAAGACTTCAATAGGCGACTTAGCCCAGCATCCAACTCCCTTTGCTCTTCCTCCACTCCGCGTGACGCTGGCAGCTCACCCAGACGATTAAAATCAATGCCAGACAAATGCACCAAAATGCCATTCGCAATCCCACCACAAACCGAACGCGCACGCACAATTTTAGGATTTAGATTGGTCAAGGACTGCGGCAATACTTCCTCCTGCGTTTGCGTAACCTGTGGCAAAGGCTCATCGCAGTGGGGAAATTCATTCTTAATGAAGGAAGACAGGCGCTCGAGTACCTGCTCAGCATCAGCGCCCTCAATCATGAGATGGCATTCATCGCCGTGCAAAGTATCGGTACCAATCAGCGCCAAAGCACTTTTGGCATTCCCTTTTCGTCCAGTGCGTAAATTAAGCCACTCAATATGCGCGGTGAACTGATTGCACAGCGTTTCGATATGGCTCGCCGGACGGGCATGAACACCGTTCGGCAATTCACAGGTAAATTTCAGCACTTGCGACATGGCACACTCTCCTGAGCTAACGCTTGATAATGCTAGACAGGATAGAAGCAGTGCAGCCTGTGCGGATATGGGACAAAAATGCCAAACACTGGACAAATGTAATCATCCATAAAAAATGAGATGCGGCTCACATCGCAAATTAACGCTAGATTCTTCGATTCATTCACCATAAGTTTGCGCTCGATCTCATTTTCACCCACACCGTACAAATATCCAGTAAATGGCATTTTTCTCCACTGTCTGCCGAACTTCAGATTGCCTATTGTGGAGTCCAGCTTCGAGTCAGATCGGCCTTGATGACTCATCCCATGCATTCACTCTCTGTACTGGAGAACGCGATGAAAGAGTTGGTTCAGATACTTAAAAATACCCGCCAGCACTTAATGACTGGCGTCTCGCACATGATCCCTTTTGTCGTCGCCGGCGGCATTCTGCTTGCTGTCTCCGTCATGCTATACGGCAGGGGTGCCATGCCCGATGCAGCAACCGATCCCAACTTAAAAAAGCTGTTTGATATTGGCGTTGCTGGTCTGACATTGATGGTGCCCTTTCTGGCTGCTTATATTGGTTATTCCATCGCAGACCGCTCTGCGCTGGCTCCCTGCGCCATCGGTGCATGGGTAGGAAATTCATTTGGCGCGGGTTTTTTCGGGGCCATCATCGCTGGGATTATCGGCGGCATCATCGTGTTTTATCTCAAGAAGATCCCTGTTCCCAAGATCCTACGTTCGGTCATGCCTATCTTCGTTATTCCAATTATCGGCACTCTCCTCACGGCGGGGATCATGATGTGGGGATTGGGCGAGCCCGTTGGCGCGCTCACCTCAGGTCTGACCCACTGGTTGCAAGGCATGCAGCAGGGAAGCATTGTCGTCCTTGCGGTCATCATGGGGCTCATGTTGGCTTTTGATATGGGTGGCCCCGTCAACAAAGTTGCCTACGCCTTCATGCTTATCTGCGTTGCTCAAGGCGTTTATAGCGTTGTGGCCATTGCCGCCGTCGCGATTGCCATTCCGCCTCTTGGGTTGGGTTTTGCCACCCTGATTGGCCGCAAATATTACAACACGGAAGAAAAAGAAGCGGGTAAAGCCGCGCTGCTCATGGGCTGCGTGGGCGTCACCGAAGGTGCGATACCTTTTGCCGCCGCCGATCCATTACGGGTAATCCCATCCATCATGATCGGCTCCGCCTGCGGTGCTGTGACCGCTGCATTGTTTGGTGCTCAGTGCTACGCCGGCTGGGGAGGACTTATCGTTCTGCCCGTCGTTGAAGGAAAACTGGGTTATATCGCCGCGTTGGCCGTTGGCATGGTGGTCACCGCGCTGTGCGTCAATCTATTGAAAAGTTTGGCAGCCAAAAAACAGGCCGTGCAAACAGAGAATCAAGAAGACGATTTAGATCTGGATTTTGAAATCAATTAATTCTGTTTTGAGGACATCATTATGACAAAGATTATCGCTGTAACTGCTTGCCCATCCGGTGTCGCCCATACTTATATGGCTGCTGAAGCCTTAGAACGCGCAGCTAAAACCAAGGGCTGGGAATGCAAAGTTGAAACCCAAGGCTCAATCGGATTAGAAAACGAATTAACAGCTGAAGACGTCGCATCTGCAGATATGGTGATCTTAACCAAAGACATTGGCATCAAGTTCGAGGAAAGATTCCAAGGTAAAACCATCGTACGCGTCAACATCAGCGACGCGGTTAAACGTGCAGATGCCATCATGGGCAAAATAGAGTCCCATATTTCACAAACGGCCTAATTGCAGGAACCGATGTGGATTGTTAAATCCATAATCATTTTCCCCGCTGAATCCTCGGATCGGAGTCCACTATGACCGCTCGTATCGAACGCTTAAAAGCAGCGATGTTTGCTAACCCTAGAGAAATTTCACTGGAGCGAGCCTTGCTCTATAGCGCAAGCCACCAGCAAACTGAGGGCGAGCCAACGATTTTGCGCCGAGCGAAAGCCACCGCATACATACTCGATCATGTTGAGATCTCAATCCGAGACGATGAGTTAATCGCGGGCAACCGCACCGTTAAACCGCGCGCAGGGATCATGTCTCCTGAAATGGATCCCTACTGGCTTCTCAAAGAACTAGACCAATTCCCGACTCGCCCACAGGACCGTTTCGAGATCTCAGAGGCGGATAAAGCCATTTACCGTGAACAGCTATTCCCTTATTGGGAAAAGCGTTCAATGAAAGACTTCATCAACGGGCAGATGGACGATGAAGTCAAAGCCGCAGTAAAAACACAAATTTTCAGCATTAATCAAACCGATAAAGGGCAAGGGCACATCATCATTGACTACCCTCGTCTGCTGAAAAATGGCCTAGGCGCGCTGGTCAGCGAAATGCGTTTATTGATCGCCGAGCAACCTGATAACGCTTTTTATCAAGCCGCTTTTCTACTGCTAGCAGCCTCGCAGCGCCACATACTGCGTTATAGCGCGCTAGCGCAAGAAATGGCGTTGGCTTGCCCTGATGAGCGCCGTCGCCAAGAACTCGTCAGAATGGCAGAAGTATCCGGCATCATTTCCACTGAGCCTCCGCAGGATTTCTATCAGGCCTGTCAGCTGTTTTGGTATATGAACATCATTTTGCAATATGAGTCGAACGCCAGCTCGCTGTCGTTAGGGCGTTTTGACCAATACATGCTGCCCTTTTATCAATCGTCATTGAATCAAGGTGAAGACCCGCTTTTCCTGCGTGAGCTATTGGAATCGCTGTGGATCAAATGTAACGATATCGTGCTACTACGCTCCGCTTCGAGCGCACGCTATTTTGCTGGTTTCCCAACAGGTTATACCATTTTGCTGGGTGGCCTGACGGAAACAGGCCGCAGTGCGGTCAACATCTTGTCGTTTTTATGCTTAGACGCATACCAAAGCACTCAGCTGCCACAGCCCAACCTCGGCGTGCGCGTGAATGAATTAATCGACCGACCTTTCCTGTTGAAAACCGCCGAAACTATTCGCATTGGCACCGGAATTCCCCAAATCTTCAACGATGAAGTCGTTGTCCCTGCATTTTTGAATCGGGGCGTTTCTCTAGAAGACGCACGAGATTATTCGGTAGTCGGCTGCGTAGAGCTCTCTATACCGGGTAAAACTTACGGCCTGCATGACATAGCCATGTTTAATCTACTCAAAGTCATGGAAATCGTCCTGCTTGAAAATGAAGGCAACGCTAATCTGCATTACGAAGATCTGTTGGAACAGATCCGCAATAAAATTTGCCACTACGTAAAATTGATGGCGCAAGGCAGTAATATCTGTGATATCGGCCACCGTGATTGGGCGCCAGTACCGCTGCTTTCATCCTTCATTAGTGATTGTCTAAGCAACGGCAAAGACATTACCGAAGGGGGAGCTCGTTATAACTTCTCTGGTGTGCAAGGCATCGGTATCGCAAATCTCAGTGATTCTCTACATGCGTTGAAAGGCATGGTTTTCGATCAACAGCGACTCAGCTTTGATGAGCTCATTGCGACGCTTAAGGCTAATTTTGCAACGCCAGAAGGCGAGAAGATTCGAGCCCGTCTCATCAATCGCTTTGAGAAGTACGGCAACGACATCGACGTGGTGGATAACATCAGCGCCGATCTACTGCGTTTTTACTGCAAAGAAGTTGAAACCTATCGCAATCCTCGTGGTGGGCAGTTCACACCGGGTTCCTATACCGTTTCAGCCCATGTTCCGCTTGGTTCAGTCGTTGGCGCAACGCCTGATGGACGTTACGCAGGTGAACAGCTTGCCGACGGCGGGCTATCGCCGATGCTCGGTCAAGATGCACAGGGGCCAACCGCCGTGCTCAAATCGGTGAGTAAATTGGATAACTATCTGCTTTCAAACGGTACATTGCTGAACGTTAAGTTCACTCCGTCTACACTAGAAGGGCAATCGGGGCTGAATAAGCTAGCCGATTTTCTGGGTGCATTCACTAAGCTCAAGCTACAGCATATTCAATTTAACGTGGTGAACGCCGAGACATTACGTGCCGCACAGGTAAAACCACAAGACTACGCGGGGCTCGTGGTACGTGTGGCTGGTTACAGCGCCTTCTTTGTTGAGCTGTCGAAGGAGATTCAAGATGACATCATTCGCCGTACGGCACATCAGCTCTAACCCGCCGATATCCGCTGGGCACTTGCCCAGCAATGTTGCGCGGATCTTTAATATCCAACGTTATTCGCTTAATGACGGCGGAGGGATCCGCACTGTCGTATTTTTCAAAGGATGCCCGCACACCTGCCCTTGGTGTGCAAACCCTGAATCTATTTCTAACCAAATACATATCGTACACCGTGAAGCCAAGTGCCTACATTGCCAGCCTTGTCTGAATAATGCCGATGAGTGTCCGGCCACCGCGATGGAGCGTATTGGCCGCGATATTTCGCTCGACGATCTACTGAAAGAAGTGCTGAAAGACGATGTGTTTTTCCGTTCGTCTGGAGGGGGAGTTACACTTTCTGGCGGTGAAGTGCTAATGCAAGCGCCCTTTGCCAGCGAATTTCTCACCAGGCTCAAATTTTTAGGCATTAATACCGCCATAGAAACTGCGGGTGATGCAAGCACCACAGCGCTTCTCGAACTGGCCAAGCAGTGTGATTCCATCCTGTTTGATCTAAAAATTATGGATGAAGAACAAGCAAGAAATCTGCTCAATATGCACCAACCGCGTGTTTTACGTAATTTCACTCGGCTGATTGAAGAAGGAATAACACTCATCCCACGTGTGCCGCTTATTCCCGGCTATACATTAGACATAGGGAATTTTCAGGCCATATTAGATTTCTTAGCGCCATTCAAACTACCCGAAATCCATTTACTCCCGTTTCATCAGTTTGGCGAAGCCAAGTATCGTCTGCTGAATCGTCCTTACAAAATGAGCGACGTGATGGCGCCTGACGAGACAGAGCTCGACCCCATTAGGCAACTGGCCATCGACGCTGGATATCGTGTTATAACGGGTGGGTAATGAGTGTGCTAGCGAGGAAAGTAAAATGACAATAAAACTGGTCGCGGTTACTGGCTGTATTAGCGGCGTAGCTCATACCTATATGGCAGCAGAGCGATTGGAGAAAATCTGCCAACAGGAAAAATGGCAGGTAAAAATTGAAACTCAAGGGGCACTTGGTATCGAAAACCAGCTATCAGAGCACGACATAGCCTTAGCGGATGTCGTGTTATTAATTGCTGATATTGAACTGGAAGGCGCTGAACGCTTTACCCATTGCCGCTGCGTTCACAGCAGCATCAACACCTTTCTCCGCTTCCCTGAACGCACGTTATCAGCGGTGAAAAAAATCGTCACATCACCGCAGGAAACTCACATCAACATTCGCTAGATAGAACATTCGCTAGGCCGTTTTGCTACGCCTTATCCAATAACTGGCTCCGATACTGGCGGCGATACTCCGAAGGGGAACGCTCGGTAGTTTTCCGAAACAGCCGGCAAAAGTAGTTACTATCGACAAAACCACACGCATGAGCGACTTCCTTCACTTTCATATCGTAGCGTTTCAGTAAATGCTTGGCCTGTTCAAGGCGCGTGTAGTTAAGATATTCATTAAAACCTACGCCCCCCGCTTTTTGGAATAAATGTGAAAGGTAGTTAGGCGAAATATAAAATGCCTGCGCAACAGACTCACGGGTTAATGGATCGCGATAAAACTCATCGACATGCTGACGCACCGCGTCAAACAGTGCCTGACTACGCGATGCGGTCTGAACCTGGCTGCCGAGTAAATCTAAACAATGGCTGATCAATCCCTTCACGATGAAACGTGCTGTGTTTTGATCGCGCTGATTCCACGCCAGTTCATTCAGCGCCTGCAATAAAAATGAGCCTACGCGCGGGCCACGGCGCGCCACGTTTTGCTTGCCCAAATCCTGATACTGCTCGCCATTCCAGCTCAATAGGCTAAAACCAAGCTGCTGCTTGCCGAACAATACGCTCAGCGTTGTTACTACCGAGCCCCATTCTGGGCTATTCCAACCTCCGGCAGGTACAAACAAAGCGTCACCCGCTTGTAGAATCTGCTCAGTTGAACCGCCCTGCACATCCTCCCACCTCATTTTTTGCTGGCCTTCCAAAACCAGTTCTAAGCGGGGGAAATTAACCTGATATGCCAATTCCGGAGCAGGTTGCTGATTACCCGTAAAATACACTTGTCCTTGTCGCTCAGGCTGCTGTAACCACAACGTCAGCGCATGGGTAAGTTCTCTCATCAGCATTGCATCCTTGATATCAATAGGCTTGATTTGGTTTTTTTGAGAATAACACAGAGATTTTAATGCCAAGAGGTTCTTTGGTTTGACCTTTTCATCACATGGCACATTATGTTAATGCCTTGTTGCATTTTGTTTGCTTTTATATTGTTAAGGAATGGATAGCTGCAAATTCATTCCGTACAAACCTTCTTTCTTTGCTCATAACTAAAACACCCTATTCGGCAGGACATCACTTCGCGTGGTGGCCTCGTTATACGCAACAGCTCCATGACGGTTTGATTCATATGTTTAGCTAGGTACGGAGGCAAATTATGAGAAGAATCAGGTACCATCACACCTTATTGGCTTCAGCGTTGCTGGTGTTTTCTGCATCCAGTTTGGCGGAGCAGCTACCTAACTGCGAAAGCGTGGTGCGTCAGGCCAACGAACAGCTCATGCATCAATCTTCAGCCACCATCAATGATACTCAGGGTTTGAGCTCGTTAATCCGCCAAATCAATCAGCACCAAGAGCTACCCACTAGCTATGTCACCACCGACAAAGCAAAGCGATTTGGCTGGAGCGGAAACACACAAGAATCTATTTGGGCGAGTAATTTACTTTTAGAAAACAAAAGCATCGGTGGGGATGCCTATGATAAAAGCCCAAGCAATGCGAATGAGCGCTGGTACAGTGCTGATGTCGATAGTCTGCGCGGATATCGCAGCGGTAAGCATTTAATTTATCAGCCAGCAAACGCAACTTACTATCTCACCACCAACGACGGCAGCTCTTTTGTCGCGATTCCTCAATGCCTGTAACTGATAAGCCGGATGCTGCATTGCGCAGCATCCGAAACCAAAGATATTTTATCGACCGTTTATTAAACCGAGATACACGGGGCTATCGCAGGGCGGGGCGCTCCGGCAGCTAAAGCTGCTACGACCCCATCCCTACGATTCCCCTAAAATCAAACTTGAGTAAACATAATTAAACTCAAGTAACTAGCTTCCTATTAAGCCTCAAGCTCACGCAGACGCTGCGCCGCTTTAACCATGTTCGCCAATGACTGGCGCGTTTCTGGCCATGCACGAGTTTTCAAGCCACAGTCTGGGTTTACCCACAGACGCTCGGCCGGAATGTTTTGCGCGGCTTTACGTAGTAGATCTTCAATCCACTCAACGCTCGGCACATTTGGCGAATGGATGTCATACACGCCAGGACCGATCTCGTTTGGATATTCGAACTCTTTAAACGCCTCCAGTAGGTCCATATCAGAGCGAGAGGTCTCGATGGTGATCACGTCGGCATCCAGCGCCGCGATAGAATCCATGATGTCATTGAACTCGCAGTAACACATATGCGTGTGGATCTGAGTGTCGTCTTGTGCAACGGCCGCATTCAGTCGGAAAGCATCAACCGCCCACTCCAGATAAGCCTGCCAATCAGAGCGACGCAGCGGTAAACCTTCACGCAGTGCGGGTTCATCGATCTGAATAATACCAATGCCCGCTTTTTCCAAATCTTCGACTTCGTCACGCAGCGCCAACGCGATTTGCTTCGCAATGGTTTCCCGCGTCACATCTTCACGCGGGAATGACCAGCAGAGGATCGTCACCGGCCCTGTCAGCATGCCTTTCACCGGTTTGTCCGTCAGAGACTGAGCGTATTTCGCCCACTCAACGGTAATCGCTTCAGGACGGCTAATATCACCAATAATGACCGGAGGTTTAACGCAGCGAGAACCGTAGCTCTGCACCCAACCATTTTGGGTAAATACAAAGCCATCAAGATGCTCACCGAAATATTCCACCATGTCATTACGTTCGGCTTCACCATGCACCAACACGTCCAGACCTAAGCGTTCCTGCTCGGCAATTGCCTGTTTGATATGTTCGCTGATGCCCGTGCGATAGTTGTTGCCATCAACACGGCCTTGTTTGAAATCTAAACGCAGGCCACGAATCTCCGTGGTTTGCGGGAATGAACCAATAGTTGTTGTTGGCCATGCCGGTAAATTGAAACGCTTACGCTGGGCTTCAGCACGCTGTTCATAAGGCTGGTTACGGGCGCTATCACGCGCCGTAATCGCCGCCAGACGTTGTTCCACCTGCGCGTTATGCACTCGGCGAGAACTGCGACGCGCACGGATCGGTGCGCTGTAATCCGCCAGCGCTTGCAGATTATCGGCAACCGGTTCGTTAATTGCCTGAGTTAACAGCGCCAGCTCAGCACATTTTTGCAGAGCAAACGCAAACCAGCTTTTCACCTCTTCGTCCAAACGTGTTTCCACGCTCAAATCAATCGGGCTATGCAGCAGCGAACATGAAGAACCCACCCAAATTTGACGCTGAGCCACCAGCGGCTGAATACGCTCGAACCACTGGCTGACGTCAGCACGCCATACATTACGGCCATTAATCGCACCGACCGATAATACCCACTCCTGCGGCAACTCATTATGTAAGGCGTTCAGGTCATCTTTGCCGTGTACCGCATCTACGTGCAGGCCTTGAACCGACAACGAACGGATGGTTTCAAGGTTATGGCTGATCCCTTCAAAATAGGTAGTCAGCAGCAGTTTCACCTGCCCCGCCAACGCTTGATAGGCTGGCTGATAAGCATCAAGCCATTCCTGCGGTAGTTCGAGCACCAGCGCAGGTTCATCAATTTGCACCCATTCGATACCGCGATCTGCCAGCGCTTTCAGAACCTGCTGGTAAACCGGCAAAATATCTTGCAGAAGGTCTAAGCGATCAAACTGCGCGCCTTTGACCTTACCGAGCCACAGATAGGTGATTGGCCCGAGCAGCACTGGCTTGACGTTATGACCCAACGCCAACGCTTCATCCACTTCTTCTAATAGCTGCGTCCATCCCAGAGAAAATTTCTGTCCCTGCGTGAACTCCGGCACCATGTAGTGATAGTTCGTGTTGAACCATTTGGTCATTTCAGCCGCCGCCGCCGGTTCGCCGCTTGGCGCACGTCCACGGCCGATGCGGAAAAGCGTATCCAGATCGATTGAGCCGTCAGCATTTTGGTGGCGAGCCGGAACGTTGCCCAGCAACAGACTGGTGGTTAGCACATGGTCATACCATGCAAAATCGCCGACCGGCAGTAAATCAACGCCTGCTTGCTGCTGCTGTTGCCAATGGCGAGCACGCAGTTCTTTACCCACGGCCAGCAGTTCATCTTGAGAAATAGTGCCCGCCCAGTAACTTTCCTGTGCTTTTTTCAGTTCGCGACGCAGGCCGACACGCGGAAAACCTAAAGTGTGATTGATTACGCTCATTATTCTTACCCCATTATGTAGAGAGATATCACCGATATAGCCGCGTTCGGCGTCGGAATTATTGTGGCTATACTCTGAATAATTCGGTTTGAAGAACGGTGGAAAAATGTCAGCCCTAGGAGGTAGATCGCGATGTCACTAGGGTGAACAAGCCTAACCAACGCATCAGCAACTTGAATTATGCCGTGTATAGCCATCTAGATGTTTACACATCCATAATCCACAGGTACTGTATATCGAACAAGCGCAAATTATTCACACTCAAGGTGAAAGACTCTCATGATCGAACTGAAACACTTAAGGACGCTACAGGCTCTGAGAAATACGGGCTCTCTAGCCGCTGCGGCAGCGCAGCTGCATCAAACGCAGTCCGCCCTTTCACATCAGTTCAGTGATTTAGAGGAACGCTTGGGCTATCGCTTATTTGTACGCAAAAGCCAGCCGCTGCGTTTTACCGTGCAGGGTGAGATTATGTTGAGATTGGCGGAACAGGTTTTGCCGCAGATCCAACAGGCGTTGAAAGCCTGCAACGAGCCACACCAAAGTGCGCTACGCATCGCCATTGAGTGTCATAGCTGTATCCAATGGCTTACCCCAGCGCTAGATAAATTCCGTGAGCATTGGCCGGATGTTTCCGTCGATTTTCACTCAGGTGTTACCTTCGATCCTCAGCCTGCGCTGCAACAGGGTGAACTGGATCTGGTCATGACGTCAGACATCTTGCCGCGCAGCCATTTGCATTACACGCCGATGTTTGATTATGAGGTTCGGTTGGTGCTTTCGCCCGATCATCCTTTGGCAGGCAAAGCTGAAATCACGCCGCAGGATTTAGCGGATGAAACGTTGCTGATTTATCCGGTGCAACGCCAACGCCTAGACGTATGGCGCCACTTCCTACAGCCAGCGGGCGTCACGCCCGCACTGAAAAGTGTGGATAACACGCTGTTGCTGATTCAAATGGTTGCGGCACGAATGGGCATCGCTGCGCTGCCGCATTGGGTGGTGGAGAATGTGGAACGCCAAGGCTTAGTCGTCACCAAGCCTCTCGGTGATGGTTTGTGGAGCCGTCTGTACTCTGCGGTTCGTGACGGTGAACAAAATCAGCCCGTGACCGAAGCATTTATTCAGTCCGCCCGCCGTCATGCCTGTGAGCACCTGCCGTTCGTGCGTGATGCACAGGTCTATCACGGCAAGATTACCCGTGATGCTTTATCTCACGACGAACAATCCATCGACGGTGCACCCATAGCGAAAGCGCAATCACCACGCCACCGGCAATCAGTCTGATCCAGTCCGGATGCTGCTGCCAGATCGCCAGATTAACCAGCAGCCCCGCAGGGATCAGCACGTTATTCATGATGGCTAACGTACCGGCATCCACCTGCGTCGCTCCATAGTTCCACATGAAGTAGCCCATACCGGAAGCCCCCACGCCAAGCCAAATCAAAATCCCCCACTGTAATCCCGTGGTGGGCATCATCTGGTGATGACCAAACAGCAGCCACGCCGGTAAAGCGATACAAAGTGCGCCTAAATAGAACCATGAAAACGCGTTGCGCTGCGGCATAGGGCTGATTTCCATCACGCGCTTATAACCCACCTGCCCTATCGCAAAGCAGATATTAGCGCCCTGAATGAGAGCAAAACCGAGCAAAAACTGCGGGCTTAACGGGTTATAGCGAATAATCAGCGCCCCTAAAACCGCCAGCAGTGCGCTGAATAAATATCCCCAGCGCAGCCGATTTCCCTGCATCAGATCGTAGATCAGCGTGACGTAAATTGGCGTCATGATGGTGAACAGCAGAACTTCTGGCACCGAAAGATACAAGAAGGACTGGTAGTAAAACAAATACATCACCCCGAGCTGGCAGGCACCGAGCACCATATACAACAAAGCCTGTTTGGCTTGTACCCCGCGCCAGCGCAAGAAGGGTAAAAAGACCAGCGCAGCAAGCGCGACTCGCACTAATACCGCAAACCAACCATCAACCTGACCGGCCAGATAAACGCCAATCAAGCTGAATGAAAATGCCCACAACACGGTGGTGAGAAGTAATAAAATCACGAAGTCTTTTGCCCATTGCAGATTTAGGCAACAATTCTACTCAAGGACGCACATGAATGTTGGGCGAAGTAGGTTTACAGTTGAGTGATTTTCAGCCATCCGTTCAAGAGGATTTAATATAATCGACAAAGGCACGCAAGCCGCAGGTCATATATTGCCGACTCGGGTAGTACAGCTGAAATCCTGGCTGCTCCGGTAACCATTCGTCGAGTACGGAAACCAACTGACCGCTTTCAAGATGAGATTTCACTTGGTCATAATACAAAAAGGCAATACCCGCCCCGAGCAAAGTGGCATCCAGCATCGCATCTACGTCGTCCAAAATAATATTGCCGTTGGGGGCAAGCTCTAGCTTTCCTTCAGGCCCGTAAAATTCCCAGTGGTAAGGCCGCCCGCTGGGGAAACGAAAGATAACGCTCTGATGATCCACCAGCTCACGCGGATGAGTAGGCTTGCCATGCTGGGTGAAATAATCCGGCGTGGCGACCACGACAAACTTAACCGGTGGGCCGATAGGAATAGCGATCATATCTTTTTCCACAATCGCACTTGGGCGAACTCCTGCGTCAAAAGCCTCACCCACGATTTCAGCCAGTTTATCATCGGTGGTGATTTCTACTTTGATATCAGGATACTGGCGAGAAAAACCGACAACCAACGGAATCAAAAATAGCTTAGCTGCCACACGCGCCGCATTAATTTTTAATGTTCCCATCGGCAAATCACGAAAGCAGTTCACTTCATCGATCATGGTATTAATTTCATCAAATGCGGGGCGCATTCGATCGTATAAACTCTTACCGGCTTCGGTCAGCGCAACGCTGCGTGTGGTGCGGTTGAATAGCCGGATTTTGAGCCGTTGCTCAAGCTGCTTAATCGCATGGCTTATCGCCGAAGGTGACAAGCCAAGCTCATCTCCCGCCGCACGAAAACTTTTATGCCGCGCAACAACGATGAACGGAGCAAAATCGGAAAAGTTCAGCCGCATTAGTGAAAATCCTTCATCAACCTATCTCAAATACTCACTTTTACAGAATTATCTTTCCCTCGTAAAGTGTCAGCCACACCTTAAGAGATTGAGATAACTCCATGAAATCAGAGAAAATGTATATTGTATGGGCGCATCCTCGCGCTGATTCATTGACCGCACATATTGTTGAGGCCATGCAAAGCCAAGCCGCCCACCATGCTATCGACGTTACCACGCTCGACCTTTACCGCAGAGGGTTTAATCCTGTGCTAGACGTTGAAGATGAGCCGGACTGGGAAAACCCAAATAAGCAATATTCGCCTGATGTGCATCAGCTATATAGCGAACTGGAAGGTCACGACACGCTGGTGGTTGTCTTCCCACTGTGGTGGTACAGCTATCCGGCCATGATTAAAGGGTATATGGATCGCGTTTGGAACCATGGACTCGCTTACGGCGGGAAAGGTTTTCCGGCGAAAAAAATTCGCTGGGTAGCGTTGGTTGGTGGCTCGCAATCAGGCTTTGTGAAATACGGTTGGGAAAAAAACATCACCGACTTTCTCACCAGCTGTGGCAGCTACTTAGGCATTGAGGACACTAAAATTACCTTCCTCTACAACACTATAGGCGTTGAAGAAGACATCACCGATCGCGAGAGTCATTATCAATCGCTGTTTGCTATCGCCCGCAAAGTGATTGACGAAACCGCAAACTAATCGGCTAAACATTGCAAAAAAGGGACGCACGCTTACGTCCCTTTAGCTTCATCTCTCTACTATTTTTGCGCGCTCAAATCCACGGCATCCTCAACTCTGGCATGAAGCGCCAAGGCGGGAAAATCACGGAAAGTATAGTATTTGGCAGGCGCAGGCAGTTGCTTCATGGAACGACCAGGCCAAAGCTGAAGTTCTCCCAGCGCTTGCATCTTCAAGCCAGCCCATTCGCTGGGAAGCTGAAGGCGCAGCGGCTTCGCCTGCTCACCCGGAACCGGCGTAGGCACGCGATCGTCTTCCGTTAGGTAGTTACGTTTCAACACCAGAAATTTCTCCGGCACGGCGCGATGGCTATTCCACCAGTTACCATCCAGCATATCGAATTGGAAACGCGTATCGCTGGCGTCAACCGCACCTAGGCGATGCAACGCATCTGGCAAAACTGTCTGCATAGCCATATTAAACTGCGCTACCGAAGCCGTGTGTCCTTGCAAAATCAATGACGTTGCCAAACGAGCACCGACCAAGTTCGAATAGAGATCTTCCGGTGAAAAGGCAGAAATTCCCTCTGAAAATCCGGGAACTGACTCAAAACCATACCACTGAGCAATTTCATGCCACGCAGCTACTTGGAACGCTAAATAGCTCGAGAGATAAGCGGCCAACGTAAAGCGCTCGGCTTCGTCCTGCGGAGGCGTGAATGCAAACAGCGTGATTTTGCGTTTCGCGAGTTCTTGGCTGAGTTCGATAGTTTGTGCCTGACCCAGCTGTGGCCAAATATGGCTAAACAGATAGAGCGTCATATCCGCCGTATCACGCACATGCGCAATATCGATGAATCCACCCCGTGTGGTATACAGCAAACCATCTTGTTCGCTGCTGATCCCCATGAGATTGGCAACCGCACCAAACAGACTGTCGTTATAGTGGTGTTCCCCCAATGAATCAGCCTCTACCACGTTATTGAGCTGATAAAAGGGAACAGGGATCCCTAGAGCCTGTGCTTTTAAGTTATAGCCAAAAGCACAGCACGGACGTAATCCATCGGGGGCAGAAAGTCGTTCAACCGTTGGCCACACACGCGTAGCGCTCTGCTGAGGCACAGTTGATAGATCAGGCGTAATCGGCAATTTAACATTCGCTGAGCAGGCAGATGTCAGCAAGATCAGACTCGATAGTCCATATTTGAGCACAATGTTCAAAATGCTTCCCCTACCTGAAAATAGAATCCCGTGCTGCCTTTACCGACACCAAGATCGAGACGAACGTTCATACGCGGCTTAAATTCAAAACGATAGCCCACGCCCACCGAGGGCAGCCATGCGCTTTGGCCTAAATCTCGCGTATTTGGTCCCATCGTGCCCGTTCCCAGCCAGCCAACGACGCCATGACGCCAATCTAGCTTTCGTCGATATTCGATTTGCGTGCTCACCACGTTTCGATCGCGATAACGTCCTTCGTAATAACCACGCATCCGATTGTTGCTGCCCAGCAATGGCAGCATATTCCATGGAACATCGCCGTGCGTGAAGCGGCCATCAATCTCCCATGCCAGCACATTTTTGTCATCTAATGCATGGTAAAGCGCATAGCGGCTGTCCAAAGAATCAAAGCGGGTATCACTGCCAAGCCCTGGAGCATAATAGGTATAGGTTAAATTCACCAACTGACCATGTTGGGGATTGGAAACAAAATCACGGGTGTCGTAGGTAAACGTTGCGCTAGCGCCCGAGCTCAGCACCGAAGTACCCGCTTTTTCGCGCTCTAGCGTTCCGCGATCTTTGTCTTGAATCGATGCGGCATGAACAGAAGAAAATGACCAGCCAAGGCCTAAATAAGTGTTCGGTGCAATTCGGTAGAGCAGATCGGGCTTAGCGCTGAATTCCTGCGAGGTATATTTCTGTTTATCGTCATTGTTGCGGCCAGCACTAAATCCCGTTCCCCAGTAATAGGTAGGCATATCGTTGAGTGCACCGCTGAGATAAAAGCGCCACGCGTCGTCAGCAAAGAAGCTGTAGTTCTCTAAACCTAAACCGAAAGCGCCGGTAGAACTGGCAAATCCGCTCAGTGAGAGCGTTGAATTCTGGCTAACGTGATCGTTTTTGTCCGGACGATACATGCCAACCACGGCCATACCTACGCCCAAGCCTAACTCTGGCGTATAAAAGGGGCCCGGCATCACGCCCCAATCAATACCTTTATCAGGGTTAAACTGGTTGTCCGAACCGAGCCCTTTTAACCAGCCATCCACCTGCTGACGCGATGGCAGGAGATCTCCTGCCTGTGCGAAAGAAGAAATGCTAAGGCAAACCACGAGCCAAAGCCCGCCAATGCCCCGCATTAGAAGCGGTACTCACCGGAGACAAAGAAGCTATTACGTTCAGCAAAACCAATTTCAGTCAGAACATTGAAGTTACGGGTAATTTCATACTGCGCACCGACTAAGACGTTCCAAGGCGATTGCAGATGCTGTTTGACGTCAAAACGGCCTTTACCGTCAGGATCGGCGATGTTCATCAAACCAGCTAAATCGCCCGGCATATTAAGGTCTGATAGGCTGCCTTTGAACTCCTGCTGAACGTCCTGATACATGCTTCCGACCCAGACATTCAGTTTGCTTGGTGCCATGTGCAAGGCATCAATCGCAGGGATAGTAAAACGATAGCCAACGCGTGGAGACAGCGTGAAAGCGTCAATGCTGCCATCTAAAATATCAAAACGAGTTTGCGTATAGTTCATATCAACCATAGCGAACCAGTCTTCATAGCCACCGACAAAAGTCGTACCTGCGCCGTAGGTTGTGCCTTTAAATTTCAATTTGAAATCGAGATCTTGCAGTTGGCCGCTATCATGCATGCCTTTTACTACTCGGGCGATAATCCAGTCCATGCTGCCCATAGGGTATTTCGAAGGATCGGAATTAACCGACACTTTGGATAAAGAACTGCCTTTGGTATGACCCACAATCCCGTACACGTTCATGAATGGCAACAGCCACATATCCAATTTCAACGTATCGGTTTTACTTTTCTGGCGAGTCTTATCTACTTTTATATCGAATAAACTCGATGGAAGCTGGTAACTATCCCATCCCAACCCATTGAAATTAATGCTATCCACATTAATGTTCTGGCGGATATTCATATGGCTAACGCTGACACCAAACGGCAGCGGTAAATCATAGCCGCGTGCGCGTGCTTCATCTCCCCAAATAGGCAGGATAGAAGATTCTTTTTCAGGCGTCGCAGCAACCGGCGCTGATGATGTCGTCGTCGTGTGGGCATCACTTCCCATAAGAACCGGCGTTGCCGCCTGATCAATCATGGCCTGAGTCGAAGCCGGCGTAGCTGGTGTATCAGCAAAGGCTGAGGAGGAAATAATTGCAGCAGGAAGCAGCACAAACAGCGCAGAGTTTTTCATTTTTTATCAGATTTTAAGGATGAGAATATGAGTGGAAACTCAAGTGAAATTCACCAAGAGAATAATTAAGGGCGAGAGTATACCAATAAACCATGTGTGTATCGTAAGTCATAAAATGCGCATCGCGGCTAAAGTAGGCTTTAGCCGCGATTTATTTTCTAGTAATAACAGGGCGTTATTACGTTACTTCGACTTTCTTAATAATCTTAAAGCGTTAGCAGTAACCAAGGCTGTTGCACCAGAATCTGCCAAAACGGCCAACCATAACCCCGTCAATCCTAATAGGCTTGTCACCATAAAGACGGCCTTAAGCCCCAACGCAATGGTGATATTTTGTCGAATATTGGCATGTGTCGCGCGCGACAGCGCAATGATTTCCGGCAATCCGGTGAGACGGTTATGCGTTAACGCTGCATCAGCGGTTTCAAGCGCCACATCTGAGCCACTGCCCATCGCAATCCCAATACTCGCCGCCTTCATGGCAGGCGCATCGTTAATGCCGTCCCCGACCATCGCCGTATCCGCTTTTTGGCTGAGTGCCGTCAAAGCATCTACTTTATCGGCTGGCAGCAGGCCTGCGCGGTATTCAATGCCCAGCTTACTGGCGATAGCAGCCGCTGCGCGCGGATTATCACCGGTTAGCATCACGCCGCTGATCCCCATTTGTTTCAGCCGTGCTAAGGCTTCTACGGCGTCTGCACGTAAGGTGTCACTTAATGCAATAACGCCAATAGGTTGCTGTGCCTGAATCACCACGACCACCGTTTTCCCCGCGCTCTCTAACGCGTGGATCTGCGCAAGTGCATCTTCGCTCAAGGCATCCTGCGGCAGTTTAGTCGGTGCCATCACCTGAACCAGCGCGCCGTTAACCACGCCTTCAACCCCAACACCGGCCTTCGCCTGACGATCGTCGGCGGTTAGCATGGCTAATTTTTTATCAGCAACATTACGGACAATCGCCTGCGCCAAAGGATGATGCGAGCCCACTTCAACCGCAGCGGCTAACGTCAAAATCTGATCGGTGTTGATCCCTGACAAAGCAACAACGTCTGTTACCTGCGGAGTTCCCTGCGTCAGCGTGCCGGTTTTGTCGAAAGCGATGGTGGTGACTCTTCCTAGCTGTTCCAGCGCAGCACCGCCTTTAATTAATGCACCACGGCGAGTTGCGGCAGCCAACCCCGAGGTGATAGCTGCCGGAGTCGAAATAACCAACGCGCATGGGCAGCCAATGAGCAACATGGTTAGGCCGCGATAAATCCAAGTATCCCAAGGCTGGGCAAATAACAGCGGCGGCACCAAAATCACCAACAGCGAGAACAACATAATCGCTGGCGTGTAATAACGACTGAAACGATCGAGGAAACGCTCAATAGGTGCTCGGCGTTCATCCGCCTCTTCAATCAGTTGAAGTATGCGGTCAATCGCATTATTGCCCGGTTCCGATACCACGCGAAGCTGGCATACGCGATCAACAACCAGCGACCCAGCAGCCACTTTCTCTCCGCTTTGGCGCTCAACCGGAACCGACTCACCGGTCAGCGCACTTTCATCAAAGCTAATGCCATCTGCCAACAATTCAGCATCCGCAGGCATACGTGCGCCCGGCGCAACTTCGATAATTTGTCCCGGCATCAACGACGACACCGCAACCGTTCTACGTTGACCGTTTTCAACCACGACGGCATCTTCCGGCACCAGCGCCATAAGCGCCGTCACGCCTTTACGCGCGCGGCTCGCGGCGTAAGACTCTAAGAGTTCGCCGATCATGAACAGCAGCAGCACCATCGCGGCTTCTTCGGTTGCACCAATAAACAGTGCGCCAATTGCGGCAATGCTCATCAAGGTTTCAATCGCGAACGGCGTACCGCTACGCGTCAGGTTCCACGCTTGTCGAACCACCGGAGCCAAACCGACTAGCGTGGTGGCAATAAATGCGATACGGCCTAATGCTGGACTAAACTGTTCAATGCCATAGCTGACGATCATCATGACCACTAGCGAGATCAACAGACCGTATTCTTTCCAAAAACCATTTTCAGGCTGAGTTTTCGTGCCACCCGCACCGAGTAACACAAAACCGGCTTTTTCCACCGCAGCCTGTACTTTTTGGCTAACGTCATGCCCTGCATCGACAACCAGCTTTTCAGTGGCAAACAGCACGGCGGCGCGTTCCACGCCGGGGATGCCCCCCACCGCAGTTTCTATCTTTTTGGCACAGCTAGGGCAGTCCATTCCGCGGATTTTCCAGCTAAAACGCTGACTGCCTATCGGTGGAGGTGTAAGAGGAGATGCTGAGGGGTGTTCGTCCTCATTAGCGCCATCATCATGACAATGGCCGCCGCTACAGCAGCTATCCCCCTCTGAAGCCGAGGAAGAAACCGAGCTGGCATGGTTATCTTGCGATGCGGGCTTATCAGAACAACAACCATGTTGGGTTTTGCTATGGCTGTGACCACAGCCGCATGAAGAACTCGCATGGTTATGACTATGCTCGTGTGTAGGATTCTTTCCATGTGAATGGTGAATATGCTCAGACATGCTGACCTCCGTGAGGTTATCCGCTAAACGGAAAAGAGAAATAATCGAGATTTAATAGCAGTCTACACCTTGGAGTCCACTCCAGAGTCAAGGGTTTAAATGAGAAAAATTCTTGTTTTTCACGCATTAAAACAAACCAATTTTGGCTTTAAATGGAGATCTTGTTCTGATTTTTTGAACAGAGGGATGAGTTTTTTACGCTTTCATATTATCGGCTTAGGTCTAAACTAGATTTCAACAACAAGAGCCTGATTGGCTGGCTCATAGGAGATTTTGATTATGATTTATATCCGTAAAGCAAATGACCGTGGTCACGCAAATCATGGTTGGCTGGACAGCTGGCACTCATTTTCTTTCGCCGATTATTACGATCCAGACTTCATGGGTTTTTCCGCATTACGCGTAATTAACGACGACAAAATCGCGGCAGGTGAAGGTTTTCCAACCCATCCACATAAAGATATGGAAATCCTGACTTATGTAATGGAAGGGGCAGTTGCTCACCAAGACAGCATGGGCAACAAAGAACAGGTTAACGCCGGTGAGTTTCAGATCATGAGCGCCGGTACCGGTATTCGCCATTCTGAATTTAATGCCCATCAGGATCGCGATTTACATCTGTATCAGATTTGGATCATTCCAGATCAGAAAAACCTGACGCCACGCTACGAGCAAAAAGCGTTTGATGTCCCACAGGGCCGCCAGTTGGTGCTTTCTCCTGATGCCCGTGATGGATCGCTGAAGGTGTTCCAAGACATGACGCTGACCCGCTGGGCATTGTTGAAAGACGAACAAAGCGTCTATCAGATGCAGGCCGACCGCCGCGTTTGGATTCAGGTGGTTAAAGGTAATGTTTCTATCAACGGCCAGCACGTCAGTACCGCAGACGGTGTGGCAATTTGGGACGAAGCGGCTATTTCGATCCATGCAGACGACAAAGCAGAAATTCTGTTGTTTGATTTGCCACCGGTGTGATTAAAACGTCATCGTAATAAATGAAAAATAGTTTACAGGCCACTGATTACAGTGGCCTTTTTTGTTTATCGAGAAAATTAATTTTTTCTTAATTATCAATTAATTTTAATAAATCCCCATCAGGTTATAAATTAACCCGCATACGCATCCACACGTAAAGCTCGCTCTTGTGTTTTATGTTCATACTGGATACCGACACAAGCAATGAAAGACATAGCGCAGTTTGAAATCGCCTAAAAATGGTTCATCGCAAACTATGTCAACATTCGACCTGACAGCAAGATATATGTTTTCGCGATTGTACTGAGCTATTTATTTGCTCTTAACCAAAGCAACAATAGCTTTTTGGCGTCATGTATCTGGTCAACGGAAAATAGTGTAAGGACACTTCACGATGAAAAATGGACTGTATTTTTCGTGCCAAATTGGTGGGTTACCAACAAATACTTTTGATGTAGCAGAGTTTCATTTAAACGAAAAACTCTCAGAGCTATTTGAACTAACCCTAACGCTGGTTAGCCATAACGCGAACATTAATATTGATGACTTACTTCTTTTGCCTGCGTCATTAACAATAACAGTTAATGATATTAAGCAACGAACAATAGCCGGTATCGTTGCCCGTGCTGAGCACGGCGATAGCGGATTTCGACGCACGTTTTATACATTAACGATTCGTCCCGAAATGTGGACGATGACGCTAAATCAAGAAAGTCGCATTTACCATCAGCGTTCGGTACCCCAAGTTTTAACCGAGCTACTACAGCAAAATCAGATTCAAGCCTCCTGCGTTCAATTAAAAGATGCACATCAACCGCGAGAATTTGTGACCCAAAAAAGAGAGTCAGACTATCAATTTTTTTGCCGCCTTGCGTCCGAAGAAGGCGTGGTTTTTTGGTTCGACGCCGATGGAATGCAGTATAGCGATACACATTTAGCGATGTCTGGTACCGATTTATTATTCTATAACCCACACCCTAAAACAGCTATGGATGGAGATATTATCCATAGCTTACGCTTTGGCGCCTCAATGCGCCCGGGCAAAACGGCGCATAAAGACCGCAACTACCACATTCCAGATTACTTCTTAGAGCATTCGGCCGAGACGGAAAACGTATCAAATAGCCATACAGTTTTTGAAAGCTATGGCCGCTTTCAAAAAGATGCCGAAGCAGCGCCTATGGTGAAATATCGGCTTGAGCAACTTCGCTCAGATAGCCGAGCTGGGCATGCTCAATCTAACTGCATCCGTTTGATGCCGGGCTACATGTTCAGGATCACTGAACATCCACTCCAAACCATGAACGATCTTTGGCAAATAACGGCCATTGAACACCACGGTAAAATGCCTGAAGCGTTAGAAGAAGAGGATAATCAAGGCGGTACGACATTAACCAATAGTTTCAGCTTTATGAGCGGAAAAGCAGACTGGCGGGCACCCTTCATCTTCAAACCACAGGCTGATGGAGATGAAGTTGCCGAAGTCGTTGGCCCCAAAGGGGAAGAAATTTATGTAGACGCAGATGGTGCCGTTAAAGTGTTTTTCCATTGGAATCGTTACGACGCTGAAGATGACAAAGCCTCATGCTGGGTTCGTGTTGCTCATGGATGGAACGGTAATGGATTTGGCTTCCTCGCAACGCCTCGCATTGGCCAAGAGGTCATTGTTTCTTATCTGAATGGGGATATCGATCGCCCCATCATCACGGGATGTACCTACAACGGAAATAATCGTCCTCCGCTAAATTTGCCCGCAGAAAAAACAAAAACCACGTTTAAAACCAAAACACACAAAGGTGACGGCTTTAATGAGCTTCGTTTTGAGGATGAAGCAGGCCGTGAGGAGGTCTACATCCATGCCCAAAAAGACATGAATACTGACGTTCTCAATAACCGCAGCACTACCGTTGACGCCAATCATACCGAGCATGTGAAAAAGAATCAGGCCGTTACCGTTGATAAAAACCAGATAACAACGGTGAAAAAAAACCAAATTATTCATGTGCATAAAAATGAAATGGAAACGGTAAACATCGCTAAAAAAGAGACGATTGGCGTTGCCAAAATTCTCAGCGTGGGTTCCCTCTATCAAACCGTTGTCGGCGGTATTATGAACACCTCTGTCGCGCTGATTGAAGCACTGCAGGTTGGAATCATGAAATCCCTTACTGTGGGAAAAAACTATACCGCGAATATTGGTAAAAAAATGACGGTCAGTGTCGGTGAGCGTAAAACCGAAAGCGCTGGCAAGGTGTCGGTCTACTCTGCAGGAGAGCATCTGGAGCTTTCCTGCGGTGGAGCACGAATTGTTCTGACCAAAGAAGGAAATATCCACTTCATTGGGAACACCATTAATCTTCAGTCTTCACTCGCCTTAAGCGGCGATTCGACGCTGATTAACTGGAATTGCGGAGCCACATTGTCGCCTCCAGAACTGCCTAAGGACACTGACCCTGATGGTTTCGATGGAGGCATGGGTGGTGGTGGGCCAAGCGGCGCCGGTGGACCAGGATGCTACTAAATGCAGTCGATACTAAGGAAGGTATAACATGATCGGATTACCCGCAGCGCGTCAAACAGACGAAACTACGATCGGCGGCCCTATCACGCAGGGTTCGTTAGGCGTGTTGATTGGCGCACCCAGCGGCGTGGCCTGTTCGACCTGTCCCGATGGACAAAAAGTCGGTAAGCCCGTCAACCCATTATTGGGCGCCAAGGTCCTCTCCGCCGAAACTGACGTCGCCTTACCGGCCGCGGTGCCTTTTATCCTGTCCCGCAGCTACAGCAGCTACCAAACCAATACCCCCTCGCCCGTGGGCTTGCTCGGCCCCGGCTGGCAATTGCCCAGCGGCGTCAGCCTGCTGGTAACCAAAACCGGCCTTATCCTCAACGATAACGGTGGGCGCAGCCTGCATTTCAACACGCTCGCCGTGGGTGAGGCGCATTTCAGCCGCAGCGAATCCCTGTGGCTGGTGCGCGGCGGCCTGCTTGAGCGCGACAAAAACCACCCGCTGGCGATGCTCTGGAGCACCCTGCCCGAGTCATGGCGGTTAAATTCACATCTGTATTTGTGTACCGCCGACGCTCTCGGCCCGTGGTGGGTGCTCGGTATTTCGGAAGACGAAGGCCACACCGCACTCCCTGCGCCCTTATCAGCACGGCGTTTTTTGCGCGGCATGCGTGACCGTTTTGGGCAGGAATTACAGTACGTTTACGCCGGTACTGACCTATATTCCGGCGTCATCACCGAGGTTGAGGACAGCGTGGGGCGGCGTTATCGGCTGGAGCACCAGCATATCGCCGAGGCGGTCTGTGCGCAGCGTGGTGGATGGGGGCGTGACAACGGCGTTCGCCTCTCGGCGGTGTTTCTGGTGCATGACCCCGACTTTCCCGATGTGCCCACCGACCCGCTAGTGCGTTACGAATACACCCCGCGCGGTGAACTGCAAACCGTGTATGACCGCAGCGGGCAGGCCATTCGCCAGTTCGCTTATCACCCCGATTTACTCGGGCGCATGACCGCCCACCGCTACCTGGGTCGCCCCGTCAGCCGCTATACCTACGACGCACTGGGCCGCGCCGTGACCCAAAGCAATCCCAACGGGCTGGATTATCAGTTCGATTATGCCGCCGACAGCACCACGGTGACCGACAGTCTGGGCCGTCGTGAAACCTACTATTACACCGGTGAAAAAGGCCTTAAGCGGGTGGTGAAACGTACGTACGCCGACGATAGTGAAAGCCACAACGAGGTGGTGGGCTATCTGCTGATGGCGCAAACCGATGCGCTGGGCCGAAAAACGGCGTTCACCCACGATATTACCACCAGTCAGCTCACCAGCATCGTCGCCCCCGACGGCAACCGCACCCGCTTTGGCTATAATCTCCACGGTTTACTGACTCAAACGATACTGCCCGATGACCGTCGCCTCGTGCGCAGTTATGACGCGCTTGGCCGTCTAACGGCTGAAAGTGACGCCCTTAACCGCACCGTACGCTATGCCTATGCCGACGACGCCAGCTCGCAGCCCTGTACGATGACCGATGCCGGCGGCGGGCAAAAATCCCTCACATGGACACGCAGCGGCCAGCTCTCTCGCTACACCGACTGCTCGGGCAACACCACCGAATACCGCTATGACCGCTGGGGGCAACGCCGAGAGATTTGCCGCCCCGCAGGCCTCACGCTGCGTTATGAGTACGACACCCGTGGCCGCCTCTCCGCCACGGAAAACAACGCCGGTGAACGCACTCAGTATCA